>JANWYE010000055.1 GCA_025057175.1 Chloroflexus sp. | reverse complement strand
CATAGGGAATGCGCGCGTCGGGTGGCACGGCGGGTTGGGCGAGGTAGTCGGCAACAGTGAGCATAGCGATCCATTACACCCGCGCAGTTAAGCAAATTGGGCGAGAAAGGTGTCGAGTGACCCGTTGTAGTAGACATGCACCACCTGATTGAAGGTGATCCGGCTGACCGCATCCCACACCTCATCAGGGTCACTGCTGTAGGCAACGAGCATGGCCTGTTCAGGCCGTTCCTCGTCTTCGCCGGGAGGGATGACGAGCGCGAGCCATTGGTTGGGGTAGCGCTGCTCGATCAGCGCCACCGGTTCTACCTTGCCCCGCTCGACCATGCCGGTGTAGGGGCAGCCACAGCCACAATCCGGCCCGCAACTACTGTGGTCGCCGGTGCCGCAACTGGGGTTAGTGCCGCCGTGCAAGGCGCTGGTTAAGTTAATCACGACTGGCATAGGCTATTCTTACATCCGAAGGCGTAAGGTTCGTCAAGGTCTGCCCCCTACGCGCTGATGAGTTGGTCCCTGAACGTTCACCGTCACGGCGAGCGCCGCTGCCATCCCTGTTACCTATGACGGCCCGATCCGTTCCATGCCACCCATATACGGGCGCAACACCTCAGGTATCACGATACTCCCATCTTCCTGTTGGTAATTTTCCATAATCGCGATAATTGTGCGCGGCAAACCAAGCCCTGAACCATTCAAGGTATGGAGAAACTCCGGCTTGGCGCCCGGTTCGGGGCGGTAACGCAGGTTAGCGCGGCGGGCCTGAAATGCCTCAACATTCGAGCACGAGCTGACCTCAAGCCATTCGCCCACTCCCGGCGCCCACACCTCAATGTCATACGTCTTTGTCGAGCCGAAGCCGAGATCGCCAGTGCAGAGCAGCTTGGTGCGGAATGGCAAGCCCAAGAGGCGCGCGCACTCTTCGGCGTCGCGGCGCAGCTTCTCGAGTGCTTGATAACTCTCTTCGGGCTTGACGAACATATACATCTCAACCTTATCGAACTGGTGGCCACGCTTGATCCCGCGTACATCGCGCCCGGCGCTGAGCTGTTCCTTACGGAAACAGGGCGTGTAGGCGGCGTGATAGATCGGCAACTGGCTCGCCTCGAGAATCTCGTCGGCGTAGAGGCTGGTAATCGGCACTTCTGCCGTCGGCACCAGCCACAAGCCCGATTCCTCATCACGGTAGAGATTGTCACGGAACTTGGGCAGTTGGCCCGACGCCCACAACACCGATTCTTTGACCACAAACGGCGTGTAGACCTCTTGATAGCCCTGTTGCAGATGCAGATCGAGCAGCCACTGGATCACTGCCCGTTGCAGACGAGCGCCGGCTCCACGCATGACATAAAAGCGCGAACCGGCCAACTTAACGCCGCGCTCGAAGTCGAGGATACCCAGCGCCTCACCCAGCTCCCAGTGCGGGCGGGCCGGGAAGGGCAACTGCCGCGCTTCACCCTCTTGGTAAACAACGACGTTATCGTTTTCATCTACCCCATCAGGCACATCGGGATGCGGCAGATTGCGAATCTCAAGCATTGCGGCCCGTTGTTGCTCTTCGATCTCAGCCAACTGGCGATCAAGAGCAGCAATCTCATCACCAAGTTGGCGCATCGCCTCGATCTTGGCCTGTCGCTCGGCGGCGTCTTTCATCGCGCCGATCTGCTTCGAGACTGCATTCCGCTCGGCTTTGCGCGTCTCAACTTCATAGATCAAGCGACGGCGCTGCTCGTCGAAAGCTAGCACCTGATCGATAATCGCGCCATCAACGCCGCAGCGGGCAAGTTGGCGCTTCACTTCATCGGGCTGCTCGCGGATGAGTTTGATGTCAAGCATAGTTTTTGCCGATATGCAATGCGCAAGTGCGCGGCGATTCGTGCTGTAGGGGCAATTATACCACGGTGTGATTGGGTTGTCCTGCTGCACCACTGAGGTGGTGGCTCACGGTTCAGGCTCATCTGGCTTCGCAGAGGGCGCAGAGGATCAGGGGTGTTCCCGGACTCGCGGGGGATTGCTTCGGGGGCGTACCAACCCCGAAGCAATGACACGGTGGTGTAGCGCGTGCTTGATGGCGGGCCGGCATCGGTTGCGGACACGCAGGTGATTGATTCAGGGGCGTGCCAACCCCGAAGCAATGACACAGGGGCGCTGCGTTCTCCGCGGTTTGATCAACCCCCAATTCGGCTATAGCGCCAATCAACTGGCTGGCCGTTGGCGTAGGGCATCACACCGTGAAACGGGCGCGGGTCGGCGTCGAAAACCAATGGCAGAAAGAAGCGGTCACCGGGCCACAGTGGCAGTTCCATCACCCTCGACAGGGGCACCCATTCGAGCGTACCTTCAACGTTGGCTGCCGGCGGTTCGCCGCTGAAGCGCGTGATCAAAAAGATAAACGCGAACCAGTCTTCGCCGTTCTTACCGAATCCCGGCCAACTGACCGTGCCGCGCAAGGTAAGTTCGAGCGCGGTAAGGCCGGCCTCTTCGCGCAGCTCACGCTGCATACCGGCAACGATCTCTTCATCGCGTTCAAGTTTGCCGCCCAACCCATTGTACTTACCCAGATGTTGATCGCCGGGGCGGGCGTTGCGATGCACCATCAGCACTGCTTGACGGTCAGGGGAAAGGACATAACCGAGGGTGGCGAGAATGGGTGTGTAGGGCATAGTAAACCTCGATGACAAATGAACACAAAAGCGCAAGGTAAACTAAGAGCATAGAGATTTGTTTGTAGATCGTTTCTCCATCACACTCCCTACCCTAAAAAACCTTTGCGTTTAAACCTCTGCGCTTCTGCCTGCTCTGAGTCTTATCGCTACCACGCTCGATAGAGGTTGCGCTCACCGCGACGAACTTCGCCAATCCGCCGCGCGCTGCCGGCATCAACACCGGCAGGTAAACGGTCGGGGTGAAAAAATTGAGCATCACAGATTTCAAGATCGCCGTGAGGTGGCGCTGGCGGGCCATTGGCCACTGCCGTAAAGACGATCACATAATCGCTGAGGCCATGAGCTAGGTAGTGAAACACCCCGTGGAGGCCGGTCACCGTTACTGGGCAGCCACTCTCTTCGAGCGCCTCGCGGCGAGCGGCTTCTGCTGGCGCTTCACCGCGATCAATCGCGCCGCCGGGCAGCCCCCACGGCTGCTTGCCGCCGCGATGGCGCACTAACAAAAACTCGTCACCGCGCTGCACGATCACCCGCACCCCAATCGCGCGCGGGCGGAAGACAAAGCTCCATAGTAGCCGGAGCCGGATAAGGAGATTGTATAGACTGGTGAGGGCGAGTTCGCGCAAGGGGTGAGTCATTGTGTTTGTCGGCTCTAGACTGGGCGTTTCACACGAGATGCATCATAGCACGAGCATATATCGGTCGCAAATGAAGCAGGGAAATTTTCCCGCCGCAATCCTTGGCAAACCGCACAAGACATATCGGGTACGGTATGGTTTGATGAACACAGACGTTGCTAGCAATTTACGTTTTGATGAGGGGCGCAATGAGCTTCGCATACAACCAACAGCAATGGAACGCCTTAGGGCAGCTTGATCCCTTCTGGGCAATGACTGGCATATCCGGCTGGGAGTTGTCCGAGTTCTTCCAGACTGGCCGGCATCAGATGGCGCAGTTGCGTGATGAAATGCAACGCCTTGGCTACCCACGCCGGTTTCAGCGCGTGCTCGATTTCGGCTGCGGCATTGGCCGGGTGGCCCCGGCGCTGCGCGAGCATTTCGCTGAATATATTGGTCTCGATGTGGCCGAAAGCCTTATTCGCAAGGCGCGTGAGTTGCATCGTGATTTGCCTAATGCGCGATTTCTGGTCAATACGACGAGCCGGATCGAACTACCCGACGATAGCATCGATCTTATCTTTGCCTTCGGGGTCTTCCAGCACATTCCTGATCAGCAGGCAATCTTGCAACTTTTCACCGAGTTCGCTCGCATCCTTGCGCCGGGTGGGTTGATCTTTGCCAATCTTTGCCATCACATTCGCTGGCCGTATCGCATACAATTGCGCCGTCGCGCCTATATGGCGCTGAAGCGCTTGGGGTTTCCCGATCACACACTCTACTATCGCTTCAAGCTGTATCCGCAGTCGGTTCATGCGCTTCCGCAGCACTTACTCGCTAACCATCTCGCTAACCTACCACTCACCCTGCTGATGAAACGGCTAGCGTCACCGGCCAATGCGCCGCACCAGTTGTGGGAATATGCGCTGACCAAGTGAGCGTTTTCATAGAGAACGCTAACGCGCCACTAATCTTCTTCTAATTATCGCCATCTATCTTCCCGGTATTGAGCGGATCTCCGCGGCAGATTGTTCAATGACCATCACAAGGGGAGGTAGACGATGCGTGTGGTTCGCGTCATCAGCTTGCTCGTGATGTTAGCGCTGATTGCTACGGTGGGCGCAGCGCCGGCGCTGGCCCAAGAAAATCGGCGCGATCTCTTTTTCTACACTCGTTATCCTACCCAAGAAGCCACCGTTGGCGATGTGATCACCTTCAAACTCACGCTCGGCACTGAAACGACGCCGCAGATTGTGCGTCTCGGTATACGTGAAGCGCCGAGCGGCTGGAACGTTACCTTCCGCGGCGATGGGCGTGTAATCCAGTCGGCCTACGTCGAACCGAACAACAACGCGACCTTTGACCTGCGCATCGAGCCGCCGTCAGATGTGAAGGCCGGCGCATACCGGATGATCGCCGTAGCGACCGGCGTCAATCAAGAAGTGACGTTGCCGATCGAGTTGACCCTGAAAGCGAAAACGGTGAATCCAGCCGGTCTCTCGTTTAAAGTTGATCTGCCAACGTTGCGCGGCTCGCCTTCGACTACGTTCCGCTACAACGTCACTCTCAAGAACGAGAGCAGTGAAGAGGTGCCGGTAAGTCTGCTGGCCGAAGCACCGCGCGGCTTCCAAGTCGATTTCAAGCTGTCGGGTCAGAGCATTACCAGCGTACCGTTTGGCCCCAACGAGTCGAAGAGTCTGAGCATTGAAGTGCGCGCGCTGTCCAGTGACGTGCCCGCTGGCACTTACGAGATTGGCATTCTAGCGCGTGGCAATGATTTGCAAGCGACGACGCGCCTCGTGGCTGATATTACCGGCCAACCGCAACTGATCTTGACTACGCCTGATGGCCGGTTGTCCGGCGAAGCGCGGATCGGCGAAAAGACTGAGGTGAAGCTGGTGGTGCGCAATACCGGCAGCGCGCCGGCCCGCAATATCGAGCTAAGCGCCTCGCCGCCGATTGGGTGGACAGTTGAGTTTGAGCCGAAGCAGATCCCTGAACTGGCCAATGGCGATCTGGTTGAGGTCACGGCGCGAGTGCAACCGTCGAATCAGGCTATTGCTGGCGACTACCTTGTCACCTTTACCGCTCGTCCGGCTGAAGCCTCCGCTGCGACCAGCGAGTTCCGCTTTACCGTGCTGACTTCAACCATGTGGGGTTTGGTGGGGATCGCACTGATTGCAGTGGCGGTGGTTGGCGTCGGCGTGGCGGTGATGCGGTTTGGCCGCCGGTAACGGGGGTGAACTATGACCGACGTGGTGGTTGAATGCCGTGATTTGACCAAGCAATACGGCGCGTTTACCGCCGTCGATCGCCTCAACTTGACTGTGCGCAAGGGCGAGATTTTCGGTCTGCTGGGGCCAAACGGCGCCGGCAAGACAACCACGATCCTGATGCTGCTCGGCCTGACCGAGCCGACCGGCGGGAGTGTGCGCGTGTTGGGTCTCGATCCGGCCCGCCAGCCGCTGAGTGTCAAAGCGCGGGTTGGGTATCTGCCCGATCAGGTCGGGTTTTACGATAACCTGACCGCGCGCGAAAACCTGAATTACATCGCGAAGCTTAACGGCATCCGCGAGCCGGAAATGAGCAAGCGCATCACTGAGGCGCTGGAGCAGGTCGGCTTAAGCCACGTCGCTGACCGGCGGGTCAAAACCTTCTCGCGCGGCATGCGCCAGCGGTTGGGAGTGGCAGAGATTCTGATTAAGCAACCGCAACTGATCATCATGGACGAGCCAACGCTGGCGCTTGACCCAGAAGCAGTGCGCGAATTTCTTGATTTGATCCGCCAACTCAAGGCGAGCGGCATCACCATCTTGCTCTCGTCGCACCTGCTGCAACAGGTGCAGGCAGTGTGCGATCGAGTTGGTCTGTTCCACAAGGGGCGGATGGTGCTGGAGGGCACGGTGAGTGAGTTGGCGCAACGTGTGCTCGGCGGGGCATACCGAATCCATGTCGAAGCCGAAGGTGGCGATACAGTGGCGGCGGCGTTACGCGAGCTGCCTGACGTGGTGAAGGTATCGCTGAACGGCAAGCAGACCTATCACGTCGAGGCGCGCGCCGATTTGCGGGCCGAGATTGCGCGCAAGGTGATCGAGGCGGGTGGGAAATTGCTCGGTTTGAGTGTGGACACGCCGAGCCTTGACGAGGTGTATGCGCGCTACTTCCAGAAAGGAGGCGCTTATGCAGCAAGCGCGTAGCATTGCAACCACGCGCCAGCGCGAAGGCTCGCCGTGGACGGGGTTGTGGGCGGTGGTGGCCAAAGAGATGGCCGACTATCTGACCAGCGCGCGCATGCTGATCCTTGAGGCGCTGATCTTGCTCACCGCCTTTGGCACCGTCTATGCGGCATCGCAGAACTTACGCGCCGGCGCCGGCAGCAGCGACGACTTTCTCTTCTTGCGGCTCTTTACCACGGCTCGCGAGCCATTACCGGCCTTCGTCGGCTTTCTCGGCTTGCTGGTGCCGTTGTTAGCGATTGCGCTGGCCTTCGACTCAATCAACGGCGAATTCAACCAGCGCACCCTCTCGAAGGTGCTGGCCCAACCGATCTATCGCGATGCTTTGCTGTTGGGCAAGTTCTTGGCTGGGCTGGGCACACTGGCCTTGGCCTTGACAGCAATCTGGCTGTTGATCATCGGTATGGGCCTGCTGCAACTGGGCGTGCCGCCGAGCGGTGAAGAGACGGTGCGGATGCTCTGGTTCTTGCTCATTACCATCTTCTACGGTGGGATCTGGTTGGCGTTGGCGATGCTCTTCTCGATCATTTTTCGCCAGCCAGCCACTGCCGCGTTAGCCGCGATTGCGGTCTGGCTCTTCTTCACCGTCTTCTGGGGTATCATCGCCAGCCTGCTGGCTCGCACGCTACAACCCGTGCCGCCGGGCGATACGCAAGCGTTGATCAACCAGATTCAGCTCGAACTACTGCTGACCCGGCTTTCTCCCAACACCCTCTTCTCAGAAGTGGCGTTGGCGATGCTCAACCCGGCAGTGCGTGCATTAGGCATTGTGTTGCCAATCCAACTGCATAACGCCATTCCGGGCACGCCACTGCCGGCTGGGCAGAGCATCTTGTTGACGTGGCCGCACGCTACCGGCCTGATCGCAGCCACGATTGTGTTGTTCGCTATCGGGTACATCCTCTTCCAACGTCAAGAGGTGCGGGCGTAAGCGGGGCACGCCCCGTCCCTGCGCCCGCCTTCCCCACTCACAATCCCCCCAATCGTCGTACAATACAGATAGCTATTGGTTGGGTTCTGCCTTGCACAGGGAGAGACAGGCAGCGATGAACAACGTATTGGCGATTGCGCTAGGGGCGGCGATTGGCGCCAACCTGCGCTACGGCATTGGGCTGTGGGCAGCCCAACGCTTTGGCACCGCATGGCCGTATGGCACCTTCATCATCAATGTGCTGGGTTGTCTGCTCATTGGGTTGTTGTTGACCCTCGCTGCCAACCGGCTGACCCTCAGCGAGCCGGTGCGGCTAATGTTGGTGACGGGGTTGCTCGGCGGGTTTACCACCTTCTCGACCTTTGGCTACGAGAGTTTTACTCTGTTTAGCGCCGGCAACTGGTTGGCGGCGCTAGGGTATGTTGGTGGGAGTGTAGTCGCCGGCCTGATCGCGGTAGTGGTTGGGGTTGGGCTGGGTCGTTGGATTGGCGGGTGAATCGTGAGGGGCGGCGCACTGCGCGTCGCCCTTGCGATCAGTTGAGAGGAGGTCTCCAATGGAGCAGGCCGTAACGCAGCAACTCTGGATTTACATCGATGAGGGCGACAGCCAGCAGGGGCGCACCATCGCCTCGCGCATTGTTGATACACTCCGGGCGGCTGGCGCGCCGGGCGTGACCGTCTTGCGCGGAGTGGGCGGTTACGGCACGCATGGCGTGTTTCATAGTGACTTGTTGGTTGATATTCCTAGCCGTTTGCCGTTAGTGATTACCTGCATCGATCGCAGCGATCGTTTGCAACGGGTCTTGCCAAGGCTGAGCGAACTTGTGCAAGAGGGTCTCATCGTGCTCTCGCCGGTGCAGGTGGTGAAGGTGGGCCGGCGGGCAGGCGGCGTTTTTCCGGCCCATCTGACGGTTGCCGATGTGATGAATCATGAAGTTGTATCGGTTACAACCGATACGCCGGTCGGCGAGTTAGTGCGGCTGTTGCTCGAACGCGGCTTGCGAGCGATGCCGGTGGTTGATGCGCAGCGCAAGGTAGTAGGTATTGTCACTGACGCTGATCTGTTGCAACGCGGGGTTAGCCAACTGCCACTCCATTTGCAACAGTTACTGCCGGGCGATGAACGGGCAGCGCAATTAGCGGCGATGGCGGCGCGACCTGAACGGGCCGGTGACGTGATGACGCCAAATCCGCAGACGATTCCGGCGACCGCCTCGCTGGCGCAGGCGGCGCTGGTGATGGCCGAGTATGATCACAAGCGGTTGCCGGTGGTTGATAACGATGGCCGGCTGGTCGGGATCATTAGCCGGTCGGACGTGTTGCAAACCGTGGCGAACAATTTTGCCGTAAGCGCCGAAACCGCTCCTGCCGGTCTTAGCACTGCCAAGACTGTGGGAGAGGTTATGGTGCGTGATGTGCCCACCGTAACTCCTGAAACGCCACTGACAGAGACACTTGATCGGATTTTATCAACCCCGCGCCGGCGAGCGGTGGTGATTGACAATAATCGGCGCGTGGTTGGCATCGTCAGCGATGGCGATATCCTGCGCCGGGCGATGCGTCCGGTCGCGCCGGGCTTGTTGCAACGCTTTGCCATTTGGATTGGCGGCGGCGCCCGCCCGCCTGAGTTAGAACTAGCATTAAAAAATCAAACTGCTGCCAATGTGATGACCAGCCCGGTGATTACAGTGACGCCAGACACACCCATCGCAGCGGCGGTTGAGCAAACGATCGCTCACCGGATTAAGCGATTGCCAGTAGTTGATGCTGAGGGCCGGCTAGTGGGGATGGTCGGTCGAGCGGCATTATTGGGGGCGTTGTTGGCTAACGGACAGGTGGCACGGTAGGTACAAGAAGGGGCACAGCGGCGCTGTGCCCCTTCTGTGATCCGCGTGATTCTACGCCAAGGCTGGGCTTTCCTCAACCTTCTCTTGATCAATCTCGCGCTGCGAGCGCAGCCGCAATTGATCCTCGTGCGTATCAACGATCACCGTATCGCCGTCTTGGAACTGCCCAGAGAGCAGCCCTTCGGCCAACGGGTCTTCGATCAGGTTAGTTATAACGCGCCGCAATGGCCGCGCGCCGAAGGCCGGGTCGTAACCGCGGCGGGCAAGGTACTCAAGCGCATCAGGCTGCACCACCAATTTGATCTGGTGCTCGTCGAGCTGGGTCTGCACCCGCTTGAGCATCAGTTGGGTGATCGACTGGATTTCCTCGCTGGTGAGCGGATGGAAGATGATCGTCGCGTCAATGCGGTTGAGGAACTCAGGTCGGAAGAGCATCCTGAGCGCCTCGTCAACCTTGCGCCGCATATCAGCCTGATCGATCTCGTTGGCGTTGCCGCCGAAGCCAATGCGCGAGGCGCGACGGATGTGCTCGGTGCCGACGTTGCTGGTCATGATGATGATCGTGTTGCGGAAATCAACCCGCCGGCCCTTGCCATCGGTCAGGTGTCCATCTTCGAGCACTTGCAACAAGAGGTTGAAGGCATCGGGGTGCGCCTTCTCGATCTCATCGAACAGCACCACACTGTACGGCTTGCGGCGGACGGCATCAGTCAGTTGCCCACCTTCACCGTAGCCGATATAGCCGGGCGGCGATCCGACTAACCGGGAAGTCGTATGGCGCTCTTGGAACTCAGACATATCGATCTTGATCAGCGCCTCTTCGGTACCGAACATGAATTCGGCCAGCGCCTTGGCCAGCTCGGTCTTGCCAACGCCAGTGGGGCCAAGGAAGATGAAGCTGCCGATCGGGCGTTTGGGATCCTTGAGACCGGCGCGAGCGCGGCGCACCGCCTTCGAGATAGTGACAATCGCCTCGTGCTGGCCAACGATCCGGCTATGGAGGAACTCCTCCATGTGCATAAGGCGCTGCGTCTCATTGCCGGTCAAGCGCGTAACCGGCACACCCGTCCACATCCCGACCACTTCAGCGATGTCTTCTTCGGTCACGTAGGGCCGATCGTAGCGTTCATCGCTGCGGGTACCCAGCTCAGCTTCGATCTCTTGGATGCGCTGGAGCATCCGCTCCTCGCGTTCGCGCAGATTGTCGGCCAGCTCAAGCTGCTGGTCTTCCAATGCTGCCTCGCGCTCTTTGCGCAGCGCTTCAAGACCGCGCAGCGCATCGCGCAGGCGCGGCGGGGTGGCCGAGCGGTACATCCGCACCCGCGAAGCGGCCTCATCAATCAGGTCAATCGCCTTATCGGGCAACTGGCGGTCGGGCACATAACGGGCCGAGAGCACAGCCGCGGCGCGGATCGCCTCGTCACTAATCTGCAACTGGTGGAAATCCTCATAGCGCGACTTAATACCGCGCAGGATTTGGATCGTATCCTCGATTGACGGCTCATCGACCATCACCGGCTGGAAACGGCGTTCAAGCGCGGCGTCACGCTCGATATACTTGCGGTACTCATCAAGCGTTGTAGCGCCGATGGTCTGCAATTCGCCACGCGACAGAGCGGGCTTGAGGATGTTAGCCGCATCGAGCGTGCCTTCGGCGCCGCCAGCGCCGATGATCGTATGGAATTCATCAATGAAGAGAATGCAGCGCGACTCCTTGATCTCATCGATCACGCGCTTGAGCCGCTCTTCGAACTGGCCGCGATACTTAGTGCCGGCGACCAGCGCGCCCATATCGAGCGTCACGACTCGCTTGCCCTTAATGCTGTCGGGCACATCGCCTTGGACAATGCGCTGCGCCAGACCTTCGACAATTGCCGTCTTGCCGACGCCGGGTTCGCCGATCAAGGCCGGATTATTCTTGGTGCGGCGCGAGAGAATCTGAATCACGCGCTCGATCTCGTGTTGGCGACCAATAATCGGGTCGAGCCGGCCCTGTTCGGCCATCTCGGTCAGATCGGTGCCGAGGGCATCGAGGTATGGCGTCTTCGATTGGCGCTGAGCCGGCGGCGTGCCGGGAGCAGTAGAAGCACGCGCTTCGCTGCTTGCGCCGGCAGTGCCGTGGCGCAACGTGCGCATCACCTGATTGCGCACCTGCTCGAGCGACACGCCCAGAATATCGAGCACGCCGGTAGCGACGCCTTCGCCATTGCGCACCAAGCCCAGCAACAGATGCTCGGTGCCGATATAGTGATGATTGAGGCGATTGGCCTCTTCAATCGCATACTTAATCACTTTTTGGGCGCGGGCGGTCAGCTCTTGATCGGTGACCATCGTGCTCTCGCCGGGGCCAACGATAAACTCAACCGCGCTGCGCGCCTGCGGCAGCTTTACCCCTAGCTCATCGAGCACGCGGGCCGCGATCCCTTCGCTCTCGCGGATCAGCCCCAGCAAAATATGCTCGGTGCCGATATATGGATGGTTAAACGCGCGCGCCTCTTCGGCGGCTAATTGTAGCACCTGCTTAGCGCGCTTAGTGAATTTGCTGTACAGATCAGACATACTCTTCTCCACCTGCTAGACTGGAGGAAACGACTATTGGGCCTGACAGACCGGGGAATACGAATTATTGCCCTACCCCGTTATTGCTACCGGTCGAGAGCGCCATCTCAACCGCGCAACGACGGTGGTTAGCCAGCATCCTCCGCTTCTTCGCCGCTCTCGGCTGGCTCGTGTTGGAGCCGTAAACTCAACCCCATCCGCTTCCGCGCCGGATCGATCCGGATAATCCGCGCCTGCACCACTTGCCCTTCGCTCAACACCTCGCGGGGGTGCTGAATCCGTTCATCACCCATCTCTGAAATATGGATGAGTCCCTCGACGCCATCCTCGATCCGGGCAAATGCGCCGAACGAAGTGAGTTGGGTAATCGTCCCTTCGACAATCTGGCCCAACTGATACCGTTCGGCCACCCGCGTCCACGGCTCGCTCTGCGTGCGCTTAATTGACAGCGCAATGCGCTTGCGCTCGTGGTCAATGCTGAGGATGGAGACCTTCACTTTGCTACCGACTTTCAGCACCTCGGCAGGATGCTTGACCCGCGACCACGAAATCTCGGAGAGATGGACAAGCCCATCAGCGCCGCCAATGTCGACGAAGGCGCCAAAATCGCACACCGACGAGACAATGCCTTCACGCACATCGCCTTCGCGCAGTGAAGAGAGCAACTCGTCCTTTTTTGACTCGCGGGTTTCAGCGATTGCCTGCCGTTCCGACAAGATCAGGCGGTTACGGTTACGATTAATCTCGATTACCTTCAGCGGCAATTCGACATTAACCAGCCGGGCCATTTCGGATTGCTTCTGCGTTTCCGAGCTACGGCTGATGCTCGACACCTGTGACGCAGGCACAAATCCGCGCACACCGTCGAGATCGACCAGCAGGCCGCCCTTGTTATAGTTCTTCACGCGGGCGTAAATTATCTCGCCCCGCTCGTAGCACTCTTGCAGCGCGCGCCAGCTCTTCTCTTGCCGGGCTTTGTCAATCGACAGGATTGCGCGACCTTCCTTGTCTTCCGATTGGACGACGAAGACAAGCACGGGATCGCCCACTTTTAGCGCGGCGCGATCCTCTTCGCTGAGCGTCTGCATCTCGCGGCTGGGGATGACGCCTTCAGCTTTGGCGCCAATATCGACAAGGATCTCGTCGCGGTCGATCCGCATAATCCGCCCATCAACAGTATCACCATGCTTGAGGTTGCGATAAGCATGGGCGGGATCGCGCAATATCTCTTCCATCAATGCCTGATCGCCACGATCGATAAGATCGTTCAGATCAGGTTGGCGAACTTCATCATTTGAATTATTCCCGGCATGATTCAGCTCTTCCATGAAAAATCCCTGCGCAGAAGCGGCGGCGCGCCATTCGACGGGGCTTGGTCGGAGTGATATGTAGCAATATTATACGCCGGGCAGATTTAAAACGCAAGGATCATGATACTATTCCGCTTTCTGATGCCGGTAGGTGTCACCGAGCGCTAGGGCATAACTGCGCGCTGGCGTGGTATAGCGCGCAACGCTGAGCGGTAATAGTCCGGCGCTGCGCAGGTAAAAATAGGCCTCTTCGGCGCACGTCAATGTGCTGGGTGTAGTTTGATGGATGAGTGAACTGGCTTGTTCAAGCGGCTCTCCGGTGACATACAGCCCGATCAGGGGAATGACTGCCACGCGACCTTGACCGCTGCTGAGCGCCATTGGCGGAATGGTTAAGCCGGTATTTTCGGCGTTGGCGATAATGTTAGTAGCAGCCGCAATAGCGTTCCGCACCGGATCGGTTTCGTTGGTAAGCGCGCCAAAAATGAGGAGGGCGTAGCTGTCGCGCCACTGGAGCAGGGCCTGTTGGCGTTCGATTGCCTCGGCAATGAGATGGATGCGTGCCCGCATTTCGTTGATGTCGCCGTCCAATCCAAGTTGGCCGATGGCCAAGACCGCTATCGGTGTAACGTGACCGGCGACCGGTGGATGTAAGTTGAGCGGATTGATCTGGCGCAGCGCCGGTTGGGTCGGTTGGAGTCGTTGGAGGTGTTGTTCGGTGCGCCATTGTTGCAAGAGCCGGTTGACAGCATGGCAGACCTCGCCCCATGCGCCCGCGCCAACTTCTAGTTTGGTGTCGAAGGGGGCGTGTTGGAGACGATTGGCTAAGGCACGCATCGCGCGCGTGAGCCGGTAGCGTTCCCATAGCAACAAGAGTACACAACCACCCAACGCAATGATGGCGAGCGCTGGTGTGACAACCAAGCCAGCGAGCGCGATGATGCCTAGTATTAAGATAAGCGATGCTATTGGCGCGTGCATTCGGTGGACATCCTGCAATTTATCGGCTACCTTGACCGGTATTGCTTGCAGCGTACCATAAGCTCTGAAGTATGCAGATCGGGCGTAGATTACAGATTGGCGAATGATTGAGTGATGGTTGATTCGGAGGAGGCTTGTCAACAATATGTTATATGGAATGCGACAGTTTGACTGCCGCACTCCACGCCGGTTCACAGTATCAATTCAAGGTGTATATCTGACCAAGCTATCATCCTCGTGACGCTTGATCAGACCATCAGCGACCATCAATTCGAGGTGAGCGATCGTTTCGGCGATCGCAAAACGGGCCTCGTGGGGGGTGAATCGTTCAACGGCAAACACCTGTTGCGCCACGGTGAACGCAGTTTCGGCGCCGGCGCGAACTGCTTGTAACATCGCGGTCAGCCGCTCGTGGTGATGCGTCTGTAGCTCAGCGATCCGCTCGGCCCATGTCGTGATTGTCTTGCCATGACCGGGTAGAGCTAGATCAACCTCAAGCGTGGCTAATTCGGCCAACGAGGCAAGATATTTGCGTAATGGATCCGGTTCGCTCTCTGGCCAGATGCCGATGTGTGGCGTGATTTTGAGCAATACTTGATCACCAACGAGCGCGAGCCGCTCGTCAGGCGCGTAGAAGACTAATTGGCCGTCACTGTGGCCGGGGGCATGGATAGCGAGAAAGCGCCGCTCACCCATCGCTAGCCACGTGCCGGGCGGCATGGGGGTGAGCGGTGGATGGGGCCGGGTGGCGGCGCGTAAGGCAGCGATCGCGCCGACTACCTTCTCGACTAGATCGGTTGGCATGCCATGACGGAGAAAATGGCGTAAACTGGGATCATCATGGTCGGCGCGGTGGATCCACACCTCCTCGGCTAGGGCGATCTCGCGCGGCGCCAATAAGACCCGCGCACCGGAACGTTCGTGGAGCCAGCCGGCCATGCCGAAATGATCGGGGTGGAAATGGGTCAGCACAATGGTATGAATCTGGCGTGGCTCGATGGCCAACTCGGCAAACGCCATTTGCCATCCTGCTTCTGCGGCGGGTGTGTGCAAACCGGTGTCAACGACCGTCCAACCCTGCGCATCGCGCAGCAAATAGACGTTAACATGGTTAAGGGCGAAGGGGAGGGGTAGGCGCAACTGGTACAGATTGGGGAGTAACGCGGTGATCATAAGAGCAGTTCCTGTAAAATGGCGCGGCGCGCCGGCGAACAGCTATCTGCATTATAATACCGCGAGGATGTAGACAATACCACATTTGATGTATGGAACATTTTGAGCCAATGAATTCTAACCAACCGCCGGCGTGGCGCTTGCCGGCAATTATCGGCGGCATTGTCCTGCTGGCCGGCGTGTTAGCCTTCGTGATCACTGGAACCGGCGCGCCGGCGCCGGCGGCTGAGCCGACCGTGGCGCCAACAGTTGAGGCGGCTGTTGGTCATGGCGACTTGAGCAATAGCCCGCCTGCGCCGGTGATTTCGGTAGCCGATGCGCAACAACGCTGGCAGGCCGGTAACGTTATTTTTGTCGATATGCGATCGGGTGAGGCATACCGGGCCGCGCATCTGCCCGGTGCGCTCAGTTTAGCCTCGCCTGATCTCAACCAGCGGCTGGCGGCTTTGCCACCCGATGGTATCATCATCACATACGGCGATGCTAGCCGGCCAGAGGCCGGGCAACGGGGAGCGCAGATCTTCCGCGATCTTGGCTATGGGCCAGTCGCCGTGTTAGAAGGCGGGATTGAGGCGTGGCAGGCGGCCAACTTGCCGGTGGAGCGACCATGATCGATTTGCATATTCACACCAATGCCACCCCGCACCATGCGACATGGACGCCGGTGGCCTTGGCGGTAGCTGCTGCGGCGCGCGGGCTGACTATGATCGCCGTGACCGATCACAATACAACGGCGAATGTGATCACGACGGCGATGGCCGGAATGCACTACGGCGTGCAGGTGGTGAGCGGGGTTGAGATTGATAGCGCTTTCAATGGTAAACTCTGGCATACACTGGTATACGGCGTTGATCCAGAAGCGCCGGCGCTGCTCGATCTGTGCGCTGAGGTGGTCAACCGTAATACCGCTGATGCCGCGCAGTTGATGCGCGATCTGCCCGCAGCCGGCTTTCGCTTGCCCGGTCTTAGCGACCGCGACCGTCCGCCAACTGTCGCCGATGTAGCGTTAGTATTGGCACGCCACAATGATCTGCCCGGCCGGATAGCCGGCGAAGGCGACGAAGAGGCCGGGATGCGCTTTATTCTCACGCACTTTGCCGCTGCTTACCGGCCAATCGGTGTCGATGAGATCATTAGCGTGGCCCACGATCTGGGCGGGCTGGCCGTGTTGGCCCATCCGGGCCGCGACAAAGGCATCTACGCCATTCCGGCCACTGATGACGATATTGCTGCGTTAGCAGCGGCGGGCCTCGATGGCATCGAGGTCTATTATCCAACCCACGATGCCGCTACCCGCACCCGGCTGCTGACGGCAGCGGCTCGCTATGGTCTGCTCGTCTCTGGCGGCAGTGATTCACACCATCCCCATCAAGACTTGGCGATGTGGCGAGCTAGTGATCTGACCATCGTGGCGCGGTTGCAGCGGTGAAGGTAGATGGCAATCCGGCAACGCCGGCGATGGTGCTGCCTCGCCGAGTGTCGCAGTTTCTATTCTTGGGGAATGGGCTGAGCATTCTCAAGAAGCAATAGCTAAACATACTAACTGCATTTGTGCTCAGTGGCATTGTGCGGGCGCATCGCGCCCGCAGCAACGATCTGCTGTTAGCAGCTTCCCAATCATCATTATCATCATTGTTGCTCGTAACTTGATACAAGAGTGTCTCAACATCCGAACGCGCCATGACGAATCTCCTCAAACTTGAGCAAATCCCGCGCCACCATCGCGACGAAGTTGCCGAACTCGCTACACGGTACGGTGTTCCGCGCCACCATCACGCCATACTCGCTGATGGTGCATTCGACCCGCTGACCAAGAATGATCGGATCGGCGAGGTGGGG
>JANWYE010000559.1 GCA_025057175.1 Chloroflexus sp. | reverse complement strand
ACCAGCGCAGCAGATAGTCGAACGCGGTTCCCACCAATGCGTAATGAGTTGAGCGCGGTGGAGCGAGCAAAGCTGCTTGTGTGACTAGTTTGGGTAGGGCGAACGTTTCGCGAAAGCGTCGCCGCACATCTGGTTGTTGGAGGAAGGAAGTCAGGCTCATGATTAACGTGGTTTGCGTCTGGGAAATGTGTCAGCTCACCATTATATTCCATCTTTCACCGCAATTCACGGCTGTGCGCGGACAAGGTTATTGAGCGATGGCCGGTCAAACATACCAACGGCTTGTACTACTCCAACAACACCTGTACGGTATTCGGTAATGGCATTCCACAGCGCCCCGCTCCCACGTTAGCGGGAGCGGGAACGGAGGTGAGGGGCGCCAGCCCCCACCCCAGCCCTCCCCCTCCGGGGGAGGGAGTGCGCCTTCTCTCCCCAGCGGGGGGAGGTCGGGAGGGGGGCAGAGCAGAGGGTCGCACTACGGCGTGGAAGTACTGCACACTGGCCTGCATCCAAACAGCGCCCCTCTCCCGTGTTAGCGGGAGCGGGGGAGGGGG
>JANWYE010000558.1 GCA_025057175.1 Chloroflexus sp. | reverse complement strand
CTGGTAGAACGAGTGGGTGTGATCCTCGCGCACCCGCGCCTGATCGAACTCGTAATGCTTACCGTTGGCGTAGACGCCGGAACGCTGGATGAGCGCCGCGTTGCGTCCCTCGATCGTCGGACGGTTGTACTTCTCGTGGTGCAGGTAGGTGCCCATCGCCAGGTAGTTGACGCACCCGGCGCCAAATTTGTCCAGCCCGATCTCCAGCCCAAACCGCAGGAAGAAGCCCAGGTCGGAATTGTGCTGCGACTCATTCTCATCGACCCACGCCAGCATATCTTCCCAGGTCTTGATCTCCAGCCAGCGATCAACGGAGCACCCCAGGAAGCGCGATTCGAGCCAGTTGTGGCGGAACTCTTCCAGGATCGCGATCGAGCGGGTCACGTCGGAAAGGGTCGGACCGCACATCACCCCGCCGGGGATCATGAAGCTGGAGTGGGGCCACTGCCCGCCAAAGATGGCGTAGATCTCGACTGGTTTCGCCGAAAGGGTCACTCCACGCTCATATGACTCGCCTACCAGCGGTGCGAAGCGGCGCACGGCTTCGTCGTACCC
>JANWYE010000557.1 GCA_025057175.1 Chloroflexus sp. | reverse complement strand
CTTCGGGCAACCCCGCCTCCGCCACGGTTTTGGTGAACAGCCACCAGCGTTCTTCGGGGCGGAGCGCCTCCCATTTCTGGCAGATCACCGGCAATTCGTCGTCGGTGGCGCATTCGGCAGCCCATGCCAGCACGCACAGCTCGCGCCCCAGCAGCCGTTCGACGCGGTTGGCGCCGGTGTGCCAGCGACCGGGGCGCAGTTTCGCCGCTCTGAGGCGCGCATTGAACTCGCGTTGCGCCGTTTCAGCGATCTGCGTCCAGATGCGCCGTTCGAGCACCACGCGCGGCTCCTCGCGCGGAATGCCGTTCTCCTCGCCGCGGTAGCCGTACTCCTCGACGATCCGCACCGGCTGGCTACGCGCGGCGGGAATTTCGACGCGAAAGACGTAGGCGCCGAAGTCCGCCGGTGCGCCGAAATCGATCGTTTCAGGCTTCGCGCTCATTGTTCGATGTTCTCCTGCGTTAGCGGAATGCCCAGGCGATTGGCGAACTCCTGCGCGTCGTGTCCGGCAGTGAAACGCGCTCGTTTGAATGCCATCGTCACCGGCGCATCGGGC
>JANWYE010000556.1:282-557 GCA_025057175.1 Chloroflexus sp. | reverse complement strand
ATCAGATTCTGATAGAAAGCGATTGAACCGCGCGCATCCGTGCGCTCTATGTCGCTGCGTCAACCAGAACATCACACTGCAACGGAGCAATTCCATGGCAACCCTCTACGTCACCGAACAGGGCAGTGAGATCGGCTGCGACGGCGAGCGGTTGGTTGTGCGGCGCGACGGCGCCGTCATTGCCAGTGTGCCGCTGGTCAAAATTGAAGATATCGTCATCATCGGGAATGTCGGGGTGACCACGCCAGCGATCAAACGCATGCTCGACAACGGCA
>JANWYE010000556.1:0-272 GCA_025057175.1 Chloroflexus sp. | reverse complement strand
TTTCTGACCGTGCACGGGCGCTACCACGGTCGTCTGGTCGGCGCTGTCAGCGCGCACGCCGCATTGCGCGCCGCGCAATACCGGCGCGCCGAGGACCGCGAATGGTCCCTGCGTCTGGCGCAGCGATTTGTCGAAGGCAAGCTGCGCAACTGTCGCGCCCTGTTACGCCGTTTTGCGCGCAATCGCGCCGATGCGTCCGCTGACGTCGAGCAGGCTGCCGACGACCTCGACCGTTTCATTGAGCGCGTACCGCGCACCACTACCCTCAATGC
>JANWYE010000555.1 GCA_025057175.1 Chloroflexus sp. | reverse complement strand
CCTGCGCCAGCGCTGTAACAGTGGCGCCCTGCGTTGCGCCGATCTCCAGCAGAAGCAGGCCGCCGGGCTTGAGCGCGCGCGGCGCGTCCACCAGCAGTCGCCGAATCCAGAGCAGGCCATCCGGCCCGCCATCCAGCGCCAGCCGCGGCTCATGTTTCGCTACCGGCAGGGCGCACAGCTCGTCTGAGGCGATGTAGGGTAGGTTGGCGGTGATGAGGTCGAAGGAAGCAGGAAGCAAGCGGAAGGACGAAAGCAGGTCGGAACGGAAGAACGCGATGCGTTGGGCGACGCCATGCCGCGCGGCGTTGGCGCGTGCGACGGCGAGCGCGTCTTCGGAAATATCGGTGGCCGTCACACTCGCTGCCGGATGTTTCACCGCAATCGTCACGGCAATGCAGCCTGAGCCGGTTCCGACATCCAAGACCTTTTTCTCTGTGTTCTCCGCGTTCTCCGTGTTTAGAAAGTCCAGCGCCAGATCTACCAACAGCTCGGTTTCGGGGCGCGGCACGAGCATGCGCGCGTCCACGGCGAACTCGAGGCCGTGAAACTCACGCACG
>JANWYE010000554.1 GCA_025057175.1 Chloroflexus sp. | reverse complement strand
AACTTAGCGTTCAAAAAACCAAAATCCCCGTGAGGGGATTGAAACGGCGCAATGCCGATTCACGAACGGCGCATCTTATGTCGCTTCAAAAAACCAAAATCCCCGTGAGGGGATTGAAACCGTTGCCTCTGCCGGCGTTGACTCTGCCGGCGTTGCCTCTGCCTTCAAAAAACCAAAATCCCCGTGAGGGGATTGAAACCTTGCGGCATAAGCATCGCCGTCTCACGTTGTGGCAAGCGCTTCAAAAAACCAAAATCCCCGTGAGGGGATTGAAACGCAAACGTGACTCATCCAACTCCCGCTATGTTCTACATTGGCGGCTTCAAAAAACCAAAATCCCCGTGAGGGGATTGAAACACGTTGACATCATCATTTTTCGTGTAACCGGCATTATCTTCAAAAAACCAAAATCCCCGTGAGGGGATTGAAACTCGAGAGATAACAACACAACTGCTTGCAGAATGGGCAACTTCAAAAAACCAAAATCCCCGTGAGGGGATTGAAACGGTACATATTCCTCCTTTTCAGACGCGCTGTATCGGCACTGTGCCTTCAAAA
>JANWYE010000553.1 GCA_025057175.1 Chloroflexus sp. | reverse complement strand
CGTGACGCGCTCCCAGTTTCGTAAAGTTCAGGCCGGCGGCTTGGTTCAAAAAACCAAAATCCCCGTGAGGGGATTGAAACCCGTCCCCTTCAAGGGCTTCGATAATGTCAAAGAGATTGTTGTTCAAAAAACCAAAATCCCCGTGAGGGGATTGAAACCCGGCAGTAGATAGTCTTCATACATACCTCCTATCTAGTTGTTCAAAAAACCAAAATCCCCGTGAGGGGATTGAAACATAGGCTACCGATAGCGTCTTGTTTTCGGCTCGCATAATGGTTCAAAAAACCAAAATCCCCGTGAGGGGATTGAAACATACCCCTAATGCCTCTAGTATAGCCCTAACGTATCCCAACAGGTTCAAAAAACCAAAATCCCCGTGAGGGGATTGAAACGGTTGTTGCTGTTGTTGTCTTTACCTCCTTTGTTGATTCCGCGTTCAAAAAACCAAAATCCCCGTGAGGGGATTGAAACGTCTTTGACTCTGACCCACTCCCCCTTTATCTGCACTTCCGTGTTCAAAAAACCAAAATCCCCGTGAGGGGATTGAAACCCCTGCTT
>JANWYE010000552.1:321-560 GCA_025057175.1 Chloroflexus sp. | reverse complement strand
TTGGGAGCATGTCGCCGCAGATGGCGGCATTCTTGCGCGCATGTGTGCGCGCCAGGCGCAACATGCTGATCTCTGGCGGCACCGGCAGCGGTAAGACCACGCTGCTTGGCGCTATTGCAAGAGAGATCGACCTGCGGCGTGAGCGCATTATCACCATCGAAGATGCCGCTGAACTGCGCATCGGCGGACCAGGGGACCATGTGATTGGGCTCGAAACCCGTCCCGCCGACCGATTTGGC
>JANWYE010000552.1:0-311 GCA_025057175.1 Chloroflexus sp. | reverse complement strand
AGGGTGAGGTGACGATCCGCCAGTTGGTGCGCAACGCGCTGCGTATGCGTCCTGACCGGATCATTGTCGGTGAGGTGCGCGGCGCTGAGGCGCTCGACATGTTGCAGGCGATGAATACCGGGCATGAAGGTTCGCTCACCACACTGCACGCCAACTCGCCGCAGGAAGCGTTCAGTCGATTGGAGACGATGGTTCTGTGGGCGCGTGAAGCCGAGGCGCTTTCACTCTCCGCCATCCGGCGTCAGTTGTGCACGCTCGACATCGTTGTCCAGCAGGCGCGTCTCGCTGACGGCAGCCGCAAAGTCGTCGCC
>JANWYE010000551.1 GCA_025057175.1 Chloroflexus sp. | reverse complement strand
TCATTGTTGACAAGATGGCGCTATAGGAAACTTCCGCCATTCAAAAAACCAAAATCCCCGTGAGGGGATTGAAACCGTACATGCGCGTGCGCGTACATGCGCATGTATATTAAATTCAAAAAACCAAAATCCCCGTGAGGGGATTGAAACGGCCATGTCTTCGTTGAGCCGTTTGCGGGGTCGTTAGATTCAAAAAACCAAAATCCCCGTGAGGGGATTGAAACTCGACCGTGATCGATTTGAACAGTTTTGCGATTATACGATTCAAAAAACCAAAATCCCCGTGAGGGGATTGAAACTTGACGCCACGGTCACACCGGCAAGCAGTTCGGTGTTAATTCAAAAAACCAAAATCCCCGTGAGGGGATTGAAACGTGTCATAGCTCCCGTAAAATCGCTCAGGCCGCCACAGCCCGAATTCAAAAAACCAAAATCCCCGTGAGGGGATTGAAACAAATAGACTGGTGCGGGTTCGGCCACCGCACCATTGGTAATTCAAAAAACCAAAATCCCCGTGAGGGGATTGAAACATCAGCAATACGGGCGCTAGGTATATCGCC
>JANWYE010000550.1 GCA_025057175.1 Chloroflexus sp. | reverse complement strand
CTCGCGGGGGATTGCTTCGCCGCGACCCCGGCGCGGCGTGCAATGACAAGGGGGAGCGCGACGGCATTATTACCGGTACCATGAGTGCATGGCAAGCATCCCGGCGCGGCGTGCAATGACAAGGGGGAGCGCGACGGCCATCCCGCCACCTTTTTGTCATTGCGCGGGGGTGTAGCCCCCGAAGCAATCTCCCCCTCCAGCGGCACCAGCCCTCCTTACAGCACACGCCTCCCGCTCTCGCAGGGAATTGCTTCGCCACGCTCCGCGTGGCGCGAAATGACATGGGGGGGAGAGCGACAGTCATACCATGCTCGGCGGGGCGGAGCACTGCCCCGCCCCTATCAGCGACACGCAATGGCCTGCGAATAACGCCTGCCTCTGTGTTAGAGGACGTTATTCTGCTATCTCGTCACCACCGGCACAAATACCATACTGGGCACAAACGATACATAGCGCGTTGTCGCCGTCAGCGCGAGCAGCGCGCGATCTAGCGGATCGGTGATGGCGCGCTGTCCAAAGGCATCGGTGAGCATTCCCTCGAGGATGATGGTTGCCGCGCCATCCGG
>JANWYE010000054.1 GCA_025057175.1 Chloroflexus sp. | reverse complement strand
CTCCGGCTCGATGCCACGCGCCGACTAGCAACAAAACTGCTGAGCGATCAACCGGCTGCTGCCGGCCCAATCGCCGACATTATCGCTGCTGCGCAGCAGGTCTTAATCGCCGAAGAGGAAACACTACTACGGCGCGAGCACATGCTCAATCAACGCCTCGAACAAAGTTTCCTCACGTCGCCATTGGCGACAATCGAAGCGGATGAATATGGCATCATCACGCGCTGGAACCCGGCTGCCGAGCGGATCTTTGGCTGGAGCGCCGCTGAGGCGATTGGCAAGAATGCGATTGAGTTGCTGGTGCCGAACATTGCTCGTGAACACGTTGAAGGGATTGTCAAGGCGCTGCTAAGTGGGCAGGCCACCAATAGCCGGAACGCGAATATTACCAAGGATGGCCGCATTATTATCTGCCAATGGTATAACGCGGTGCTTTATCATCCTGATGGCCGCGTAGCCGGCTGGTTATCGCAAACTGAAGACATTACCGAACAGATTCGCGCTGAAGAAGCGTTGCGCGAAAGCCAGCGCCGCCTCGATAGCCTGATCCGCAACTTGCCCGGCATTGCTTACCGGGTGCGGAAGCGTGATCGGAGCTGGTTTGCTGAGTTCCTCAGTGAAGGGACAATTGAAGTAACTGGTTACCCAGCTCGCGATTTTATCGCGACCGAACAGCAGCCACCTCGGCGTCGTTTTCCTGACTTGATAGTTCCCGAAGATTATCAAGCTGTGCGCGAAAGTGTGCGGGCAGCCTTGGCGCAACAGCGCCAGTACGAAATTACCTATCGCATCTATCACGCTGATGGCAGCATCCGCTGGGTGTGGGAACGCGGAGCTGGAGTGTTTGATGATCAAGGCCGGTTACTGGCAATTGAGGGATTTATTAGCGATATCACCGCCGAACGGCAAGCTGCCGAAGAGCGACAGGCGCTCAACGAACGCATTATCGCCGCGCAGCAGGCAGCCCTCCGTGAGCTTAGTACGCCAATCGTGCCGATTAGCCATGGCGTGATTGCCATGCCACTGATCGGCAGCATTGACAGCATCCGTGCGCAACAAGTGATTGAAACCCTGCTTGAAGGTGTTAGTACAACCAATGCCCAGATTGTTATTCTCGACATCACCGGCGTCGCAGTGGTGGACACCCAAGTCGCCAATGCTCTGCTCCGCTCGGCACAGGCGGTGCGCTTGCTCGGCGCAGAAGTGTTGCTGACCGGTATTCGCCCCGAGGTTGCCCAGACCATCGTCGGTTTGGGTCTCGATCTCAGCAATATCCGCACGCTGGCTTCCTTGCAAGATGGTATTTCGTACGCGCTATCCCGTCAAGACAAACTGCGCGCGCGATCGTATCGTTCAGCCTGACCGTAGTTTGAATGGCAAGCAGAGCGACGCGCTGCGCTGCCGTCCAGATGTTTTTGCTTTGGACACATAAATATATCCATTCGTTGTGAATGATTGAGATCAAGGAGAGAGCTATGATGCTCGAACGAGCGCGCGCACTGGCCGATGAAATTATCCGGATTCGCCGCGATATTCATGCCCACCCCGAACTTGGCTTTCAAGAATATCGCACTGCGGCCCTCGTCGCCGATACTTTGCATGAGATCGGGGGCATCAAGGTGACAACCGGGGTTGCTAAGACTGGCGTCGTCGGTGAGCTTGGCGATGGCGATGGGCCGGTGATCGCGATTCGGGCTGATATGGACGCCCTGCCCATTCTGGAGGAGAATCAAGTTGAGTACGCCTCGACCAATCCCGGTGTGATGCATGCCTGTGGCCACGATGCCCATACTGCGATGCTGCTCGGCGCAGCCCATCTCTTGCGCGAACGGTTTGCCGCCGAGAATCTGCGCGGTCGGGTGCGCTTCCTCTTCCAGCCATCTGAAGAGGGCTGGGACGACGAGGCGAAGAGTGGTGGCTTGCGCATGGTTGAAGAGGGTGCGCTAGAAGGTGTCGATGCGGTGATTGCGCTTCATGTTGACTCGACACTGCCGGTTGGGCAGGTCACCATCCGCGGCGGATGGACTTCAGCGGCAGTTGATGATTTTAAGGGCTACATTCGCGGCACCGGCGGCCACGGCGCGTACCCGCATCTCGGCACTGACCCAGTCTTTATGCTGTCGCACGTCTTGAATGCGCTGTTTGGCATTCGCGCACGCCTCATTAACCCAATGGAACCGGCCATCCTTAGTGTGGGCACGGTGCGCGGCGGGCAAGCGTCCAACGTTATTCCAAGCGAAATCTTTGTGCAAGGCACACTGCGCAGCTTTAGTGAAGAGGTTCGTGCCAAACTCGCTCGCGAGGTCGAACGAGCCTTTGCTGTCGCCGAAGCCTTCGGCGGCAGCGCCGAGGTCAAGATTACCCGCGGTTATCCGGCTGGCTGGAATGACGAGCGGGTGGCCAGTTGGATGAGCGATGTAGCTAGCGAGTTTCTTGGTTCCGCTGCGATTGACCAATCGCGTACCGGCATGGGCGCCGAAGATTTCGCTTATATGACCAAGAAGGCTCCCGGCGCGATGCTGATGCTCGGCGCAGCAATTGATGATGGGATCATGCGCGCGCACCATACCCCCATTTTTGATATTGATGAACGCGCATTGCCTATTGGCACTGCCATCCTCGCCGAAACGGCGCTGCGCTTCCTGCGCGGAGAGGTCAAGTTGTAGGTTCAGCAAGGGAATAGGACGCGGATGGTTACGGATGCAAAGATTCACGTGCATCCGTGTCCTATGACCCTGCTAGAAACGCCTACGCTGACCCTAACCCCCCCAGTTTTTGCCAATAGCGTGCCAGCCCACGCCAACTCAGCGTCAACGGGCCGGTCTGTTGGATGATTGCCGCTTGTTCGACCGGCGACAGAGTGGCTGCTTCGTTGGCCAGCGCCGCTTCAAGCACCGCAACGCCGGTGGCTTCATCGTGGCCGGCCAACAGACTCTGGCGCACGATGTCGGCCCACTGCTGCAAGCGCAAACGGGCATCGGCCAAATGGAAGGCCACATCGTCATACGCGCCGAAATGCGTCAAGCAGAGCCACTGTGGGCGTAACCGCTCGATCAGATCGTGCGTGCGTCCCCACGCTTCTAGATCCACATCGGGTGGCGGCGTCGCCGGGCGAGTCATGCGCACGCCGGGCAAGCGTACCCCCGTATTGTCACCGACAAACGCCGCGCCGTTCGCCTCGTCAAACCAAACCAGATGGTGTTTGGCATGGCCGGGGGCATCGAAGGCGCGGAGAGTGTGACCATTAAGGCGCAGCGTCTCGCCACCGGTGTAGACCCGGATCCGTTCCGGCGCGACCGGACGCACATCACCCCACAGCGACCCCATCCGATCGCCGTAGAGCTGACCGGCGCTGTTGAGCAGGCGCGATGGATCAATCAAGTGTGGCGCGCCGCGCTCATGCACATGCACGACCAGATGCGGATTTTCAGCCGCCAACAAGCCGGTCGCCCCAGCATGGTCGAGGTGAATATGCGAAAGCACAACCGCCCGCAAATCGGCTACCGTCAGGCCATGCGCATCAAGACCGGCCTTCAGCGCCGGCAACGTGCTGGCCGGCCCCGGATCAACCAGCGCCGGCGCATCACCGAGCAAGAGAAAGGTTCCAATTACGTGAGGGCGACCGAGATGGTACACATCGATCAGGGCCACATCGCGTGGGGTGGGGTAGATTTCCATAGGGTTCTGCTCAGACCTTTCTGGCACAAAATCGCAGCGCTTTGTATTATATGCAGATCAGCGGCTAATCGCGAATCCGCTGTCGCGCTGTCATAGCAATGATGCTCACCCACCTAGCGTTATGATGATTTACGCCCATACGGGTACCACCACGGCTTGCGCGCCATGGTGAAATCCCAATGCACGTGCTTGGTCTCTAAAAACTCTTCCAAGCCCTCTTCACCCAACTCACGCGCGCCACCGCTGAATTTCATCCCGCCAAACGGCCCCGCATCATTATCGGTTAGCGGGTCGTTGACCCAGCAGGTACCGGCCTTGACCTCTTCGTAATATTGCTTGACTTTGCGCGGATCGTTAGTATAGAGGTTAGCCCCTAACCCATAATCGCAATCATTGACCAGCTCGATCGCTTCGTCAAACGTGCGGTAAGTCATGATCGGAATCGTCGGGCCAAAGGTCTCTTCGCGCATAATGCGGAAGCTGTGATCGACGTTGGTCAGCACGGTTGGCTCGTAAAAGAAGCCACGGCTAAACTGCGGCGGTCGCCGTCCGCCGGTGAGGATGGTCGCACCGCGCGCCCGCGCCTCTTCAACGTGATCCTCAACTTTAGCGCGATACTTTTCACCAATGAGGGGGCCAATGTCGGTATCGGGATCCATTCCCGGCCCTAGCCGCAACGAACGCACAAACTCCACTAACCGCTCGGTAAAGGGGCGAGCAATCGATTCATGCACGTACACCCGCTCGGTGCTAGTGCAGACTTGGCCGGCGTTGAGCAGCGCCGCCCATGCTACGCCGGGCACTGCTACGTCGAGATCGGCATCCTCGGCAACGATAAATGCGTCTTTGCCACCCAGTTCGAGGTGCGTCTTCTTAACCCGCTCGGCGGCCAGCCGGGCAATTTCGCGCCCGGTGGCAAAGCTGCCGGTGAAGGCGATCATTTGGGTGCGCGGGCTGACCACCAGCTCGCGGCCCACATCGCCAAAACCGGTAAGGATGTTGAGCACGCCGGGAGGCAAGTGATCACAGCACAACTCGGCAAAACGCAACGTTGCCAACGGCGTCATCTCGCTCGGCTTCAGCACAACCGTATTGCCAGCAGCTAGCGCCGGCGCCACCTTCCACGACATTAATAACAGCGGATAATTCCACGGCACAATCGCCGCCACCACCCCATACGGCTCTTTCAACACCATCGCCAGTTGGGTTGGCTCGACCGACGGGATCACCCGCCCGCGGGTGTTGCGCTGCAACTCGGCGTAGTAATCAAAACAAGCCGCGCACCAGCCAATCTCATCGCGATTCTCAACCAGCGGCTTACCGCCTTCCAGCGTCAACAACGTCGCTAGCTCCTCAGCGTGCGTCCGCATCTTGTGAGCAATTTCGTGCAAGGCATGGGCCTTGTCGTGGGCCGTCACGCGCCGCCACTCGCGGAACGCGCGCTCGGCAGCAATCATCGCCTGCTCGGCATCGGCGGCAGTTGCCCGCGGCACATACTCGATCACCTCCTCGGTGGCCGGGTTATGCACCGGAAAGACCTCACCCTGCGCTGCTGCCTGCCATTGACCGTTAATCAGCATTGCCGGCATGAAACCTCCTTGTTTCGCTTAGGTAATTGGCGAGCGTATGATGTATCGTAGAGGGCGTAGCGGATGGCATAGAGAGTGAACAAGGGTTGGTTGCGTCCGCTGCGGTAAGGCTTGCTCACATCATGCCCAGTATTATCACAGCTTTTGAAAAGGAAATGCCATCATTTTCGACCTTGACGAAGCGCGTTACAGCCTCTATAGTAAGATTGTGAGCAATAGCACAAATGGTGGAGACTTCAAATGATCATTCGGCTCTTCGGCACAGAACAAGCTACCACTACACCAGTGTGCAATGGGCGCCGGCGGCGCTGCCGGCTCGTGCATGACTCGCCGCACGTCTACCGCCGCGCATTGCTCTACCGCCTCGGCATTGCCGATAGTCGCCGCCCGGCGATTGTCTTCAACACTATTGCCCAAGCCTTGCGCAATGCGCGCGTCTAAGCTTTCTCCGCCTGCTCCTGCTCAAGTAGGCGCAGGGCCTGTCGCTTCATATAGACTAGCAGCGCACTAATCCCGTTCAGCCGCTGCGGGCTGAGCACTTGATGCAACCCCATCTGTTGAATAAAATCGCCTGAGACCGCTAACGCTTGCGCGGGGGTTAAGCCATTCATCCCCTCGCGCAAAATTGCGGCAAAGCCGCGGATTGTCGGCGCTTCCGGCGGCACATCAATATGGTAGATAATCTGCTGGCCATCGCGCTGCGCGATCACAAACACCGGCGACATACACTCATGCACCTGCTCCATGCCGCGATGGTCGCGCAGTTCTGGCGGTAATGGCGGCAGCCGATCAGAAAATTCCAGCAATAGCTCTAATTTTTCTTCCCGGCTAGCCATGCCAAAGTCAGCCGCGATTTCGGCCAGTTTTGGCGGGATGAAGTGTTGGTCGTTCATAATTATGCCTGTATGTAACAATTCCTAAAATTGGTTGCGTCGCTCCCTTGCCTACTCAACGCCGCTGCAGCAGGCCGATCAACGCACCTAGCACACGCGCCCGGTATTCGGTCGCGGTGGCGACATTGGCCTGATGGATCTCGAATAGCCCGCGGTCAACCTCTAATATACCACCCGGCCCTTCCCGCATCGGCACCGTCGCTTCGCAGTCGCCATCAAGGCGGATGATGGTTTTGGCCGCCGGACGCGCCGTTTCAGCGCCGGCGGTTGGCCCCACCACGACATACGACGTGGTGACTTCCATCACGGCAGCATCGGCTACATAAGCGGCAACTTTAGCCGCCGCGCTGCGGATCGAGTTTTCCAGTTCGCTAGCCATCAGGATGCTCCTCTGTTGAGCGCGGGCCTAGGAGAGATTAGGCAATGAAGTGTCGCCAAATTCATCATACCATTGGTTGGCGCACTTCGGCCAATACCTCTTGCACAAATTGCCACACCGCCGGCAGCACCATGATTGCGCCTGCCGGAGCAGCGACCATGGTGGCTGCAATGGCAGCGCCGCGCCCGACTAACCCGATCAGCCGCAGTAACCCAGCGCGCGAACGCAGCGCGAGCGCGAGCGTTTGTTGGTGGAGCGCCGCGTGAGCAGGATCAATGCCGGCGATGAGCAGCGAGCGAGCATCACCGTGCCAGTTGATCCGGGTGCGCCCGATCAAGCGCCCGCTCTGCACGGTTTCGACCGTCGCGTATCCGCCGAGCACCTCGCGCGCCTGCGCGCTCAGCGCGGCAATCTGTTCTTGCGCCGCCTGCCACCACTCTTGCAGCGTGTCGCCGAGGCCGAAGCTCGCCCCTTCTGGCTGGATTGCCGGCAACATGCTTAACAACGCCTGCTCGGCGGGCGGTAGCGCCGAACTAAAACTGATCGCCCCGCTGGCAACCCGTTGCAAGCGTTGCGTAACCGTTGCTAACGCCGCTTCCTGCGCCTCAAGCTGCGCTGCGGCCGCGCGCAAGGCGGCCTGCGCTGCCGCCGGATCTGCCGGCAAATGCGCCTGCCAGATCACATCGGGCTGATCGCCGAGTGAAAAAGAGCTGCCCACGACCTGCGCTCGCCATGGCCCCGGTGGCGCAATTGCTGCGGGCAACGGCTCGATAACGGTAAAGACCGCGTTCATTTGCCTTGCAATGCGCTCAAAAGCCCGGCAGCCGCAGCGGCAATTGCCCGCACCATCTCGGCCCGGTTGGCCTGCGCCTGTTGCACCATACTCACATGAATCGCCCACAAGCGCTCGTCAACCCCTTCGTCACTCAACGGTACCAGCACCTGCGTATCGCCATCGAGACTCATACGGGTGACAGCGCGCAACGTGGCGCCACGGAAATCGCCCTGCCGGTAGTTGACCGTTTCTGGCGACTCGGCGACGTAGGTTTCGACCTCTAAATGGGCCGCATCGGTGATCACCTGCTGCAACGTCGCTGCCAAGCGCTCGCCGAACTGCTGTAACGACTCGGTGAGTTTCTGCACAGCTTCGGCCGGTTTATTGCCGAATAAGCCAAAACTAGCGGCAGCATCGGGCAGTGCCACCGGAATGACCGGCGTCTCTGGCGGCAGGCTGCCGGCAGGCACCGGCACAACCGCATTCACAACCGGCGTGGCCGGGGGCGGAGGCGGCGTGACCGGCAATGGTGGCGGCTCAGTTACGATCGGCGCACTGGTCAACCGTGGCGCGGCTGCCTCCGGCTCAGCAGCCGCCTGCGGGCACAGCCGCGCTGCCGGATCGCCCACGATGATATAGCTCCGCGCATCATTATGTTCAGTCCAGCGTGTTGCCAACTCGACCGGATCGGGCGCTTGACCCCAGCGCGCATTCTCGACATCTTCGGTCAGCACCGTGGCCAATTCGGCGTAACGCTCATTGAAAAACTCCAACGCATACCCGACTGGAGCGCCGGCGAAGAGCAAGCGGCGCAAGGCGCTGCTAAAGGTCTCGATCTGCTTGCCGCCGCGCGCATCGCTAAACGAAAACGTCCACGCTCGTTCGACGTGGCCGATGAAAGCCAGCGCGCCACCACGCGGCAAACTGAGCAGCCGGCGCGGTAGACCGGCGACAAAGGCATGGGGCGCGATAGCCGAGGGCATGCCGCGCAGATGCGGGAAATCGTCTTCGCGGGGGCATCCGGCCCCAAAACAGGCAAACTGAAAGATAAACGCGCCGCGGAGCGAGGCATCGCTAGCGATGTCGTCACCGGCAAGGTAGAACTGCGGCGGGATAGCGCGATTGCGCCACGCCTGCGGGCCGGGCCAATCGGCGCACAAGATCGCCCCTTGATGCGGCAACTGGCGAGGATCAACCGCTTCAAACTCAACGCCGTGGCTCGCGGTAAACAGCAGTGCCGGCAGCTCGGCATGCAACAGCCGCGCTAACCGATCTTTCGTCGCCTCAGCACCGGCTACCAGCTCAAACGACCAATCGCCGCGCTGCGGGTGATTGGCCAACTCAGCGGCCAACGGCTGCACCAAACCGTGCAAACTACGGCTGGTCGCCACATCATCAGGATTCTGCACCCCGACAAAGACCACCCGCCGCGGCACGGTCACGCCGAAGCGTTCGGCCTGCACTACGCTACGGGCATACGCAGCATACTCATCGAGCGTATCGAAATGAATCCGCCCAACCGCATACTGCACATCGAGCTGGTATTGGAAACGGAAGGGTATCTCTTCGGGTGAGCCAACCAACAGGAGGTAATAAGGAAAGCGGTCGGGATCGACTGGGCCGCTCGTGGCTGCGCCCTGCCGGCGCAAAAAGGCAGCTTTGCTCTCGCCGGGGCGATAGCCTTGTGGGCCAACGCATTCACGGTAGCGTGGCCCAGCTTGCTGTTGTCGCCAGTGCAACAGCTCACTCAGCGCCTCACGCAACGGTGCTGCATCAACCGTAGCTGGGAAGATAACACCCCACCCGGCTTGCGCCACATCGGCAGGATCCACTCCCTCCTTCACCCGAAACGCGCCGCTCGCGTCAGCCAGATGCCGCTCGCGCAAAGCGGCGCGCTGTTCGGGATCGGGATCAATCTGATCAGGCGATGGCCGTTCACCCAAAATGAGGCGAGCCAAATCGGCGACAGCGAGCGGCTCGTGGGCATACACGCCGCGACTCGCATTCACGCCGTTGAAATAGAGCCACTCATCGGCCATGCTGGTGATCCTAACAATGCAACGGCGTTGGGTTTAGATCTGCAAGATATACCCTTTGCCGCGCACATTCAGCAAATAGCGCGGCGCGCTCGGTTCGGGTTCGATCTTCTGGCGCAAATGGTGAATGTGCGGCTTAATCAGCTCACCTGCCTCGAGATCGGTCGTATCGTAGCCCTGCGCGCAACGCACCAACTGAGTATACGACAACATCTGCCCGGCATGCTCGGCGAGGCAGAGCAAGAGGCGAAACTCAGTCGGCGTCAGGTTAAGCGAACGCCCATTGAGGGTGGCCGTTTGGTGCCACGTATCGAGCGTCAGCGGGCCAATGGTCAGCGTGCGCCCAGCCGGCTCTGCTTGCGCTGGCGACGGCGGAGGCGGCGGCGCTGCCGGCTGGGTAGCCGCTACGGGTGGTACCGTCACCGTCACCTTTCCGCCAGTCAGCTCTTGCACCGCGGCGCCAATCGTATCAAGCAGATCGCTCTGGCGCCGGCGCGCCGCCCGCTCTTCGAGACCAGCGGCCACGCGGGCCAAAATCTGATTGGGATCGCTTGTCTTCAACAGATAATCGAAAATCCCAAACCGGATACCCTCGATGGCCGAGTCAAGCGAGCCGTGCCCAGTCAAGACGATAATGATTGTGTCATGGCCGGCTTCGCGCACCTTTGCCACCACTTCCATTCCTTTCATGCCGGGCATTTGCAAATCGACCAGCATGAGATCAAACGTTTCCCGCTCAAATAGCGCTACTGCCTCTTCACCGGACGCCGCTGTAGTGACGGCATAACCGGCCCGGCTGAGCAAGGCATTCAGCGTCAGGCGAATGTTTTGTTCATCATCAACTACCAACACCCGGGGCTGGTTCGTCATAGAAATTTGCGCTCCGTCCCGATTGCGACTATAGTTGGGATTATTATTGGATTATCATAGCATGAGCTGGTAGCATGGTCAACGGTAGGCGGAAGAGGATTCCCTAGAGGGGAGCAGATGCGTATGATCGAGCGCGATGATGCGATCGCATACATTACCAAACTGGAACGAGACTTGCAGGCAGCGCACAGCCGGATTGCTGCGCTCGAGCGCGAGGCCGCCTTGCAAGCACGCTACGCTCGCGATCTCGATCGACGGCTAGCCGCGCTGCTGTCGGTGTCAGCAGCGCTCTTGATCAGTCACGATATCGATTCCATCATCCAACTGGTTGTGCAACAGGCGGTTGATCTCTTCCCGGGCACGGCAGCAGCGCATATCTACCTGTTTGAACACGAACCAGACGGGCGTTTGCGCCTACGTGCCTCGGCTCCTGACCATGCGCCGGCGCCGACCTTTCCGATCTTGGCCGAGATGGCAGCCAAAGCGCCGCGCGCCCTCTTGCTAAACGGGCCTGAGTTGGAGTATGTCATCCACCAGCAAAATAGCGCGCACTCACCTGCGATCAACGACTGCTTATGGCCGCAAAGCGTCTTGCTCGCGCCGCTGCGCATTGAACAACAGCGGCTAGGCGCGCTCGTCATCTGCGGCGAGCAGCTCTCGCATCTCTACCATCCGCGCGATCTGCCCTTTGTACAGGCATTGGCCGATCTGACTGTGATCGCGATTGACGAGGTGCAGCAGCGCCAACGCGCTGCCGCCTTGCATCGTGATCTGGTGCATACGCAATCACTGCGCGCTGAAGCCGAAGCGCGGCTTAATGCAGCCCAAGCGCAACTGTTGCAAAGCGCCAAGCTCGCTGCCGTGGGCGAATTGTCAGCCTCAGTCGCCCACGAGATTAACAATCCGCTCTATGCCGCGCGCAATAGTCTGTATCTGGTGGAACAAGATCTGCCACCCGATGCGCCACAACGCACGTTTCTCACCATTGCTCAGCAAGAATTGGGTCGCATCGCCCGCATCATCACCCGCATGCGCGATTTCTACCGCCCCTCGCGCGGCGAATTGACCAGCGCCAATATCAATGCCCTCCTGCGCGAAACACTCGAATTGGTGACGACCCATCTGCGTCACAATCATGTCACGGTGCGCACACGGTTGGCTAATGACCTGCCTCCTATCGTAGCTCATGCCGATCAATTACGCCAAGTCTTTCTTAACGTTATCTTGAACGCTTGTGACGCTATGCCCAGCGGCGGCGAATTGACCGTTAGCAGCGAATTGATCGCTGCCCGCCCCGGAGCACCGGCCACCCTAGCCATTTCGATTACCGATACCGGCGTGGGCATCGCGCCCGAACATATCCCACATCTGTTTGAGCCGTTTTATACCACTAAACCACACGGCACTGGCCTCGGCCTCGCCATTAGCGCCCATATCGTCACCCAACACGGTGGAAGGATTACGGTTGATAGCCAGCCCGGCGTGGGCACGACCTTTACCATCCTGTTGCCGCTAGAAGCTCCGGCAACAGCAAGCTGATGTGAGAGTGCGGTAGCTTGATAGCCACACTCTACTACCATCGCTGATATATGCCGGCCAAGTGGCCACCGCACCGCCACTAACAGTGCTGTTCGATCCGAACAAACAGGGCAATTCCGATAATCCGGGTTAATGAAAAATATCACAAAGTGATAGCCGCCTTTGTTATCGCTTCACCACTGCGCGTTGTTGCCTCAGGTCTCGCCGATCAGACGGCAACCGAGTAGCATTAAGGTCAGAGTATGGCCTTCTGTTACCACCAATATACTCCGTAATCTGGAAGCTGGTACCATGGCGGCTTATCGCATTCAGATATACGACGACGATCCAACCGCAGCGCTTGTCACCCAGCGAGGCTTGCAGGCATTGCTTGGCGATGAGGTGATCGTGCAGGCGACAACCAACGCCAATGAAGCATGGCTCGCGTGCGCCAATGGCAACGTAGATCTGCTGATTGTTGATCCTAGCCCGTATGGCGCGGCAGCGGCTCTTATTCGGGCTGTACGCACATACCGGCCCTATTTGCCGATCCTCGCTCTCACCGCCTACGATACCCCCGGCCTGCGCGCGCGGATGCAAGCGCTTGGCGTCGAACTCTACGCAGCCAAACCTATCGAGCTACGCGAGCTAGTGCCATTGGTCTCGCAAGCGCTGCATCAGGTGGCGTGATATTCCCATCACGGCGCTCGCTCTCCATAATGTGGTATCATGCGCCATATCGGGAAAGGAGAAGCCTATGCCTGCGCTTCGCTTCGATTGGCGCTGGATCGCGTTGTTTGTCATTATCGTTGTGCTCGCGAATACCCGCAGTCTGCCATGGCCGCTCACTGCGCTGGCGCTCGCTTTGCCCGCCGGCTGGCTGCTGTATCAGGCAGCGCAGACGCTCGGCATCTCATTGCCCGGCGGGCGACGATCAACGCGCGTGACCTATTGGCGTGGCCGCCGGATCGAAACGAGCGGCCCACCACGTCGCAATGCCCTCTGGGATCGCGCTAACCTTGCCCCCGGCTTGCTCTATGGCGTCGTTGGGCTAGCGCTAGCGCTGGCCGCGCTCGCGGTTGTGGCACGCAATCTCGGCATCTAAGTCGCGCTCGTTGAATACCCTTGCGAGGAGTCACGTGATCACGCTGCCCTTCGGCCTCTTCCGCCGTCGCCGCTTGACGACCGAACAGCAAGACGCGCTGCTCAATGAGCTTGATGCGCTGTTGCAGCGGATCGAGGCGGCGCTTAACCGATTCGGTCCCGATGTTGAACCATCTGACCGCAATGCGCTCGCCGGCAACCGGGCCAGCTTGCGCGAGTTGTTTTTAATTGTCGTCGCCGGTGAGTTCAATTCCGGCAAATCAACGTTCCTCAATGCGCTGCTTGGCGCGCAAGTGTTGCCTGAAGGCGTTACCCCTACTACCGATGCGATCACGTTGCTCAAGTATGGCGCTGAACCGTTCGATGAACTGGTCGAACCCGGTCTGCGTCTGCACCATTACCCCGCCGAGATGCTGCGCCAATTGACCGTGGTTGACACCCCCGGCACCAATGCCGTGATCCGCCAGCACGAGCGGTTGACCCGCGATTATATTCCGCGCGCCGATCTGGTGATTTTTCTCACCTCGGCTGACCGTCCTTTCACCGAGAGCGAACGCGCCTTTCTAGAGTTGATTAAGGAGTGGGGTAAGAAGATTATCGTGGTGATCAACAAAGCCGACATCCTCACCCCCGCCGAACAAGACCAAGTGGCCCAGTTTGTCCGCGAGCATGTCAACCGTGTGCTTGAGCAGTCACCTGAACTCTTCATGGTCTCGGCCCGTCGCGCCTTGCAAGCCCGCCAACAGGCCGGTGAAGCTGCTCGCGAGCAGTGGCAAGATAGCGGGATGGCCGCCATCGAGCATTTCGTGGTTGACACGCTTGACGAAGAGACTCGCTTCCGCCTGAAGGTGCTCTCGCCGCTCGGCGTTGCCCGCCGGATTACGACCAAGTATCTCGACGCTACCGAAGCGCGGCTTGCTACCCTGCGCGAAGATATTCAGGCGCTTGACCAGATCGACCGCCAATTGGCTCTCTTTGGCGATGAGCTGAAACAAGATGCCGAGTATCATCTCACCGAGATCGATCGCGTGTTGACCGCTATCCAAGAGCGCGGTGATCGATTCTGCGACGAGACGATCCGACTCAGCCGCATCCGCGAGCTGATTGACGGCAACCGGCTGCGCGCCGCCTTCGAGCAAGAGGTGATCGGTGATGCGTACCAGCAGCTTGACCAACGCGTGCAAAAGCTGATCGATTGGCTAATGGAAAAGAATCTGCGTTTGCAACAGAGCGTTGATGAGTTTATCCAGCAACGCGCGCTGGCGCATCGCGACCGCATCGTGGGCAGTGTTGGCGGCAGTTTTGCGTACAACCGGCAGGCGCTGCTCGAGAGCATTGGCCATGCGGCGCAGACCGCGGTGGCGACTTATGACCGGCAAGCTGAAGCCCAGCAACTGGCTACCGAGGTACAATCATCAGTCGCCGCTACTGCTATCACCGGCGTTGGCGCATTGGGGCTGGGCGCGACGCTGATTGCGCTCTTCCATACCGTATTGCTCGATATGACCGGCATTTTGGCTGCTCTGACCGTCGCCGGGCTTGGGCTGGCTATTTTGCCTGCCAAACGCCGCCAAGCGAAAGAGACGATTCGCAAGAAGATTGACGAGGTACGCGAGCAGTTGCGCGCCGATCTGCGCCAGCAGATCGAGCGCGAGAGCGAGCGCACGCTCTTGCAGATCCGCGAGCGCAACGCGCCGTTTACTCGCTTTGTGCGCGCTCAGCAAGAGCAGTTGATCGACTTGCAACGCGCGTTTTCCGATCTCGCGGTCGCGGTTGAGAAGTTTAGCAAGCAGATAGGGTAGAGATGGCAGCGACTGCCGAGCGCGGGCGGCTCGCTCACACCGCGTGGCGGACCGCAGCCTACGTCCCCTCCGGGGCTATGAGCGCGAGCAGCTCGCTCGCTGAGGCCATATATGCGCTGTTATTGTAAACTTGCTCCAGCCAAAGCGCGTCGCGCTGTGACGCCCTTGCGATGATTTTGCCCTGTAGCCTGCTATAACACCCACCATGCGCATTCTCATTCCATCCGATGTTTTCCCGCCTGATGGGCGCGGCGGTGCAGCGTGGAGCGCCCACACCCTTGCGACCGGCTTGCAGGCTCGCGGCCATCAGGTGCAGATTCTCGTGCCATGCCGCCAGCCATGTTCGCGACCACTGGTCGATCAGGCGCATGGCCTCCCCCTGCGGCGCGTACCCTACTACGCTCCACCCATTCCATTCGTGCAAAACTACTTTCGCCACGAACGCTTCTGGCCACGGTTGGCGCAGGCCATCATTGCCGCCAGTCGCGCCATCGGCGGCGTCGATGTGATCCACGCGCAGCACACGCAAGCTGCCGCCGCTGCAATCATTGCCCGTGATGCGCTCAACGCGCCAGTGGTTGTCACTGTGCGCGATCACTGGCCGTGGGATTACTTCGCCACCGGATTGCACGGCAACCGCATTCCGCATCCGGGTGGTTCGTGGGCGGCCCTCGCGACCGATCTCGTTGCCCGCCTTGGCCCGCTGCGCGGCGCGCTGGCGATGCCGGCTATCCCCTATATGCAATCGCATGTCGCCACCCGTTCCACCCTGCTCGCCCAAGCCGACGCAGTGATCGCGCCAAGCAATTACATCGCTCGTCGGCTAGCCGGTATCGTTGATCCGGCCCGCATCCACGTGTTGCCCAACATGGTTGATATTGCCGCTAGCGACGCGATTGCCGCCACCCCGCCCCAGATCAGGTGGGAGGGGGCGCTGCTCTTGTTTGCCGGCAAGCTGGAAGCCAACAAAGGGGCCGGCTTACTCATTGATCTGATTGCCGCGCTGGCTGCGCGTCGCGCCGAGTTGCCGCCCTTTACCCTGCTCATTGCCGGCGATGGCGCCTTGCGCCCGGCGATTACTGCTGCACTGGCCAATAGCGGCTTTCCCGGCCGGGTGCTGGAATGGGTCGAACATGACGAGCTGCTCCGCCTTACCGCGCGCTGTAATCTGCTCCTCTTCCCTTCGAACTGGGGCGAACCGCTGGCGCGGGCATTAATCGAGGCGGCGGCGCTGGGCGCGCCAATCGTTGCGATGCCAACCGGCGGCACACCCGATATTGTCAGCCATGGCGAAACCGGCATCCTCGCCCCCACGTTGCCGGCCATGGCCGAGTGGATCGTTCGTCTGCTCAACGACCCCGCTGCCCGGCGGCGACTTGGCGCGTCAGCCCGCGCCGCGGCCCGCCAACGCTTTGCCGCTGATCGCTTGCTGCCGCGCTACGAGGCGTTGTATGAGGAACTAACGCAAAGGAACATAAGGCGACCCATTTAGGCAGTAACCGGCGTTCTTCGCCCAGCCTCCTTCCGTATCGGCCATCGAAATGGCCACCTCGCGCGGCACAAGGGGGCAGCAGATGCCCCCTCGCGCCTGAACGAAGTACTTCCTCGTTGGGGGCAAGAAGCGGAGCAGACACCTTGGAATTCACCGATTCGATCCCCACCTACCACCAACACCATAGCGCCATCGCGCATCAGCTACGGCAAGATGCCAAACTCATTAAACGCGCGCACTGCTGCTGCAAACAACTCTGGCAGCAACAAGGTGAGCGGCTCACCCAACCGCAACATCCAACCGGCTAGCAGCGAGCTGCGCAACAACCCACTCCATGGATCAATGGGAAAGACGACCAGCGCAATCAACACCGCCGTCACCGCGATTACGCCCTGCACCAACCCTAATAACGCGCCCAACAGATGGTCGAGCCAACCGAGAAACATCAAACCGGCCATGGAATGCAACAACGACGCGATCAGACTCGCAATGCTGCTAACCAGCAACAACACGGCAATAAAGCCCAACGCCTGCGCTAGATTCGGATCGGTGATAAACGAACCCAGCCAAACCGCTACCTCCGTTCCGTATTGGCCGGCCAGCATAAAGCCGACGATCACTCCCACCACGGCCAACACCTGCCGGATAATACCCCAATAGAGACCGAGAATCGCAAATAATCCCAACACTACAACAATCGCAATATCAACCTCTGTCATTGGCGAGCCTCCCTGAACAAATGATCAACACGACATAAAGTCCTTGACGGGCGATTGACACCTTGCTATAATACCTTCACCTGAAAGATTCCTCGTTCCGCTTCCCAGAGCACGCAAAGCTGTCACATACGGCGCGCGAGCTCACTGGCATGCGGCAGCACCGCCGCGTCACTGCCAGTTCGCACCCTGCACGTTGGCATCCCGGTTGTGGCAATGCATCACCAGCGCAGATGATGCTTGCCAGCGACCCATCGAACGCTCCGCCGGATCGCCGGTGGTGACATCCCTCAGCAGGAGGACGTATGAACATGACCCTATCCGGTTTCGAGCTGATGAAGATGATCGGCGAGCAGCAGGATCGCCGTCGTTTTCAACAGCTCAACTGGCGCGGCACCTTTGCCGAGTATCTCGACATCGTTGCCCGCAAGCCACAAGTCGCCCGCAATGCCTTTCAACGGGTCTACGACATGATTATGTCGTATGGCACCGAGGAATTTATCGACGCCAAGAAGCGGCTCATTC
>JANWYE010000549.1 GCA_025057175.1 Chloroflexus sp. | reverse complement strand
TGGCTAACTTCAAAAAACCAAAATCCCCGTGAGGGGATTGAAACCCGCCGAATTCTATCACTTTCACGATGACTTCCGCCGCTTGCCTTCAAAAAACCAAAATCCCCGTGAGGGGATTGAAACCAAATATTGACTGGTACCAGTCATACCAGTCAAACTCTACAAAGCTTCAAAAAACCAAAATCCCCGTGAGGGGATTGAAACCCGCGGTTGTTGTTTTCGCTTGACGCAAGTCCGTCGCAAGGCTTCAAAAAACCAAAATCCCCGTGAGGGGATTGAAACATTATTCCTCGATCAGGCGGATTAACTCCGCCCAATCTTTTTCTTCAAAAAACCAAAATCCCCGTGAGGGGATTGAAACCGACATAAGATGCGCCGCCCGTGAATCGGCACAGCGCCGATACCTTCAAAAAACCAAAATCCCCGTGAGGGGATTGAAACCAACATCGTTCCGTCCTTTCTTGTCGCCCCCGCCTACTCGGTCTTCAAAAAACCAAAATCCCCGTGAGGGGATTGAAACATCCCATCTGGCCGCTGACCAATAATGAGCGCATTTACAATCACCTT
>JANWYE010000548.1 GCA_025057175.1 Chloroflexus sp. | reverse complement strand
AACGCCTGGCATGCGGCCACCATCAATCCTGATGGCACCGACCTGGCAATGTGGACCGGGTTCTTCCGTGACGAGGAGGCCAATCACATCTATGGCGGGGCCTTTACTCCCGAAGGAGACCTGATTGCGAACTACTTTCCGATGTACAACATGACCGAAGCTGCCGGATTTGGCGGGTTGCGACGCTATAAACGCGGCGCGGGCCGCTACAGGCCTGTGATGGGAATCACCACGCTCACCCTTGACTATGTCAATCCGCAGAACCCCACCTCCTTCGGCATTTTCAAGGGTCAGTATGTGACGGATCCCGACGTGGCGGGCGACCAGATGGTCGTATCGCTGGCGCGCGATATTAATCAGGATTACGGTCTCTATCTGGCGCGGACCGATGGCTCTGGCCTTCGCCTGCTCTACGATCATCCTGGCACAGCAGAGGTTCGTGCCCGCTTTCTCAGGCCCCGGCCGCTGCCACCCATCATTCCGGATCGCATCACGCAGGTTCCCAGCCTGCTGCCGCCTACGGCTGCCGGACCATATGATAAAGACGGCACGTTTGTCTACGATGCG
>JANWYE010000547.1 GCA_025057175.1 Chloroflexus sp. | reverse complement strand
ATCCCCGTGAGGGGATTGAAACCCTTTCTTGGTCAATTACAAGTAAGCCATACATTCATCCGCCTTCAAAAAACCAAAATCCCCGTGAGGGGATTGAAACGCATACTGCGCGAAGGTTGTCAAGAGGGAAAATGAAACCCCGCCTTCAAAAAACCAAAATCCCCGTGAGGGGATTGAAACAGCAGAGCGTATATCCGAATGCGCCATGGTATTACGACTTCAAAAAACCAAAATCCCCGTGAGGGGATTGAAACCTAAGCGCGCAACGGCTAGGCTACAACTATCCTGTGTATTCAAAAAACCAAAATCCCCGTGAGGGGATTGAAACCTGCTACCGTTGCTACTTCTCTTACCGCCCTTACCGCTTACATTCAAAAAACCAAAATCCCCGTGAGGGGATTGAAACATACGGTATCGGGCACGATGCATACGAAGACGGAACGCTGTATTCAAAAAACCAAAATCCCCGTGAGGGGATTGAAACTCAAAACCTAGAGTAACCAAGTATTCCTTCCACTCTTCTTTATTCAAAAAACCAAAATCCCCGTGAGGGGATTGAAACCCGGCCTC
>JANWYE010000546.1 GCA_025057175.1 Chloroflexus sp. | reverse complement strand
GCATGGACTTGGTGCGCGGCTCGTAGTCCGCCAGGTTCACGTCCTTGAGTTGGAAGAAACCGTCGAACTGTTCGATCAGGCCGTTGGGCAGGACGTGCAGGCGGATTTTCTCGATCACGTCGCGCCAGCGCGCCAGCCGGGCCGCGCTCAGGTCGAGGCGCTCCGTCAGCGCGGCGGCTTTCTCCGGCGCATGCTCGCGCAGCCAGGCCAGCACTTCCAGCGCGGTTTGCAAGTTCCACTGTGCCAGACGGTTGGTGTAGGCGTTGTTGTTGACGTGGTCGTGGTACTCGTCCGGCCCGATCACGTCGGTGTACTCGTAGCAATTCTTCTCCGCGTTCCACTCCGCCCGCGCGCCGTAGAACTTAGCGGTGTCCAGAATAAGCTCCGCGCCCCGGTCAATGAACCAGGCGTCGTCCCCGCTGACCTGCCAGTATTGGTGCACGGCATAGGCCACGTCCGCCGAGATGTGGATGGCCAGGTCGCCCGTCCAGACGCGCGCCAGTTTGGTTCGGTCGTTGAAGTCCGGGATCCAAGTCGGCGTGACCTCTTTGCCGGTGTCGGCGCTTTCCC
>JANWYE010000545.1 GCA_025057175.1 Chloroflexus sp. | reverse complement strand
GGAGCTGGATGGGGCGTGGGCGACGGCAACCGTGATGGAACGGCAGGCGCGGCAGGCGCGGCAGGCGCGGCAGGAGGCTGCCGCCGCGGGCGACGCGCCGCCGGCGGCCGAGCCGGCGCTCGGTCGCCTCGATCCGACGCTGCGGGCACAGGTCTGGGCCGGATCGGGGCATGATGGGCCATCCGACGCGACGCGGCGGGCGCTGATTGCCGCCCTCCGCATGCTGGACCAGCACCGGAAGGGCAGCCCGGCCCGCCTCGCCGCCCTCCGCGCCCTGCTGGGCGAGCGCGGGCCGGGCACCCCGCCGCCGTCGCCGTTCTGGCGGGCCGTGATCACGGGAATCATCCCGCCGGAGATGGACCTCGCGCAGCTCTCGGTATCGGAGGGTGCCAACCTGCTCATTGCCGGCGTGGATCACCCCACGCTGGTGGCGCGGTTGGCCGAGTCGCCGGAACAGGCGGCGTGGGCGCTGATCGCCCGCCCGGAGCTCGCTCGCTTCCCCGCCCTGATCGCTGCCGTCACGCGCACTGAAAGGACGGCGGCGACCGTGCTGTGCCGCTGCCCGGCGCTG
>JANWYE010000544.1 GCA_025057175.1 Chloroflexus sp. | reverse complement strand
GACGACATGAGCTGCGAGCAGAATCATCTCCTGCGCGCGCGGGCCCGGCGGGCCGGGGTGGCGGAGACCGAGCTGGATGGGGCATGGGCGACGGCCACCATCTCGCTGCGGCAGGCGCGGGCCGTCCGGCAGGCGCGTCCGGTGCGGGGCAAGCCGCCCGCGGCAGACGAGCGCCCGCTCGCCGATCCCGACCCGCTGCTGGCGCAGCGGGTGTGGGGCGGGGCGGGCCACGGCGGGCCGGCGGAGACCACCCGGCGAGCGCTGATCGCCGTCCTGCGCATGGTGGAGCATTACCGGAAGGGCAGCCCGGCCCGGCTCGCCGCCCTCCGCCACCTGCTGGGCGAGCCGGGCGCGCCGCCGCCGTCCCCATTCTGGCGCGCCATGCTCACCGGCAGGGTGCCGCCCGATCTCGACCGTGCCCGCCTGAACCCGTGGGAGGCCGCCGAGCTGCTGATCGCCGGCTGCACCCATCCCGACCTCGTGGCGCGGGCGGCGGCGGCGGCGCTGATCGCCCGCCCGGAGCTCGCCCGCCACGCCGAGCTCGCGCGGGCGGTGCTGCGCCACGGCGACC
>JANWYE010000543.1 GCA_025057175.1 Chloroflexus sp. | reverse complement strand
CACGCGGCACGAGGCTACCCCGGGTTTCAAACCCCTTCACAGCGGGGCTTTTTTGTTTTGAGCAGCTCAGCGAGCTGCTCCGGGTATTCGGGAGCGAGTTTCAAACCCCTTCACAGCGGGGCTTTTTTGTTTTGTGGCGGACTTTGAGGTCCGCCACGTACCGGTCCAATTGTTTCAAACCCCTTCACAGCGGGGCTTTTTTGTTTTGGCGGACGCCCCTCACCGCTCCGGCCAGCGGTGAGGTTTCAAACCCCTTCACAGCGGGGCTTTTTTGTTTTGCAAGCGGTCCTAGGGACCGCTTGGAGAAGGTGTGGGGGTTTCAAACCCCTTCACAGCGGGGCTTTTTTGTTTTGCACATAATGTGGCCGCGCCGGTCGGTACAGGGGTGGCAAGTTTCAAACCCCTTCACAGCGGGGCTTTTTTGTTTTGGGGCCGGTGCGGTGAGGGGTCGTCCGCGATATTCCCCGTTTCAAACCCCTTCACAGCGGGGCTTTTTTGTTTTGTTGCAATTGGACAAGCGCCGAAGCGCTCGAGCGCAGGTGACTATGCGCTTCAAAGAGTGTGATTTTTGTT
>JANWYE010000542.1:252-573 GCA_025057175.1 Chloroflexus sp. | reverse complement strand
CCAGACCCAACCCAAGGAGCTGGCGCGCTTTGCATCTCCCACTCTGTCACACCTCCTTCGTCACCGCTAACCTACTACTTTCCACTTTGTACTTCTACTTTCCATACCGCTGCTTCACCGCCGGAATGAGGTACTCGGCGAAGGCGCTCTGCAAATCGTAGCGCGGGGCATAGCCCCAATCGGCGCGGGCTGCCGAGTCGTCCACGTCTTCCGGCCAGGAGTCCACGATGGCCTGGCGGCGCAAGTCCGGGAGGAACTCCACTTGTGCAGCGGCGAAGTAGCCGGCAATGAGCTGTTCAAGCTCATGCGCCGAGGGATTGA
>JANWYE010000542.1:0-242 GCA_025057175.1 Chloroflexus sp. | reverse complement strand
GGCCATGAAGGGGATGCGCGTGTCGCGACGGACGAAGCAGTGATAGCGTAGTCCCTGCGCCGCCTGATGCAGCATCTCCGGCGCGAAGTCGCTGGTGCCGCCGGTGGGCAACGTCGCTGCGCTGATCAGGCCGGGGAAGCGCAGGCTGCGAAAGTCCACCCGGCCTGCGGTCGGCTGTGCGTCGAGCTGGCGATAGTAGTTGGCGTAGTAGCGGCCCAGCTGCTCGCAGTAGAGTTTGTTGA
>JANWYE010000541.1 GCA_025057175.1 Chloroflexus sp. | reverse complement strand
CATTGCGAGGGGGTGGCACGCCCCCCTGTGTCATTGCGAGGGCGCGGCACGCCCCCCTGTGTCCTTGCGAGGGGGCGCAGCGCCCGAAGCAATCTCCCGCAAGAGCGGGCAGAGTGCCGTGCCGCAAGCGAGCTATTGGCGTTAAAGGAGGGGATTGCTTCGCCGCGCAAGGCGCGGCTCGCAATGACGAGGATGGTGCAGGGCGCGGCGTGCCATGACAGAGAGGGCGCGCCGCGCGATGGCAATAGTTGCGCTCCAGACCTGCGAATGGGGCACCCCAGCGTTCTCTACGGTCAGATGTGATGAAAAATGACGGCCAAAGTCAATACATCTTAAGCAAGCGTTAAGCCCTCTCGTCTCACAAGTACTCTGCCTCACATTAGAGTGCGGTATCATGGCCGGTGGCAGTCTCACTGTCATCAGCTTCTTGTCCAGACCTAGAATGACATCGTATGCACCAACGAATGGTATTGCTGATCCTTGCTCTCATTCTTGCCGGTTGTGGCCGGTCATTCATTCCCGAACCAACCCTTGCCCCTCCCGGCGCGCCAGTGCAGGTGCAGTACCTGTTGCC
>JANWYE010000540.1:306-576 GCA_025057175.1 Chloroflexus sp. | reverse complement strand
GAGATAAGCCGCCGCATCACCCAGCTCAAGCGCGAGCTGGAGAAGGTGCGTGCCCATCGCCGACGCTACCGCGCCCAACGCCGGCGCAGCGCCATCCCCGTTGTCGCCATCGTCGGGTACACCAATGCCGGCAAGAGCACGCTGCTCAACCGCCTCATCGGCGCGGACGAAGTGTATACCGCCGACCAGCTCTTCGCCACGCTCGACCCGACCACGCGCCGGGTGATGCTGCCGGGCCGCCGTCCCGCCCTCTTCACCGATACCGTCGGC
>JANWYE010000540.1:0-296 GCA_025057175.1 Chloroflexus sp. | reverse complement strand
TCATCCAGAAGCTGCCCACCACGCTGGTGGCCGCCTTCCGCGCCACGCTGGAGGAGATTAGCGAGGCGGATTTGATTCTGCACCTGGTGGATGTGACGCACCCGAACGCGCGCCAGCAGATTCGGGCGGTGGAAGAGACGCTGGCAGAGCTAAACATTCATGACGTGCCGACCTTGCTGGCCTTCAACAAGATAGATGCGCTGACGCCGGAGATGAAGGCCGAGGTCGAAGTGCGCCTGGGCGACCTGCTCCCGCAGGGCAGCGTGCTCTCGGCGCTCACCGGCGCGGGCGTGGGC
>JANWYE010000053.1 GCA_025057175.1 Chloroflexus sp. | reverse complement strand
GCGCGTAGGTAGGCAAGCGTATCGGCGCAGATTGGGTTGAGGTTAGCAACCCCATTCGCCAAAGCGTTGCGCTGCGCGAACGAGACGCTTTCCGCCACTGCCTCGACGCAATCAACCTGCGCTGCATAGCGGGCTAGATGTAGCCCAATCGCTCCGACCCCTCCATACAAATCGGCCACCCGCATTGTTGCTGCTGGCGCTGCCGCCGCGACTGCATCGCCGATCAGCCGATCGGCTAAATAGACATTGTTTTGGAAGAAGGTGTTGGGGCCGATGTAGCAGACCATTTCGCCCACCCGCATCGCTAGTTCGGCAGCGCCCCAATGCTGGCGCGGTTCGCCAAACGAGAGATCGGTGCGTGTGTCGTTGACCAACCAGTGAAAGCCTACCACCCCCGGTTGGGCCAGCGCCGTCTCTGCCAATGCAGCCAGCGCCGGCTCGTCACCACCGGCAGCAGTGACCGCCGCCAACAGCAACTCGTCGTTGAAGTTGCGCCGCACTACCACGTAGCGTAAAAAACCGGTATGGGCGCGGATGTCGTAATCGGGCAAGCCTAGCTCGCCGGCTCGCCGCCACACCGCCTGCGCCGCCGCAAACGCCTCCGGTGGAATCAAGTGGCACGTCGTTAGTTCGATAATGTAATTGAATTTGCCCCGCGCCCGCAGCCCAAACCGCCCCTTGGTAGCGACGTAGTCCATCCGGGTGCGGTAAGCAAAGGGGTTGGGTGAGGGAACAACCGCAAACTCATCAACTGCAAATCCGTTTGCCGCATACAGGTCGCGCAAGACAAAAGCTTTCGCCGCCACCTGATCGGTATACGCTCGATCCTGAAATGCGCAACCGCCGCATTCGCGTGCATGCGGGCACACGGGCGGTGTAATCGGCCCGGCTAATACCCTATCAACGATGGCTTTGCGCAGCCCTTTTGCAGTTAATGAGATCATGCTGCCACTTCTACCGTAACAACGCCAAGATGCATCTCAACGACAGCGCAGGTTCAATTTAAATTGCTGCGTTGATTGCGCACCACCGTGCTCTGTTCACTCATCCAGCGTTGTAATGCCTCTTGCGGTGATGACGCCACATCGAGTTCGCGTAGTTCAATCCCGATATGGGTCAGCGTCAATGCCACCTGCGCCGAGATGCCGGTCAGCGTCACCCGGCAGCCTAGCAAGCGCAATGCCCGCACCGTCTGCGTCAACGCATTCGCTACTGCCGTATCAATCACCGGCACGCCGGCCACATCGAGAATGACCAAATTGACCCGCCGTTCATGGACAAGTTCCAACAAGCGGCTGGTGATTTTGCTCGCGCGCCGGCTATCAATCCCGCCTACCAATGGCGCTAGCAACACGCCATCAGCGATCCGCACTGCCGGGGTCTCAAGCTGGCTTACCAATTCGAGCAATTCTTGCTGGCGTTGGTTTTGCTCTGCCAACTCTTGCCGCTGCCGCTCGATTGCTACTGCCCGCTCCTCGATCTCAGCTTTCGCAGCTTGGGCTTGGGCTGCATTGCGCTCGGCTTCAATTCGGGCTGAGTCGAGCGAGTAGCGCGCGGCAGCAAACGCCGCCACTTGCACCGCATAACTTGCAAAAACCCCAATATCGGCGTAGATACTGTTAAGCACACTATCGGCAAGGAGGTCACGGCCCAGCAACACCACTATCATTGCCAGCCCAATTCCGGCTACCCACTGGGTGTTGGTAATTGCCACCGCAAACGCCAGCGGTGTGAAAAGCACAATTGATTGCTGTTGCAATGGCAGGGCAAAAGCTATCACCAGCGCCACGCCAGTGGCGGCAAACATGCGCGCTCCTTCCCAGCCCCGCCAATAGAGCCATGTGGCAACGCCAAAGATCGCCGAGACGATCAGGGTCAGCACGATCATCAGCGGCGGATCGCCAAAGACAATGTTCAGCAACCCGCGGACAAGCGTATAGCCGGCCATGCCACCTAGGAGGATGAAAGCCAATTGGCGTTGATCGAACTTCAACACGACCTCCTCATATTTGCAGAACGCCATCTCGCCAGTGCGAGTTAATCGCCAAACCGCTGCGCAATCGCGCGCCGCACCGCATTTACGTCGGGCGGTAACTCGATCGGCGGGTTGGTGTACTGGCCCACCACATCGCGGAGCGTGCCTTCATGATACTCGACTTTGAACCGGCTAAACTTTAGCCCATGCGCAGTGGATATTACCACCACCCGGTCGCTGCGCTTGATCTCGCCCCGTTGCACTAGTTTGATCAACGCGGCCAGCGCGACACCAGTGTGCGGGCAGGCATACGCGCCAGTGCGGTCGGCGCGGGCCGCAGCGTCGGCTAGCTCTTGCTCAGTGGCCTGCTCGACAATCCCGTTGAAGCGGCGCAGAATGCTGATGGCGCGATTGATGCTCACCGGATCGCCGATCTGGATGGCGCTCGCCGCCGTGGGTTGGGCCTTGATCGGTTCGTACTCACGGAAACCGGTTAGGTATGACCGGTACAATGGGTTGGCGTTCGCCGCCTGCGCTGTGACAATGCGAGGCAGCCGGTCGATCAGGCCAAGTTCATGCATCATCAGCAAGCCCTTGCCCAGCGCAAAGGTATTGCCGAGGTTGCCGCCGGGAATGATGATCCAATCTGGCACTTCCCAGTCGAATTGCTGCACAATCTCGATCCCAACCGTCTTTTGACCCTCGATCCGCAACGAGTTGAGCGAATTGGCCAGATAGATGCCATTAGCGGGGTTGGCGGTAATCTCACGCACGATTCGCATACAACCATCGAAATCGGTATCGAGTGCCAATACCAGCGCGCCATGCGCTACCGGCTGCACCAACTGAGCAATGCTCACCTTGCCTTTTGGCAAGAACACGATCGTCGGAATGCCGGCGGCTGCGCCATACGCAGCGAGCGCCGCCGATGTGTCGCCCGTTGAGGCGCAGGCAATTGCCCGGATCGGCTTGCCTTCGCTGATCATCTGCTTGACAACGCTGACCAGCACTGTCATACCGAGATCTTTAAACGAGCCGGTATGCGAATTGCCGCACATCTTGATCCAGAGATCATCAAGCCCGATCTCGCGCCCGAAGCGCTCAGCCCAAAAGAGATTGGTGCCGCCTTCAAACATGCTAACGACGTTGTCGTCTGAAACGATCGGGCAGACCCACTCCTTCTTTCCCCATACGCCACTGCCATACGGCCACGCCGTCCGCATCCAGCGCTCATCAAACAAGCGCTTCCACTCTTCAGGGCTGCGCTGAGCCAACGCGGCCATATCATGCTGGACCTCAAGCAACCCGCCTGACCGGCTGTAGTAGACCACTTCCGTTAGCGGATACCGCTCGTTGGGATCGTCTTGGGCGGCAAACCATGCGTGATACATCGTCATGCGCTCCTGCAAACACTGCTTACAACTGGCTTATGAGCCTGTGAACACACCAACAAGTTATCAATTCTCTCATCATACCATCACCCTAATCTAGGGTGTATTGCGATGTCGCTTAACTCTTCTTGGCAAGGCGCTACATAAAATGTTCCTTCCTGCCTGTCGCCACCAAGGAATGGATTAAGATTTTTCGCTTTCCAATGCACCATCTTCATTGTAATCTTTTCGTAATCTCTGTGTATTGACAAGTTCAACAGAAAAACAATTCCGTCATCGCCCTAAAAATATTCATTTTCCCGCATTATCACCCGAACTGATTAAAGTAATTGTTATTTCACAAATACGCTTTCACTCGCTATGATACGGTTGCCAACATAAAAGGCATCATTATTATTAGCAAATCAATTGTGGTCAAGGAGAAAAGCGGTGAATCGGCGATATGGTTGGCTCTTCATCGGCCTCGGCGCAATTCTCGCCATTAGCACAGGACTGCTGGTATTTTACCTCATCCGGCAACAAGAGCTGCGCGCGATCGAGCAGGCGCGGCAAGAGGTGCAACTTGCTGCGCAGCGAGCAGCGGCTACTATTCCAATCCCAGTGGCGGCACGCACACTCGAACCGGGGGCGTTGATCAGCAGCACCGATCTGGTGATAAAAGAGTTTCCGGTTGATTTGGTGCCACCTACAGCGATTACCTCACCTAAAGAACTAGAGAACCAGATGACGATCGCTCCGGTTGGCGCTGGTGAATTCTTTACCGCACGCAGCCTTGCTAGCGCCACTGATGCGCCGATCAGTAGCCAAATCCCATCTGGCAAAGTGTTATTTGCCTTCCCAGTGCTTGATCTGCTGGCTGAACTCGACATCATTCGCCCCGGCGACCGGCTCGATCTGCTGCTCAGCGTGCCGGTTGAAGTGGCAGAGGATCGCGATCCGATCATCGTCACCGGTGTGACCCTGCAAAACATCGAGGTGTTTCGCGTGGTCCATCCAACAGTCACCGATGGCAGCGAACCTGCGCCGGTCTCGTTGCTGCTGCTGGTTGATCCGGCTGATGCGGTCTTGATCAAACAGGTGAAGGACGTTGGTGGCGTGATTGACTTCACCTTGCGCTCAATCCGCGACCGCGAACCGTTCACCGCGCCCTCGATTGACACTGATGCATTGCTAAGCCGCTACCGCATGCGCTAGACATCTACCTCAAAGGAGCACTGCGTTATGACTATCGTGAATGATCGTTCGATGCGGATTGTCGTCTTCACCGGCGCTGACCAACTGGATGCCGATTGGATCCGGCGGTTGGCCGCCGAACCGGATACCAACCGGCTCGAAAGGGTAGGAGTTGCAGCCAGCGGTCTGGAAATGGTTTGGCAGACCCGGCCCGATGTGGTAATCGTTGATCGGCCGGTAGCGCAAACCGAACAACTTATCAGCCAAATCTACGCTAACTTGCCCTCGGTGGTGTGCATTGCCCTCATCGAGCAGCAGGATGCGGCTTGCCTCCGCCGATTGATGTTGGCCGGCGCCCGCGATGTGTTGACCAAGCCGGTGCGTTACAGCGAGCTGGTTTCGAGTGTGCGGCGCGCGCTCGATGTTGAACTCAATCGCCGCCGCCAGTTGGGCAGCGTGCCGGCCGCGCGCGGCTATGGCCGCGGCAAACTGACTGTGGTCATTTCGCCCAAAGGTGGCGCCGGTACCACCTTTATTGCCACCAATTTGGCAGTAGCCCTGCGCCAGCTCAGTGGCAGCCGGGTAGCGTTGGCCGATCTGGCCTTGCAGTTTGGCCATGTCGGCACCCACATGAATCTGTGGTCGCGCCATACACTGGCCGATCTGGTGCTGCGCAGCGACGAGATCGACGATGATCTCATGGCCGCAGTGATGCAGGCCCACTCTTCTGGAGTGGATGTCTTGCTAGCCCCCGCCACGCCTGAACTCGCCGGTGAAGTGACCGGCTCGCAGATCGATCGGGTGCTCGATGCGCTGCTCGAACGCTACGATCACGTCATTGCTGATACGTGGAGTTTTCTCGACGAGATTACCTTGACCTTATTGGCGCAGGCCGACCATGTTCTGGTCGTTACTACGCCTGAAGTGCCGGCGCTCAAGAATGCCCGCCATTTCCTTGATTATCTCCGCCAGCACAATATCCTCAAAGGTTCTGTTTCGGTAGTCCTTAACCGATTCCCCAGTGTTGATGGCATCGCGCTCGAAGATGTGCAGCAGCACCTGCGCCAACCGGTTAGCGCCAACATTCCCAGCGCTGGCGAAATGGTGACCTATAGCATTAATCGCGGCATTCCGTTGGTGATGGCGAATGCGCAGAGCTGGGCCGCTGTGCGGTTACGCAAGTTGGCGGCGCACATCGCCGGCGAGCAAGTTGAATTACTCTCGCTTGCCCCAAATGAGGGCAAAGAGCAGCGCGGTTGGTTTGGCGGCAAGAGCTTCTTGCCGGCTTGGAAGCGATAACGATCCTTTTGGCCTACACCATCTGCTAGCGAGGTTTCCTTATGGCTCGTCTGCGTTTCTCTCGTCCTGAATCGACCAATCTGCGTGAACCTGTTATGCCACTGCCGGCTCCGCAACCTGAATCGCCACCGCCGGCCTCACGTCCGGTGACGCCACTTGCCGCTTCCCGCGAAGACCGCGAGCTGGTGGCAGCGGTGCAGACTAAATTGCTGGCGGAACCCGAACCAACTAGCGCGCGGCGCGATCCCGACTACTTTCCGCGCCGTATCGCAGCCTTGGTGACGGAACAACTCGAAGGCAGCGGCCGCATCGTCTCTGAGCGCGAACGGGCCCGCTTGATCAAGTTTGCTCAAGCTGAACTTCTCGGATTGGGGCCACTGGAACCGTTCTTGCACGATGAAACGGTGACTGAGATTATGGTCAATGGTCCCCATCAGATTTGGATCGAGCGCAACGGCAAGATCGAAGAGACGGGCGCTACCTTCATGGATGATGACCACGTGCGCCGGATTATCGACCGGATTATTGCTCCGCTCGGTCGCCGCTGCGATGAAACCACGCCGATGGTCGATGCGCGTTTGCCCGATGGCTCGCGCCTAAATGCCATCATCCCGCCGCTCTGTCTCAATGGGCCGACCTTGACCATCCGCAAGTTCTTCAAACAACCGCTGACGGTGCATGATCTGATCGCGCGCGGCTCCGCGTCGCCTGAAATTATGGAGTTGCTGCGGGTCTGCGTGCAGGGCCGGCTCAATATTATCGTTTCGGGCGGCACTGGCACTGGCAAAACGACCATCCTCAATGTGCTCTCATCCTTCATCCCGCCCGATGAGCGCATCGTCACCATCGAAAACGCCGCAGAGTTGCGTTTGCAACAACGCCACGTGGTGACGCTCGAAACGCGCCCGCCAAACATCGAAGGCAAAGGCGAAGTCACCATTCGCGATCTGGTAGTGAATGCCCTCCGCATGCGCCCCGACCGGATCGTGGTCGGCGAATGCCGGGCCGGCGAGGCGCTCGACATGTTGCAGGCGATGAATACCGGCCACGACGGTTCGATGACGACTCTGCACGCCAATAGTCCACGCGACGCCATTCACCGGCTCGAGACAATGGTGTTGATGGCTGGCCTCGATCTGCCGCAACGGGCTATCCGCGAGCAGATTGCTTCAGCCATCAATCTGATCGTGCAGCTCGACCGATTGAAGGATGGGTCGCGCAAGATTACCAAGATCTGCGAGGTGACCGGCATGGAAGGCGACGTGGTCACGATGTCTGAACTGTTCGTCTTCCAACAGCAGGGCATTCGCGATGGGCAGGTGATTGGCCGGATGGTGCCGACCGGCATTCGCCCGCGCTTCCTCGAGCACTTGGCTCACCACGATCTCTACCTACCGCCGCAGATCTTTGGTTTTGGCACATCACGCCACGAGCGCTAACTGGCAGAGGAGCACACGATGTGGTACTTGCTGGAGCCTTCTATCCTGATTGCGCTGGCAGCGGGTGGCGGAATCTTGTTGAGTGTGGTGTTCGTCGCGTTAGGTTGGCGGGCATTTCAAGGCGATCGTGAAGTGCTGCGCAACCGGCTGCGCGATCAGTATGCCTCTGAACTCGACGCACTGGCCCGTGAGAGCGCCGAACGTCGCCTCACCAGCACTCAAATCGCTGAACGGCTGAATGAATTGATGAGCCAGCGCAGCTTTGCCCGGCGCATCGCCCATTCACTCGAACAGGCCAATTTGCCGCTGACCATCACTGAGTACTTGTTGCTGCGCGCTGCCGTACCGTTGCTGCTGGCCGGTTTAGCGTGGTGGCTCTGGCAAAACTTGCTGGCCATCTTGCCGGCTGCTACGCTTGGGTTCCTCTTGCCGGAATGGTGGATTGCTATGCGGCAGAATAGCCGCCGCCAAGAGTTTAATGCTCAGTTGCCCGAAACCCTCACTATTATTGTCAATGGGCTGCGTGGCGGGTTTAGTCTGGTGCAAACATTGCGCTTGGTTGCCCAAGAGGCGCGTGAGCCGACTCGCCTCGAATTTGAACGCACTAGCCAAGAGATTACCCTTGGCATACCGCTAGCCGATGCGCTTGACAACCTTGCCCAACGAATGGATTCGGACGACATGAACATGGTTGTGACCGCGATCAAGATTAATGCGCGCGTCGGCGGCAATCTGGCCGAGATTTTGCAAAATATCAGCAGCACCATCCGCGAACGCAGCAAGCTGCGCCAAGAGGTGCGGGTGATGACTTCGATGCAACGCCTTTCGGCATGGATTGTTGGTCTGATCCCGATTGGCTTGGCGCTGTTCATCCTTGCGGTCAATCCCGGCTATATTCTCGTGGTCTTTAAGCCCGGCTGGCCGATCCTGATCCCGATTATCGCCAGCGTCTTTTGGATCACCGGCTTTATTGTCATCCGCCGTATTGCTAACATTCGCATCTAAGAGGCAACCATGTCGCTGACCATCTTGATCACGATTAGCACGCTCGCCGGGGCCAGTGTCTGGTTGATGTGGCTCGGTCTCACGCAAGTGCGCCGCCACTCGGATATTCGTCGCCGGCTTGACACCTTTCTCGTCAACGGCGAAGAGCATCCGGTCGTCGTCCGCGAACAAGAACTATCCCGTCCGTTTAGCCAGCGCGTGATTGTGCCGATAGCCGCCACAATCGCCCGCATCGCACTGTGGTTTTGGCCGCAACATTGGCTCGACTCGCTCCATCAGCGGTTGTTGCAGGCCGGCAATCCCGGTGGCATGGGGGCTAATGAATTTGCCGGCTTGAAATTGCTCATGGCTCTGATCGCATCTGGCGTGGTTGGCGCTGGATGGGTTGGGTTGCAGCCGCCAGCGACCTTCAATACCGTCGCCATTTCCATTCTAATGGTCGCCGTCGCATTTGTGATCCCCGATTTTTGGCTTGGGCGCCGGATCAAGCAACGTCGCCAGCACATCATCAACGCGCTGCCCGATGTGCTGGATCTGATGGTGGTCACTACCGAGGCCGGTCTCAGTTTTGAAAGCGGGATGCAAGAGATCGTCACTAAATGGTCGCACCCGCTGGCACGAGAATTTAGCCGCACGCTGCGCGATCTGGCGATGGGCAGCTCACGCCGTGATGCATTGAATGCGCTGGCACAGCGCACCCAAGTTGAAGATGTGCGTAGCTTTGTGGTCGCGATCAATCAGGCGGAAGAATTGGGCGTTAGTATTGGCCGAGTGTTGCGCACACAGGCCGATGATATGCGCGTGCGCCGGCGACAACGAGCCTACGAACAGGCCAATAAAGCACCAGTCAAAATGATGTTTCCGCTGGTGTTTCTCATCTTCCCCGCGATCTTCGCTGTATTGTTGGGGCCGGCAGTCGTGCGCTTCGTTGAACTTGGGCTATAAACTCACAGGCAAGGGAATAGTATGACCATGGAAAATCCGTCGCAGCTTTCACTTGAGAAAGCTCTTGACCAATTACGCGCCGGCGAACTGGCGACTGCGCTCCAGACGCTCGAAGCACTGATTGCCGCTGGCGATACACGCCACGAAGTTGAAGAGCTGGCAGCCACCGTCCGGTTACAAGTAGCGCTGAGCAGGCGTGAACCACCCGCAAACCCGCCAGCGCCGCGGCGTTGGCGCTGGCCCCGGCCATCGTTGCCCCGCATCGCCGGAGCCATCCTATTCCTCGTGGTTTGCGTGATGCTCGCCGGCATGATCGGTCGCATCGCGCCATCGGCGCTGTGGCAAACCGAATTGACCCACACGCTGGCCCCCATCGGCCAAGCAGCGGTTGTCGGAGTCGTTACCGATCGAGCCGGTACCGCGAGCAATCTGCCACCACTCGCGCCTGATACGGGCCGCATTATGGTCATCAACGCCGGTGATGAGCCGCTCGTGCTCCCGACTGTAAGCCAGATCCACCTGATTCTCGACGCCTCTGGCAGCATGCTGGCCCAGTTAAATGGCGAACAAAAGATTGCGATTGCCCGCACTGCTCTGCAACAGCTCATTGACCGTTTGCCGTCTGGTATGCTGGTCGGGCTACACACCTACGGCCGCAATCGCCCGCACGATTGCAGCGACATCGAGCTGATTGCCGCGCCGGGGCCGCTCGATCCAGCGGTATTGCAAGCTAGTGTAGCCACTATTAGGCCAGTGCCATGGGGCCGGACGCCGATTGCCGCTAGCCTTAGCGAGGCGTTACGGTTACTCGATCCGCAACAGCCGGCCAGCATCGTGCTCCTCAGCGATGGCGAAGAGAGTTGCAACGGCGATCCAGTGGCGGTCGCCGCCCAGATGAGTGTATCGCACCCCAATACTCGGCTGCACGTGATTGGCTTCGCGGTGAACGATGAGCAAGAACGCAGCCTGCAAGCGATTGCGTCCGCGGCTAAAGGTACTTATCACACTGCTGATGATGTCGAACAATTGGTAGCAGCAATGTCGCAGGCTATTACGCCTATCTATCGCTTGCGCGACCAGAATGGGAGAGAGCTGATTAAAGCCCGGTTTAACACGATCGTTGACGTCACGCCGGGACGGTACGTGGTTGTGGTAGGTGATGGGCAAGAGTTTCCCTTGCAAACGCTGACCATCGCCCCCGGTGAGACGCTGCGCATCGCGGTGACGGTGCATAACGGGCAATTACTGGCAACGGTAGAGGAGGCCAACAATGCGGCGAACTATTCGGCGCGGGCAGAGTCTCGTTGAATTCGCGCTGGTTGCGCCAGTGCTCTTGTTGCTGCTGCTGGGGGTGATGAATCTTGGTTATGTGCTCTTCGTTAAAACCCAAGTTGAGTATGCGGTGCGTGAAGGCGCGCGGGCAGCGATGGTACGGCCCTGCCCAACCAATGCCGACCTCGTTGCTATCCGCGCCCAAGTGATTGACCGGCTGCCGGGAGCGATTGATGTCAATCGCGTACAGAATGATCTGGTGATTACGTATACCGGCAACCGCAACTTTGGCACACCCGTCACCGTCACCCTCACCTATCAGGTGCAAATGATTGATCCGCTGAGCGGCGCCATTATTGGCGATCCCACCTTTACGGCAATATCGTCACGCACGATCGCTACCGGCTGTTAAGCGCGCGAGGTGGTGCATGGATGGATCGCGACAAAAACAACAAGGACAGGCGCTCGTTGAAACGGCGCTGATCATCACTGTGCTGATAGTGTTGCTCATGGGTATGTTCGATGCGGCGCTAGCAATCAATGTGCGCATGGCCTTGCGCTCGGCGGTCGCCGAAGCGGGCTATTTTGCCGCCCAAAACCCCGCCAACGACTCTGGCATCCGCAATCGGGTGCGCAACGAATTGAATTGGTTGCAACCGCCGGTCACCGATCCGATGATTACCATTGCGCGCAGCCAATGCAATACGAACACGCCGCAGGCGCGGATTGAGATTAGCTATCCATTTCAACCACTCTTTTTTAATATCGGCCCATTGGGAAATCTGATACTCAGAAGTGAAACAACCGTGCCATTAATTGGTGGTTGTTAAAAGGAATGGGGGAAATAACAATGTGTTTCATGCCCAGCCAATGGCAAAAACGCGAAGCAGGCCAATCAGTTGTCGTGTTTGCATTGGCGCTCGTAGCCATATTGGCCCTCGCCGGCTTGGCCGTTGATGGTTCGTTTGCCTTCGAGCACCTTCGCCGCGCATCAACCGCCGCCGATGCAGTGGCGCTCGCTGGCACGCGCGGCCTGTTGCTGGCCCGGCAGGCGAATCAGAATGGCACCGCTGTGCATTCGGCTATTGCCAATGCCATAGCAGCCCAAAACCTCACCGGGATTACCAATTTGACTTGGACGGCCAACTATACCCGCCGCGACGGCACGGTCATTAGTCCCGTAGTGGCCGGTGCCGCAATTCCATCTGAAGCGCGCGGAATTCAAGTCACCATCGCGTACCGGTTTGCTACTTTCTTCATCCCTGTGCTAGGCTTTGAGTCATTGCCGGCTGATGCGCGCGCCACCGCTGCCTACGGCCCGATTGGCGCACCTCCCGGCGGCGATCTGATCCCGTTGGCCGTGTCACGGCAGGCTGCTGAAGCGATGCAAAACCAAGGCGGTAACGTGATTATCTTTGGGCCACAGAGTGGAAGCTTCAAAGATCTACCCGGCGCGTTCGGTTCCGTTGATCTGGTACCCAACGGCAATCCAGCGAACGGCAATAGTAACGATTGCTACAGCTCGACGCCGCGCGACTCGCAAACCTATTTCTGGTGCCAAGGTACCCGGCACCAAGTCAACATTGGCGATCGCTTGCCGGTCAACACCGGTGCGCTCGGTAATGCTCTAACCGATGAAGTTGAGTATCGGGCCCGCACTCGCCCAGTCGGATTAGTGCCGGTCTTCGATCAGGCTCAAGGCACCGGTAACAACATTTCTTACCGAGTCATCGGCTTTGTAACGGTTGAGCTGCTAGATCCTAATGCGCAAGTCGATGCCGATGGCGATGGTCGCGTTGATGATCCGCCCTACAACCTCAACGGTAGTAATTCGCAAGAGTGCCGCAATGGGTTTCCTCCGCCGCCGCCCAACGGTCAAAACGGCACGCCCAAGTGTAGCTACATTAGCGCTCGTTTTGTAAGTATGCGTCTCTTTACCGGGGGCATTAGCTCCACCGCTTTTGATGGCGGAGCCTACACCATTAACCTGATCCGTTAAACCAATCAACCCTGTTATCATTGCGAGCTGGGCACGGCCTGCCGTGCCTCTGATCATCATGGAGGCGATGATCACGCACTTTTGCCCATGTCGGTGTACAATGGCAACTGATGGGCTATAGCTGCTCGTACAGCACCAGCGAATACATTGCCCTGTCACTGGTGCAAGGGAGGTTAGCACAATGCGGCATGTCCGCGCACTGTTACTCGCTCTTTCGCTGCTGGCGTTGGTGGTTTCTTGCGCCGGGTATATCTTCCTCAGCGAACTGCGCGCGACGCCGGCAACGTCCGGCAATCCGGTTGAGTTTATTGTCGCTCCCGGTGAGACAACCAACGACATCGCGACCCGGCTCGGCGAGGCTGGCCTGATCCGCCAGCCGGCTCTATTTCGGGCATTGGTGCGCTGGCGCGGTCTTGATCAGCAACTACAGGCTGGGCGCTATGTGCTCAGCCCGACCATGACGATGAGCGAAATTCTGATCGTCTTGCAGAGTGGGCGCGTAGTTAACGATATTCAGATTACGATCCCTGAAGGCCTGCGTCTTGAAGAGATTGCAGCGATCATCGCCGCTGCCGGTCTCGTCAGTGAGAATGAGTTCTTGGCAGTTGCTCGCGATGGCGATCGCTTCCGCGCCGATTACTTCTTGCTCAATAGTTTGCCCCCCGGCGCAACGCTCGAAGGGTACCTCTTCCCCGACACCTATCGCTTTGCCCCTTCGGCTGATGCCGAGACGATTGTGCGTAAGCTGCTCGATCGTTTTGTCGAACAGTACAGCACGATCGAACGCTCGGTGCGCGTGCCGGGAGCAACGGTGCATCAGATCGTGACGATGGCTTCGATTATTCAGCGCGAAGCGGCCTTGCTCAGCGAGATGCCTCGGATCAGCGCCGTCTTCTGGAACCGGCTCAAGCCACAGTATGCGCCCACGTTTGGCGGTGGTCTGCTCGGCGCTGATGCGACGGTGCAGTATGCAATTGGGTATGATCCTTCCGAAGGAACTTGGTGGAAGCGTAATTTGACTGTGGAAGATTTGGCGATCCAAAGCCCGTATAATACCCGCATCACGCCGGGTTTGCCGCCGGGGCCGATTGCTGCTCCCGGCCTTGCCGCGCTCACTGCGGCGGCTCAACCTGATGAGTCATCGCCGTATCTGTTCTTTGTCGCCAGTTGTGAACTCGATGGTTCGCACAAGTTTGCGACCACCATCGAGGAGTTTCGCGCTTACGAAGCGGAGTGGTTGGCGTGCCAGCAGAATCGACCATAATGGCTGAAATTATCTTGATCGGCGATCCGGTCGCCCATTCCCGCTCACCGGCCATGCATAACGCTGCGCTGGCGGCGCTCGGCATTGCCGCTCGTTACCGCGCAGTGCAGACCACCGCTGCCGAATTGCCGGCCCGCATCGCCGCGCTACGCCAGCCGCAATTCCTCGGCGCGAATGTCACCTTGCCGCATAAGCAGGCAGTGATGCCGTTACTCGATGAGCTTGACCCGCTAGCCGCCCGGATCGGCGCGGTCAACACGATTGTGCGCCAACCCGATGGCCGTTTGCTGGGAACCAACACCGACGCGCCGGGTTTATTGGCCGATCTGGCTGCTGCTGAATGGTCGCCGTCTGGACAAGAGGTCGTGATTCTTGGCGCGTCGGGAGCGGCGCGCGCCGCTGCCTTTGCGCTCGCTGATGCCGGCATTGCCAGTCTTACGATTGTTAATCGTAACTTGATGCGCGCGGTTGATTTGGCGGCTGCGGCTGCGGCTAACCAACCGGCCTTGCGCGCGCGGGCGCTGGCGCTAACCGATCCGGCTGTCGCCGAGGCAGTCGCCGCATGTACGCTGCTGATTAACGCCACTGCGCTGGGCTGGCATGATGATGAGACCCCTCTCCCCGATCCGCCGGTCAGGCCGCATTGTCTGGTCTACGATATGGTCTACCGCGAGACGGCGCTGTTGCGCGCTGCCGCCGCTCGCGGCGCGCGAGTGCGCGATGGGCGCGGGATGCTGGTCGAGCAGGGCGCGCTTGCGTTCGAGCGCTGGACGGGCCGCCCGGCGCCACGAGCAATGATGTGGCAAGCCGCCTTTGGTGTGGAGCACGGGCCATGATCGAACTCTTCGTGGTGGCCGTTGGTCTGGCGCTGGGAAGCCTGCTGAATATTATCATTATCCGTCTGCCGCGTGAGGAACGCTTGTTCGGCTGGCCACGCTGCATCCGCACCGGCCGGCCATTGCAATGGTGGCAGCTATTGCCGGTGCTGGGGTGGGTCTTGCAACGCGGGCGGGCAGCCGATGGCCGCCCGCTGCCGATCATTTATCCACTGGTCGAAGTGGGTAGCGCGCTCTGGTTGTGGCGGCTCTATGACCTCTACGGGTTTAGCCCGCTCTTCTTCTATCTCGCCTTTGTCGGCGCGGTCTTGATCGTTACTGGCGTCGTTGATTGGCTCTACCGCTGGATCTACACGTTTGTCATTTTGGGCGGAGCTGTCATCGCTTTTATCTGGGGTTCGCTGGCTGGCGCGGGTTGGCGTGAGCTGCTGTTGGGCGGGCTAATCGGCGGGGTTGGCTTCCTGTTTCTCTACTTACTGGCGCTGGTGCTGTTTCCTAGCAAGTCGGCTCCCTTTGGGCTGGGTGATGTGTATCTTGCGATCTTCATTGGCGCGGCGCTTGGTTTGCGCCATCTCGGCCCAGCCCTCATCTACGGTATCTTTATGGCTGGATTGGTCGCCGCCGGCATTTTGATCGCCCGCCGGTTTGGTCGCGCCACGCCAGAATATTTGCCCTACGGGGCGTATCTCTGCTTGGGGGTGATGATCTATGTCGCCCTCGGCGCGTACCAGTTGTAGATGGCTAAAGGGAGAGTTATCGCAAGGTGGCCCCGTATGATTGGTCTCATTCCCGCCGGTGGAATCGCTGCGCGGCTTGGGCCATTGCCATGCAGCAAAGAGCTATTGCCGGCCGGCGCGTATGTCACGCCTGATGGTCTTCGCCCGCGTCCGGTTATTACCTACCTGCTCGCGCAGTGGCAACGCGCCGGTATCGAGCGCGCGCTCGTTGTATTGCGGCCGGGCAAGTGGGACATCCCCGCCTATCTTGGCGACGGGCGCGCGTTCGGGCCGCATATCGCCTACCTGATCGTCCACGAACCGCATGGCGCAGCGTACACCTTAGCTGCGGCGCTGCCCTTCCTCGCCGGTCAAACGGTTGCGCTGGGCTTGCCCGATGTGATTCTTGCCCCTGATGATGTCTACACTACCTTGGCGAGCCACCATGCCACGCGCCAGCCTGATCTGACCCTTGGCCTGTTTCCCTGCCAGCAACCCCACACCGCTGATATGGTGGCGCTGTCCGGCGATAGCCGGCGGGTGACGGCGATTGAGATCAAACCGGCGCAGACCAGCTTGCAATGGACGTGGATGGCAGCCATTTGGTCGCCAGCCGTTACTCGTGTGCTGGCCGAAGTGGTGGATGCCGATCGGGTTGCCCGCCAGAGCGAACCATCGCGCCCTGAGCTGCATATCGGCACCGTGTTTCAAGCGGCGATTGAGCAAGGATTACGCGTCGAAGGGGTGACGTTCCCCAGTGGCCATGCGCTTGACATTGGCACACCGGCGGGATGGGCGGCCAGCCGAGGACGGATGCTCTGATAAGTATTGCTACCACCACGAGCCTACAATTACCTGAGCTGCGGGGATGCCGCAGCTCAGGTTTGGGCAAAAAAGCCTACTTCGGCAAGAGCATTCGCTCTCGGCAATCACTATTTCATTTAAAACACATCCGCGACCATAATTGTCTGCTCGCGACTGGGGCCAACCGAGACAATCCCCAACCGCGCGCCGACTAACTGGCAGATGCGGGCGACATACGCCTGCGCTGCTTCGGGCAGATCGGCAAACCGGCGCACATGGCGAGTCGGCTCTGACCAGCCCGGCATCTCTTCATACACCGGCTCGACCTGCGCCAGAATGGCGGTTGTCGTTGGCGGGTACTCTAGTACGGCGTCATTAAGTTTATAGCCAGTACAAATTTTGAGGGTCTCGATCCCATCCAGCACATCGAGTTTAGTCACTGCCAAGGTATCGATCCCATTGACCTGCGCTGCATAGCGGGCCATCACCGCATCAAACCAGCCTACCCGGCGCAGACGGCCAGTAGTGGTGCCAACCTCGGCCCATGGCGTGCCGATCTGGCGCAGCGCATCGGCCACTGGCCCATCAACCTCGGTCGGAAATGGCCCTTCGCCCACGCGAGTGGTATACGCTTTCACCACGCCAATTACCGAATTGATCCGCGTTGGGCCGATGCCGCTGCCTTGGCAAGCGCCGGCCGCGCCGGGTGGCGATGAAGTGACGAAGGGGTAGGTGCCGTGATCAATATCCAGCAACGCGCCTTGCGCCCCTTCCAACAACACCGGCAAATCTTTTTCCAGCGCGCGATGGATAATCGGATGCACATCGGTAATATGATCGGCTAAACGCCGGCCATACTCCAGATAGGTCAAGTAGGTATCGTGCAGCGAAAGCGGGCGGGCATTGTAGAGCTTGGTCAAGATCCGGTTCTTCTCTTCGAGCACGGTGCGCAACCGGTTGAGTAGCGTCTCTTCGTGCAAGAGATCACCCATCCGTATGCCAGAACGGTTCATCTTATCGGCATACGCCGGGCCGATCCCACGTCCGGTCGTGCCGATGCGACCCTCGCCGCGCGCCTCTTCTTGCAACTGATCGAGCTGGATGTGATAGGGCATAATCACATGGGCGCGATCGCTGACGAACAGCTTGGCCGTTGAAACACCGCGCGCCTCAAGATCTTCAATCTCTTTAATCAACACCTCAGGGTTGATGACAACACCGGGGCCGATCACGTTGACAATCCCCGGATCAAAGATGCCAGAGGGCACCAGATGCAATTTAAACGTGCCCAGATGGTTGACCACCGTATGGCCGGCGTTATTGCCGCCACTATAGCGAATCACTAGACGGGCGCGAGTGGCTAGGAGAT
>JANWYE010000539.1 GCA_025057175.1 Chloroflexus sp. | reverse complement strand
CGGGAATGCCTGCTGGCGTGGCAGCAGCGTGCTGGCGTCATCGAGCAGCAGGCGTTCGTGCTGCGTTACGGCGTCGCGCATAGCGGCAATGATCCGCACCGTCGCTGCGGCTTCGCTGCTGATGCGCCGCACGGCGGCGCTGGCGCGGCGCTCCTGTTCGAGCACCTCCGCGTCCAGAACGCTGGCTGGATCGATCAGCAGGCGCTCCAGCCCGCGCCACGCCAGCCAGGAGAAGAGCGCCAGCAGCGCGGTCAGCGTCAGCGCCGCCGCCCAGGATGCGACATCGCCGGTGTGTGCCGCGTCACGGTGAGCCTGCTGAACCGCCAGCGCGTGCAGGCTGTGGAGCAATGGCAGCGCGGAGAGCAGCGGCAGCGCGTGCCGGAGGCTTGCAAATGGCGACGGGATGCCCAGAACGTGCATCACGAAACCCCACAGCGCCGCCGCGTCCAGCGCCAGCAGCGCGCCAATCGCCGCCCACTCGGAACCGAACAGCCCATTCCAGAAGGTAAAACCTGCCCAGATTGACCAGGCAAGGAGGGTCGCAACGATTGCCGCGTGCCCAATGATGCCGATGATG
>JANWYE010000538.1 GCA_025057175.1 Chloroflexus sp. | reverse complement strand
GGGGGAGGCTGGGAGGGGGGCAGAGGGTCGCACTACGGGGTGGAAGCGCCGCGCACTGGTCTGCATCCAAGCAGCGCCCCGCGCCGCGCCAGCGGAAGAGGGGAACCAGCCCCCACCCCTACCCTCCCCCTCCGGGGGAGGGAGAGCATCCTCCTCCCCCCAGCGGGGGGAGTCGGGAGGGGGGCAGAGGGTCGCACTACGGGGTGGAAGTGCTGCGCACTGGCCTGCATCCCAGCAGTTCCCCTCTCGCTATCGCGGGAGCGAGGAACCAGCCCCCACCCCCGCCCTCCCCCTCCGGGGGAGGGAGATAGCCCCCACCCCGGCCCTCCCCCTCCGGGGGAGGGGGATTAGCCCCCACCCCGGCCCTCCCCCTCCGGGGGAGGGAGGATGCACCCCTCCCCCCAGCGGGGGGAGGCTGGGAGGGGGGTAGAGGGTCGCACCACGGGGTGGCAGCGTTGCGCACGGGTCTGATCCCAGCAGTGCCCCGCGCCCGCGCCAGCAGGAGAAGGGGAGATAGCCCTCACCCTAGCCCTCCCCCTCCGGGGGAGGGGGAGCATCCTCCTCCCCCCAGCGGGG
>JANWYE010000537.1 GCA_025057175.1 Chloroflexus sp. | reverse complement strand
AATCCCGACGACTACGCCCTGCGCCGGATTACCGGGGGCTTGACTAAGCCGGTATTCCTGACGCATGCCGGCGACGCGCGCTTGTTCATCGTCGAGCAGCCGGGGACAATCCGTATCTTTGAAAACGGCCGGCTTCTGCCAGTGCCCTTCCTGGACATTCGCGATCGCGTCAACGACGGCGCCAACGAACAGGGCCTACTCGGCCTGGCGTTTCATCCGCGCTACACCGAGAACGGTTTCTTCTTCGTCAACTACACCGGCGCTAACGATGAAACCGTCATCGCGCGCTTCTCGGTGACGAGCGACCCAAACCGCGCCGACCCCGCCGGCGAGAAGGTCATCCTGACCATTGAGCAGCCGTATCGCAACCACAATGGCGGCGATCTGGCCTTCGGGCCGGACGGCTACCTCTACATCGGTATGGGCGATGGCGGCAGCGCCGGCGACCCGGAGAACCGCGCCCAGAACCTGCGCTCTTTGCTCGGCAAGATGCTGCGGCTGGATGTGGACAACGGCGAACCCTACGGCATCCCACCGGACAATCCCTTCGTGGTGCGTGGCGATGCTCGACCGGAGATCTG
>JANWYE010000536.1 GCA_025057175.1 Chloroflexus sp. | reverse complement strand
AAACGCACCAGCGTTTCGGTAATGCCGTCTTGGCGGAAGGCATGGCAGCCCGGCCGTTTGCCGACAAAGATCCGCTCGGCATGGGGCGGCGCTTCGTCAAGCAGGCTCGCAGCGATCAAGCGGTCGTAGAGGACGGCATCAGCTTGGCGTAGCACGGCCAAACCGCGAACAGTGATGAGATCGGCGCGACCGGGGCCAGCGCCGACGAGGTAGGCTTTACCGGTCATAATTCACTCCGGTGTGGGTAGGAACGATAGCCAATCTTGCTTTCCGGTAAGCATCGCTTGTGATACGGTATTGTTTTGTCTAGAGTGCGGCAGTGTGACTGCCCCACATCCCCCAAGCCCCCTTCTCCCACAAGGGGAGAAGGGGGTAGCGGTACCGAAGCCTGAAACGGATGACTCGCACAGATCTCCCTCCCGCCCTCGCGGGAGATTGCTTCGGGCGCTACGCGCCCGCGCAACGGGTATTGTCATTGCGAGCCGCCAAAGGCGGCGAAGCAATCTCCTGCTTTAGCGCCAGCGGTTCCCTTTCGGCAAGGCATCCCTCCCGCTCTTGTGGGAGATTGCTTCGGGCGCTCCG
>JANWYE010000535.1 GCA_025057175.1 Chloroflexus sp. | reverse complement strand
ACCAAAATCCCCGTGAGGGGATTGAAACGTATTGATTGGCAGCGACCAATACACGCACGCCGGTGTGCATTCAAAAAACCAAAATCCCCGTGAGGGGATTGAAACCCTGTGACGTAAATAAGCTTTTCAACGTTGCTTGGTGAAAACCATTCAAAAAACCAAAATCCCCGTGAGGGGATTGAAACTATCTAGCTTGCTTGCTCACTTGACACTAGGATACCACAATATTCAAAAAACCAAAATCCCCGTGAGGGGATTGAAACTTCATCACCGTGCCTACTCCGAGAAAAAGGTTTTCTTGCATTCAAAAAACCAAAATCCCCGTGAGGGGATTGAAACCGAAAACAACCCGCGATTGGTAGTAATTAAAAATGGCTCATTCAAAAAACCAAAATCCCCGTGAGGGGATTGAAACACAAATGCTCTTGGCTGAAAAATGCGTCTTTTCTAATTTATTCAAAAAACCAAAATCCCCGTGAGGGGATTGAAACTTGTCATAATCCCGTCCTCAATGAGATTGGCATAGATTCAAAAAACCAAAATCCCCGTGAGGGGATTGAAACCGATTCCGGCCCTGATTCCGC
>JANWYE010000534.1 GCA_025057175.1 Chloroflexus sp. | reverse complement strand
CTGTGAAGGGGTTTGAAACACTACTCAGTTCTCTACCAACCTGGGAGCATGAGAAGCAAAACAAAAAAGCCCCGCTGTGAAGGGGTTTGAAACACTTCTCAGTTCTCTACCAACATGGGAGCATGAGAAGCAAAACAAAAAAGCCCCGCTGTGAAGGGGTTTGAAACGGGCTTGATCAGCCACCCCCCGATGATCGCACTGATGCAAAACAAAAAAGCCCCGCTGTGAAGGGGTTTGAATCAATCAACTTGGGAAGATGAGACATGGGTTCCTCCGGGTAAAACAAAAAAGCCCCGCTGTGAAGGGGTTTGAATCACGACGATGAAGAGGTGACAGATATGCATACCACCCTTAAAACAAAAAAGCCCCGCTGTGAAGGGGTTTGAATCGTTTGCGCGCCGGTGCCCTCCGTTCATGGGAAGCGCCGAAAACAAAAAAGCCCCGCTGTGAAGGGGTTTGAATCGAAGGTCCATGGCGGCAGCTTCTTGCCGGCCACCCGTTCCAAAACAAAAAAGCCCCGCTGTGAAGGGGTTTGAATCGACAGACCGGCGGGCGCGTGGTGTGCGTTACTGAGCCGCAAAACAAAA
>JANWYE010000533.1 GCA_025057175.1 Chloroflexus sp. | reverse complement strand
TGCTGCAATCACGGGCTTGTTCATTTGCTCAATTTTGCGGAACGCCAAATGCGCGTTGTTCGGCAGCGTGAGCGCGTCCTCTTCGGTCTGAATTTCCTCGTAGAACTGCTTGATGTCCGCGCCCGCGACAAACGACTTCGTGCCCGCGCCCGTGAAAATCACGACCTTTACCGCGTCGTTGCGCGCCAGTCTATCCACCACCGTATTGAGTTCGTCCAAGCATCGCTCGTTGAGCGCGTTCACGGGCGGATTGGAAATCGTAACGATCGCCATCATCGCGCCGTCTTTTACGGGCGCATACTGAATGCGGAAGTAGCGGAAGCTCTCAAACATCACTTGCGATTCTTCCGTCGCTTGCTTTTGCTTCCACTCCTCAATCTTCCTACGAATCTCTACGAGCGATTCAGGGTTGCGGAGCGTGGTGGTGTCGCCAAGCGGTTCGTCGTTAATCATATTTTTGAGGAAGCGACGCATATACTTGCCGCTGCGCGTTTCAGGGAACGCCGAGACCACGATGTAATCGCTGGGCACGCTCACCGCGCCTTTTTCTTTGCGCACGAGTTCCGACAGCCGACGCATATCGTCTTG
>JANWYE010000532.1 GCA_025057175.1 Chloroflexus sp. | reverse complement strand
CGCCAGCGTTTCAATCCCCTCACGGGGATTTTGGTTTTTTGAAGGGACATCAAGCTGCTTCGCTCGCGGATGGAACTGGTTGGCAAGTTTCAATCCCCTCACGGGGATTTTGGTTTTTTGAAGCCGGAAACGAAGACGGGCTGGGGTGGGAGACCGACTGGTTCGGTTTCAATCCCCTCACGGGGATTTTGGTTTTTTGAAGGGAGATCATCTACTGCCGGCTGCTGACTGCTAATACTATGGTTTCAATCCCCTCACGGGGATTTTGGTTTTTTGAAGGTGGTCCACTGGTGGCTAATGGGGCACCCAAAGTCGTACGTTTCAATCCCCTCACGGGGATTTTGGTTTTTTGAAGATACGAACAAGACGTGTCAAGCTCGTCGAGCCAAAAGTTTCAATCCCCTCACGGGGATTTTGGTTTTTTGAACCGCTCCCAGCTTTGTGAAGTTCAGGCCGGCGGCTTGGGTTTCAATCCCCTCACGGGGATTTTGGTTTTTTGAACGTTGATAATCGACTTCGGGAAACACGATCCTGCCCTCTGCGTTTCAATCCCCTCACGGGGATTTTGGTTTTTTGAACCAACAAAAGGAGG
>JANWYE010000531.1 GCA_025057175.1 Chloroflexus sp. | reverse complement strand
ATCATCACTGGCCCTCAAATCTCGCTCTCAATTGCAGCATTGCCATGGTATGCACTCTTATCACTCGGCAGAATGTGCGCAGCTTACTCGCTCTCTCTCCTCTTCACTCTCACCTATGGACGTGCTGCCGCATACAACCGACGCGCAGAGATGGTCTTGATGCCGTTGCTAGATGTGCTCCAGTCTGTGCCTATCTTGTCATTTCTACCGGTGGTGTTACTCAGTTTGAGCGCCTTTCTGCCCCAGAGAATAGCAGCAGAACTCGCCTCGATTGTATTGATCTTTACCAGCCAAGTCTGGAACATGACCTTTGGCTGGTATCAATCTCTTACTACCATCCCATACGAATTGCGCGAAGCCAGTGCGATCTTTCGCTTGAACACCTGGTTGCGTTTCAAACAACTCGAACTGCCTTTCGGCATGATTAGCCTAGTTTGGAACAGTATCATGTCCTTCGCCGGGGGTTGGTTCTTTCTAATGGCAGCCGAAATCTTCACCGTCGGCAATCGTGACTTTCGCCTAGCGGGATTGGGAGCCTATCTCCAAGAAGCTGCAAATCAGGGCGATACTCAAGCCATTCTGTGGGGATTGCTC
>JANWYE010000530.1 GCA_025057175.1 Chloroflexus sp. | reverse complement strand
ATCTTCAGCGTACTTTTCGTTGTTTATGGCTTCTTCAAGTTCAAAAAACCAAAATCCCCGTGAGGGGATTGAAACCCAGATTATTCAGGGGATAGTTGCTATGGCCGGTGATGTAAATGTTCAAAAAACCAAAATCCCCGTGAGGGGATTGAAACCTTGATACAGGCAGAAATATGGCTCCACGTACACCTCTGGTTCAAAAAACCAAAATCCCCGTGAGGGGATTGAAACTTACCATCATTTGCCGATGTGTGGCGTGACGTGCAACGCGTTCAAAAAACCAAAATCCCCGTGAGGGGATTGAAACCAGCGGGTGCGCGGGCCGCCGAACTCGTCGGGCAGCGCCTTGTTCAAAAAACCAAAATCCCCGTGAGGGGATTGAAACGCAGCAGGAGGCGACGCGCTCGCGCGGCAACAGGGCGCGTTCAAAAAACCAAACTCCCCGTGAGGGGATTGAAACGCCGTGTAGGCTGTTCGGGCGCGGGCAACGATAGTTGCGTTCAAAAAACCAAAATCCCCGTGAGGGGATTGAAACCCAAAATGACAAAAAGTGCAATGCATTTTTCGATGAGATCAAAAAACCAAAATCCCCGT
>JANWYE010000052.1 GCA_025057175.1 Chloroflexus sp. | reverse complement strand
ATGTGGTGACGAAGATCAATGATTTCTACGTCATGTTCAAGCGCTCGGAAAAAGAGCGCACTCTTGGCGATATGCTCGAATTATTGCGCCATTACCACCTTGCCCAGCAACGGCATAATGAGTTGCTTTCAGGGCATGGAAACGGGACAACGCCGGCGCTCATCGGCCAACCGGCCAGCGCCGCTGCCGAGCAACCCTCGCTGCAGAACACTGAACCGCCGCCAGAGCCAACCGGCCAACCGGCTAGCGCGACCACCGAGCTGCTCCCATCGCAAGGGAACGGGACAAACCTCATCCAGATCAGCCAACAACCGCGCGCTACTGAGGAGCAGAAGCCTGCATGATTCGCTATCTCCTTCTGACATTGCTCGTGGCGCTGATCGTAGCGCCATTGCCTGCTTTGGCCCAACAACCATCACCAATTACCATTACCGTACAGGCCGGCTTGGATGGACAAGGCGCGTTTCGGGCCAATTACTGGCTGCCGGTACGGGTAACGCTGGCCAATGATGGGCCAGACCGGCGCGTGACCCTCGAATGGCGCGATCTTGGCAGTGCGTCGCTGACCCAACGCTACACCATTGATCTGCCCGGCGGCGCGCGCAAGCAGATCACCTTCCCGGTGATGCAGGCTGGCCGTTCGGCAGTGCTGGTGGCGACAGCCGATGGAGAAGAGATCTTCCGCCAACGGGTCAACCTCAACCAACTGAGTGATGTCCAATTTGTGATCGGCTTGCTCAGCGCCGATCCAGCCGTGCTGAGCAGCGTCGCTACTGCTGATTTCGGCAATGGGCAGCGAGCGATGATCCTGCCGCTTGATCCGGCATTGCTGGCCGATGATCCCCTCTTGCTCAGCGCGTTTGACGCGATTGCCGTGCGTGAATTGACCACCGACCTGCGTCCGGCGCAACGTGACGCGCTGCTCGCATGGGTACAGCAAGGTGGCGTCTTGCTGATCGGTGGCGGCGCGGTTGGCGAGACGGCGATCCGCGCGTTCGCCGATATCTTGCCAGTCACGGTGGGGCCGCTGCGCCGCGATGTGCCGGTGGTTGAATTGGAACGGCTGGCAAACCTCAGCGGGATCAGTAATTTTGTGCCCTCGTTGACCGCCAATACGGTGACGCTCCGCCCGAACGCACTGGCGTTGACCAAAGATGGGCTGATTAGCCAAACGGCAATCGGCGCCGGCAAGGCAATCTTCGCCGCGTTCGATTTAGCTATGTTGCGCGCGTGGCCGGGTGAGAGCAAACTATGGACAACGGTGCTCGATTTGCAACCACAGCTTGACATCGGGGCCAGTTTTCGCTTTGGCTTTAACGATCTGCTGCAAAGCAGCCTGAATACAGCCCTGTTCCCGCTCCCTTCAACTATGGCGCTGTTGGCCCTGATCGGCGCTTACATCATCATTATTGGCCCGGTTAATTTCCTCGTTTTGCGCCGGTTGCGCCGGTTGGAATGGGCATGGGTGACGACGCCGCTGCTAGTGGTGATGTTTCTAGGCGGAGCCTATGGCATGAGTTTTGTCCTGCGCGGCACGCAAGTCCAAGTGCTGCAACTAGCGATTGTGCAAACCGCCGCCACCGGCGGTGACGCCATCACCACCACCTTTGCCGGCATCTTTGCGCCGCAACGGCAAAGCTATACCTTGGCCACCGCCGATTCGGCGCTGGTGTCACCGTTACAAACCGAAGAACGATTGATGATCGAACAGAGCGACACCGGCTTGACCATCCCTGACTTCTTGCTCGACGCGGCGGCCTTCCGCACCCTGATTGTCGAACAGACCACAATTAGCCCAGCGTCGATCCGCCATCAAATTGCGCAGAATGGCACAAGCTGGAGCGGAACGATCGCCAATACTAGTTCTATCACCTTGCGTGATGTGATGGTGGTGCGGCAAGATGACATGCAGTGGATCGGGCCGTTAGCGCCCGGCGCCGAAGTCGAGATAAATCTGAGCGCAGACAATAATAACTTTCTGCGCGATTTCATGCCCGCCGAGCCAAATAGCTTGTTCAACCGCACCTTCGTACTCGAAAACTTGTTCTGGTACGTTTCGAGCCGTCTTTTTCCCGTACAGCAAGGGCCGGCAATACCCGGCGATGATCTCTATTTGATCGGGTGGAGTGATCAGACCCTGCCGGCAGTGCGAATTGATGGCGTACCGACGACCACTCGCGGCGAAACGTTGTACATCATTGCGCTTCGTTAGCGCATTGGAATGGCTTATGACCGCTATTGTTGAAACTAAAAATCTGACCCGTTACTACGGCGAACACCTCGCCCTCAATCATCTTAACTTGCACATCCCAGCCGGAGCCATCTACGGCTTTATTGGCCCCAACGGCGCCGGCAAGACCACGACGATGCGCATTCTGACCACACTGCTGCGCCCTTCCGGCGGCGAGGCGTGGGTGGCGGGGTTGTCGGTAACGCACCAACGCGCCGAGGTGCGGCGTGCGGTCGGTTTTATGCCCGATTCATTCGGTTTTTACAACAATATGACTGCGGCTGAGTACCTCGACTTCTTTGCCGCCGCGTACCACGTACCGCCAGACCGCCGCTCGGCCCTAATTGATGATCTGTTGGCGCTGGTCGATCTCGGCCACAAACGCGATAGCGATGTCATGTCGCTTTCGCGCGGCATGAAACAGCGGCTCAGTCTAGCCCGTACCCTGATCCACGACCCGCAATTGCTGATTTTGGATGAACCGGCCAGCGGGCTTGATCCACGCGCGCGGGTGGAATTGCGCGAACTGCTGCGCGAATTGCGCCGGCTGGGCAAGACGATCATGATCAGTTCGCACATCCTCACCGAGCTGGCCGAGATGTGTACCCACATTGGCATCATCGAACGCGGCACGCTGCTGGCATCGGGTGATGTCGATACGATCATGCGTTCGCTGCGCCCGCACCGCACCTTTGCCGTGCATGTGATCGGCGACGCGCAAGCAGCGGCTGATGTGGCCGCTACGGCGGCCCATGTGCTGGCCGTGCGGGTAATGAATGACGATGGCCCGCCGCGAATTGAAGTTGATATTGACGGTGATGATCACGCGGTTAGCGCATTACTAGCGCAACTGGTGCGGAACAATATCGAGATTACTCATTTTGCTGCCCAAGCCAGCAATTTGGAAGAGATCTTCCTCAAAGTGACCGAGGGTGCGGTGGGGTAGCCAACCGCCGAGCGCGGCCCCGCCCATTGCTTTCCTGCCTGCGGTGAACACATCGGGAGGGGGTTCAAGGTTTTGTCTTGCCCCCAACCTAGCGCTGGATGCATTGAGCATCTCACGATGCCGTCGCCGCCTTCAAGCGACTCTCGATCAGCTCGATCAGTTGCTGGGGCGTCACCCGCGGAAAGTAATCGTACTCGATCATAATTGCCGGCACATCATCGCAGGCAGCCATACAATCAAGTTCAACAATGTGCAGCTCGTTGGGGTGGGCAGCGCGCAGGCGAGCTAACGTCTGCCAAATATCAGGACGACTACGCGCGCAGAGCCGGCAGACGGTTAATTCAACAACGGCCATCCTCCGCCTTCCTTTCTGTCTGAGGGCCGGGCCAAAGGCAAGAGGCGATTGGGTTGCCGGTGTGCGGTGACATGAGTGCCATAGCTTTATTCGGGTCGATGCCAAAAAGTTTGGCCGAAACTATTGAACAACATCCGGGACGCTGGTCTTATATAGCCAGAGCGGGCCGGTACGCAAAATCTGTGCAGACAAGCACAACTTACTCATCTAGTGTACACGCTTTGTCAATAGATTGCAAATACAAAATTGGGCATACATCGAACAAAAAGAGTAATGCGGCCACGACCGGCATGGTCGCAGCCACGGAATTATCTGGCAACACACGACAGAGCCTGCCCTGTCTTGGTCAAGCCTCGGCGCTACCCTCACGTCCAATTGCCCACTGTCGCCTCATCGCGAAGTTGGGCAAGCTTCACAGCCAAGCCGATATATGATGCTGGCGCGAGCGCCTGCAACTCGGCACGCACCGAATCGCTGACCGGCAAACTGGCGATGAAGCGGGCCAGATCGTCAGCAGTCAGCGCGCGGCCACGGGTAAACTCCTTGAGCAGTTCATACGGCTCGGCAAAGCCTTCGCGGCGCAAAATCGTCTGGATCGCCTCGGCCAACACTTCGGGGTGGGCTTCGAGATCACGGCGCAGGCGGGCGCGATCGACGGCCACCTTCTGCAAGCCGCGCAACAAGCGCCGGTAGGCAAGCAGACTATAGCCAAACGCCAGCCCTAGATTGCGCAGCACGGTGCTATCAGACAAATCGCGTTGCAAGCGCGAGATCGGCAACTTGCGACTGAATAGCTCGAATAACGCGCCGGCTAGCGCCAGATTACCCTCGGCATTCTCGAAATCAATCGGATTGACCTTGTGCGGCATCGTTGATGAACCCACTTCGCCGGCGCGAGCCGCCTGCACCAGATAGCCATCGCTAATATAGCGCCAGCAATCTTGGCTCAGGTCGGTGAGAATGGCCCCCACTCGCTTGAAGGCATCGCAGAGCGCCGCCAATGTGTCGTGCGGCTCGATCTGGGTCGTGAGTAGAATGGGTTCAAGATCGAGCGAGCGCACGAACGCGCGCGAGAACTTCAACCAATCAACGTGCGGCAACGCTGCCTGATGGGCAGCAAAGACGCCGCTCGCGCCGTTAAGCTTGCCGGTAATGCGGATGGCTGCCACCTCATTGATCGCGCGGCGCAGCCGCATATAAAAGACATTCATCTCTTTGCCGAACGTAGTGGGAGTAGCGGGCTGGCCGTGGGTGCGGGCCAACATCGGCGTCGCCGCCTCGTTGTCAGCCAATTGGCGCAGCGGCTCAAGCAACGCTTCAAGGGCGGGCAACAAAACCAGCTCACGCGCCTCTTTCACCATCAAGGCATACGCCAGATTGTTAACATCTTCGGAGGTGAGGGCAAAATGCACCGCTTCGAGATGGCCGGTCAAGCCGAGCGCCGTCAACCGTTCGCGCAACCAATATTCAACCGCCTTCACATCATGATTGACCCGGCGATCCCATGCTGCAATCGCCAGCGCATCCTCGTCGCTAAACTGGCGGTAGAGCGCGCGCAGCGCGGCCTGTTGCGGCGGGGTCAGGGGAGGCACAAAAGTAATGCCACGCGCGCGTGAGAGAAAGATGAGATACTCAACCTCCACCCGCACCCGGTAGCGAAAGAGCGCCGCCTCGCTAAAAAAGCCGGCCAGCGCCGCCACATCGGCCCGGTAGCGGCCATCGAGCGGGCCAAGCGCCGCCAAGCGAGCCATATCTTCAGTGGTCATTGGTTCCTCCGTATCATCTTGTGTACTGTTCGGAAGGGTACCACAAAAATCGATCGGTTATGGCACGCTAGCGCAAATGCCATGATATTCTCTGTGCAAGACATTGACATTACCGCAGCAATCAGGTACGATGGTTATCAGAGGTCTAAATATTTGTTACCAGAATAATTCACACCTTGATCATACTTGCCAAAGAGGACGCGCATGCACGAGCACGACCCCCGCTCTCATCATACCAGCGCGATAGACGATATTGTTCGCCAGATCACGTGGCAGAGCCAGAAGCAGTTGTTGCAAACCCTAAGCCGGCCCGAAATCAACCTAACGCTGCCGCAGATGGTCACGCTCTTCGCCATTCGCGAAGCGGGCATCTGCCGGATGAGCGAGTTAGCCGAAATTACCCAACAATCGGCGGGAACGCTTACCGGCATTGTCGATCGGCTGATCGACGAACATCTGGTCGGGCGGGTGCGCGATGTCGAAGATCGGCGAGTCGTGCAAGTCATGCTTACCCGGCAAGGCGAGCAGCGGCTGGCACTGGTCGAAGCAGCCCGTCGCGCCGATATGGATCGGATTCTGGCTCGGTTTAGCCTCGAACAGTTGCGCGAACTTGAGCATCTGCTCAACCTGTTGCTCGATGGGATTAATGAATTGATTAGCGACCGTGACCTCACCCGCGCCACAAACGGCCAAACCAACCCGTCATCATTCTCGCGCAGCGCCCAACCGGCCCGATAATCAGCAACTTTCTTCATCATCGCCCGTCAAATATAGCAATGCGTCACCAGCTTCGTAGTATGATGATGCTGGTAAATATTGTCTGCGTCCCAATAACTGAGGAATATTATGAGCCAATCAACCACCCCCCGCCGCCGCCAGAACCGTCTGGTCTGGGGGATCGGCGCGCTGCTCATCATTGGTGGCATCGTTGCCGGTCTCTTCTTCTTCAATCGCGGCCAACCTGCAAATGTGCGGCTCAACTATGCGCTTACCAACCCGCAACGCGGCCCGATTAGGGCCACCGTTAACGCTAGCGGCGCGATTCAGCCGCAGCAGGTGCTCGATCTGACCTTTGCCAGCAGCGGGCTGATCAGCGAAGTGCTGGTGCAAGTCGGTGATCAGGTCAGCGCCGGGCAAGCGTTAGCCCGGCTCGATACCCGCGACCTCGAACTGCGCGTCGAACAGGCAGCAGCGCAACTGGCGCAGGCCCAAGCCAACCTCGACCGGCTGCGGGCCGGGCCGCGCGAGGCCGAAATCGCAGCCGCTGAAGCGCAACTGGCCCAAGCGCAGGCCCAACTGCGCCAGACTGCCGGTAATGTGACCGAGAAGGATCTGGCGGCAGCGCGGGCGCAAGTCGAACAAGCGCAGGCCAATCTCGAACGGTTGCTTGGCGGGCCGAAAGCCAGTGAAGTGGCGCAAGCGCAAGCGCAGGTTGATCAGGCAGCGGCCGCGTTGCAGGCCCAACGCGACTCGCTGTCGGCGGCCAAGACGCGGGCCGAGTCGCAGTTGTTGCAAGCGGCCAATACCCTGCGTGACCGCCAAGCCGAATATAGCCGGATTTACAACGAAAACCGCGAGCGCGAGCAGCAATTGGCCCGGTTTGGCCAATCGTTGCCACAATCGGCGCTCGACGCTGAAGCGGCGGCGTTGCGCGCGGTTGAGAATGCCGAAGAGCAGATGCGGCAGGCGCAGGTTGCCTTCGAGCAGGCGAAACAGGCCGAAATTACCGGCATCGCGCAGGCCGAGGCCCAATTGCGCAGCGCGCAGGCCAACCTTGAGCGAGTGTTGGCCGGCGCTGATCGCGATCAGGTAGCGGCAGCCCGCGCGCAACTGGCCCAAGCCGAGGCTAATTTGAACAAGCTGCTGGGTGATCAACGGGCCGGCAGCTTGGCAGCGGCACAGGCTGCCGTGGCTAGCGCCCAAGCCAATTTGCAACGTGTCACCGCGCCGCCGAGCGAGGCCGATTTGGCTAGCGCCGAAGCGCAAGTAGCCAGCGCCCGCGCCAGTCTGGCCCAAGCCCAACTGGCGCTCGAGCGGGCCACCCTTACTGCCCCCATTGCCGGCGTGGTTGCCGAAGTCAACCTAGAGATCGGTGAATTCTATAACGCCGCCCGCCCAGCGGTCGTGCTGGCCGATCTAAGTGGGTATTATGTCGATGTCACTGTGGATGAAATTGATGTCGCCCAGATCGCAGTCGGCCAACCGGTCACGCTGGTGCTCGATGCGCTGCCTAACCTTGATCTGCGCGGCAAAGTGGCGCGGATCAACCCGCTCTCGATTGTGCAATCGGGGGTCACTGCATATACCGTGCGGATCGTGACCGAGAATCCCCCGGCAGCGGTGCGTCCGGGGATGTCGGCCAGCGCAGATATTATTGTGGCCGAGAAGAGCGATGCGCTGATCGTGCCCCGGCGCGCTGTACGCGCTGCCAGCGGCCAGTTCTTCGTGGATGTCACCGCCGATCCAGCGCTATGCGCCACCGATATTGCCCAACGCCCGTTGCAACCGGCGTTGCAGGCCGTAGCCGTGCAGTTGGGGTTGAGCAACGATCAAGTGATTGAGATCGTCTCTGGCAACCTCGACCTGAACAGTTGCGTCTACGTGCCGGGAGTTGATGCGCGGATCAACCTATTCAACGCTGGCGGGCCGCCTCCCGGCGTGCGCAACCGCTGATGATGCGGAGCAAACGGCTATGAATCTTCTCGAAGCGATCCGCATTGCTTTTAATAGCTTACTGGCTAACAAGCTACGCGCCATTCTCACGATGCTCGGCATCATTATTGGCGTCGGCGCAGTCATTGCGCTGCTCGCTTTGGGTGGCGCGATCCAAACCCTTGTCACCAGCGAATTGCAGGGGCTAGGCAGCAATCTCGTCTTTCTCTTTGCCGGCACCAACGATCCGGAGACCAACCGGCGGGTGCCGCCGCGCCTCACCAATGAAGACATTGCCGCCATCGCCGATCCGCTCAATGTGCCGGCGGTAGCGGCGGTCTGCGCCGAGTTTAGCCGCCGCGCGCTTACTACCTATAGCGGGGCCAGTTACGATGCCTTGATTGCCGGCGTTAGCCCCAACTACCCGCAAGTGCGCAATGCGCGGGTAGCTGAGGGAACATTCTTTGATGAGCGGGCGATTGAGCTTCGTTCACGCGAAGCGGTGCTCGGCCATCGCGTCGCCCAACGCCTCTTCCCCAGCGGCGTTGATCCGATTGGCCAACGCATCCGCATCAATGGCATCGGCTTTCAGGTCATTGGGGTGATGGCCGAACGCGGCGGCAGCTTTGCCTCCAACGAAGATGACCAGATCTTTGTGCCGATCACCACTGCCCAAGACCGGCTCTTCCCACCAGCGCAAAATGTGACGCGCCGGGTTGAAGTGACGGTTGTATACATTCAAGCCCGCGACGAAGACAGCATTGACGCGCTTATTGACCAGATCACTGCGCTGTTACGCCAGCGCAACGGCCTGACCTATCAAAACAACAACTTTACCATCATCACTCAGCAAGATCTGGTCAGCTCGTTCGCCACTATTACCGGCGCGATTACCATCTTCTTAGGCGCAATTGCGGCGATTTCGCTGGTAGTAGGCGGAATCGGGATCATGAACATCATGCTCGTAAGCGTCACCGAACGCACCCGCGAAATTGGCTTGCGCAAAGCGGTGGGCGCGCGTCGCAACGACATTCGTCTCCAATTTTTAGTCGAAGCGACGGTGCTGAGTCTGATGGGCGGCATACTGGGCATTGCGTTGGGATATGGGCTAGCGGCAATTGGCACCGCTCTGCTGGCCAATTTCTCGCCCAACGCGCGCGCCGAAGTCAGCCTTGACGCCATCCTACTGGCGACGATTACCTCGATTGCGGTGGGCATCTTCTTCGGTCTGTATCCTGCTGACCGCGCGGCGCGGCTCGACCCGATCGCTGCGTTGCGGTATGAATGAGGCGTGGGGGCGTGGTATACTTTGGGGCAATGCGGTACGGCGCTTCTCTGGCGATGAAGCGAGCACGATCCTATGCGTATCTTGATCACCGGCTCATCAGGCATGATCGGCACCAATCTTGGCCTGCGCTTGCTGGCAGAAGGGCATCAGGTCTTCGGCATTGACCGCCGGGTCAACCCATGGACTGACCGCATCCCAACGCTGTTGCAAGACCTTGCCGCGCCGCAGCGCGACTTCCGGGCCGGGATTGGCGGCGCGCCCTACCCGCCGTGCGATCTGGTGGTGCATTTAGCGGCCAACGCCAAGGTTTACGAATTGGTGAGCGAACCGCATCGCGCGCTCGAAAATATCAACATCACGTACAACGTTCTCGAATACTGCCGTGCCCACGACCTACCACTCATCTTTGCCTCGTCACGTGAAGTGTATGGCGATATTCACCGCTATATCACCGAAGAGACGCGGGCCGACTTTAGCTTCACCGAAAGCCCCTACTCAGCCTCGAAGATTGCCGGCGAAGCGCTGATCTATGCCTACGCGCGCTGTTACGGCCTGCGCTACATCGTCTTTCGCTTCTCGAATGTCTATGGTCGCTACGACAATGACCTCGCGCGCATGGAACGGGTCATCCCACTCTTCATTCACCGGATTAGCCGGGGCGAACCGGTGACGGTGTTCGGTGGCGATAAAGTGCTCGATTTTACCTACATTGACGACTGCGTTGATGGTATTATGCGCGGGATCAGCCGTTTATCCAGAGGAGAGGTTGTTAACCGCACGATCAATCTAGCCTACGGTGAAGGCAATACACTCATCCGGGCCGCCGAATTGATTGGCCTCGCCCTTGGTCGCCAGCCTGAGATCATTGTCCAGCCGGCGAAACGGGTGGGTGAAGTGAGCTACTACGTGGCCGACATCCGGCGCGCGCGTGAGCTGTTGGGTTATCAACCGCAAGTGCCGCTGGCCGAGGGTATCCGGCGGGCAGTGGCGTGGTCGTTGGGAGAGCACGCGCCATGACTGAATCGCAACAGGAGCTAGCTGCAATTGATCAGCCGCGCGCCGTTCCCACCAAGCGTGTGCGGCACTGGATGCAGGTCAGCACGGCATGGCTCTCGTTACAAGAACCAGAGCGGCTGTTTCCGGCGTTGGTCGCTAGTTTTGTTGAGGTTGTGCCAGCATTGCGCGCTGCGGTTCTTTGGCTGGCAACGCCAAGCGGATTGCAACCGGCGGCGCAGGCTGGATTAGCGATGCCACCCGCTCTCGAAGCCAAATGGCGACAGATTAAATTGCGAGTAGGCGAAGGCGTGGCCGGTCTGGCGTGGCAACGCGAAACGATTGTGCAACAGCATGGCGAGCACAGCTATCGCGAACTACAGGGTTTGGTCGCGCCACAGGCGCAAGGAGTTTTTCAAGCCCTGAGCGACCTCTTACCACGTAGTTTGACCATTACTGCCACGCCCCTGCGCGCCGGCAATCAGTTTGTCGGCGTGCTGGAATTAATCGGCGTCGATACCCAACCGCTGGAGCTTGAGCCGGAAGATCTCGAGATGATCGCCAGCATTGTGGCGGCAGCTATCCGCAATGCCCAGTTGTACGACGAGATTCGGCGCAGCCATCAGCGGTTGAAGGCCTTTGATGCTGTAGTCACCTCGATCAGCACAGCCGCCGACCTCCCCGATCTGGTGCAGAGCGTGCTCACCGTGGTGCTTGAACTTACCCCAGCGCGCAGCGGTGCGCTATTGATCTTCGATCCGGCCCAAGAGCGACTCCAGATTAGCGCATGGCATCAGATTGACGCCGCAGCGTTGGCTTGCTTCGACCAAGCGCCGGTTGATGCCAGCCCATGCGCCGAAGTGGTGCGTTATGGCCAACCGGCTATCCGGCCCCTGCTAAGCGAACGTGGCGAGACGACCTTGATTGACGCTGGCGTGGCTGCTGCCGCCTATCTGCCCTTGCTAGCCGGCGGCACCGTGACCGGGGTGCTGGCACTCTTCGGTGATCTCGACTTGACGGTCAAGCTTGATAAAGACATGCTGATGCCGATCTGCAATCAGGTAGGCTTCGCGATCGCCAACGTGCGCTTGTACGAAGACAGCCAGCGCGAGCGCCGCAAGCTGCACACCGTAGTGGAATCGATTGCGGAGGGTGTGCTGCTCTGTGATCGGTATGGGCGCTTGACATTAGCTAACCAAGCAGCCCATGATCTGCTCGAACAAGATAATCTTAGCTTCGAGACACCGCTAGCCGCTATTCCCGACATCTACGACCTCCGCGATCTTGACGGCAACCCGCTTACGCCCGATGATCTGCCATTTACGCGCGCACTACGCGGCGACACTTTCTACGACTACCGGCTCATGCGCCGGCGGGCAGATGGGAGCGAGCGTTTTTTCAGCTTCACCGGCGCGCCGGCGGTGAATGAGCACGGCGAAGTCGAGGGGGCAGTGATCACCTTCCGCGACATCACTGCCAACCAGAAGGTGCAGCGCGCCAAAGACGAATTTCTGGCGGTGGCTGCGCACGAACTGCGTAGCCCCTTAGCAGCGGTGCGTAGCTACGCCGACCTCTTGCTGCGGCGCGAACAGCAGCGTGACGGCGATCCACGCGATATTCACGGGCTAACCATCCTCACGCAACAGGTCGCCCACATGTTGCGCCTCGTTGACAACCTGCTCGATGTATCACGGCTCGACGCCGGCCAGTTTGATCTCCAGTATCAGCAAACGAATCTGGTCATGCTAGCCCAACAGGTGATCGACCAACAACGGCCAAGCGCCGGCAACCGCGAATTGCTGCTCGAAACCGAAACGCCGGAATTGACCATAACGTGCGATGCGGTACGCATCCGGCAGGTGCTGACCAATCTGCTCAACAACGCGATTAAATACAGCCCGCCCGATGGCGTGATCAGCATACGCCTGCGCAGTACACTGCTACCAACGAACAACGCGCCGGCAGTTCTGATCAGCGTGAGCGATCAGGGGCCGGGTATTCCGACGAGCGAACACGAACGAGTCTTCCAACGCTACTACCGGTCGCCGGGGAGGCGCGGCGAGGGCTTGGGCCTCGGCTTGTACCTTAGCCGCGAGATTGTGCAGTTGCACGGCGGCCAGATTTGGATTGAGAGCCGCGAAGGGCAGGGCAGCACCTTTATGGTATTGTTGCCGGCCGAGCGGCCACGGGATTAGAGGGTTTGGGGAAACTTGCGCGCCGCGTGTCATTATGCAGAGACCAGCTTCACTGAATTACGCGCCCTCGCAATGACACAAAAACGAGCGTAGTATTTCGGCAAAACGCTAGAAAACGTGGTTGGCAACCACGTATTGGCCGGCAGAGCACATCTCTCGCCTAATGCCTCTCCTTCAAGTGCAGCGTTTCGCAGACGCGAGCGAGGTTTGCGGTGATCTAAAGCCTTGTTGCCCTCATCGCACATGAAGAAAAAGAGGGAATCTGGTCGTGGGGAGGATCAAAACAGACGATTCAACCTAAGCTTTGCGCGATCTCTGCACCGCGCCCCCTGCTACAAACAGTGGCAGACGAGCAAAGAAACTGCTTTAACAGATTTATCGTATTATTTGCTAGCAGCCGCCTTGCAACACCCGGAGAGTCACCTGTGCCGATCCGAATGAAACCCTTTCTGCAAGCTCTCTCGCCAGCGCCGCCGCCGCGCCTTGCGCCGGCTGGGCCACCGCCGATACGCATGGCTGCCAACGAAAACCCATTAGGGCCATCCCCGCGAGCAGTGGCCGCCGTGCAAGCGGCGCTAGCCGAGATTCATCGCTATCCCGATGCAAGTGGCGCGGCGCTGAAGCATGCGCTGGCGGCGCGAGTCGATCTTAGCCCGGCGCACGTCATGCTTGGCAATGGCTCTGACGAATTAATTATGTTAATTTGCCATGCCATGCTAGGGGAAGGAGACGAAGCGGTATTGGCGCAGGGGTCGTTCATCAGCTATGCGCGCCGGATACATGCGCAGGGCGCGATCGCACGCCAGATTCCGCTGCGCGCGATGGCGCACGATTTGCCAGCGATGGCCGCTGCGATCACGCCTCGTACCCGCTTAGTCTTCGTCTGCAATCCCAACAATCCCACCGGCACGACTGTTGGCGCAGCCGAATTGCTGGCATTCATCGAACAGATACCGAATGACACCTTAATTGTCGTTGATGAAGCCTACATTGAATTTGTCACGCGCCCGGATTTCCCCAATCTGCTGCCACTGATCCGGGGCGGACGCGATAATCTGCTGTTGCTGCGCACCTTCGCCAAGATCCACGGGCTAGCCGGCCTGCGGCTAGGCTACGCCTTTGGCGCGCCCGACCTGATCGCCTATCTGGAACGGGCGCGTCCGGTGTTTAATGTCAACGCGCTGGCCCAGATTGCCGGTCTAGCTGCGCTCGACGATACCGGCCATCTCGAACGCTCGTTGGCGCACGCGGCGCGCAGCCGCGCTGTGCTTACTGATGGCCTGCGTGAACTGGGGTTAACCGTTATTCCCGGCGAAACCAACTTCGTGGCAGTAGCGGTGACTGATGATCAAGCCATTGCCACCGCCTTGGCCCAGCGCGGTGTGCTCGTCACGCCGCTCAGCGGCTGGGGCTTGCCGGGTTGGATCCGGATTTCGTTTGGCACCGATGAAGAGAATTACGCCTGCATTGCCGCGTTGAGGGCAATATTGGCCAATGGGGACAGCGATTGAAGCAAATGGCGCGACGTTTGGGCCTAGCGAGCCGGCAGCCCGCGCCCCCGGTTGGCACACTGGTGGCGGGCCAGAAGGCCGCACTCCTCATAGCGTGTATTAGAACCCGTTCGTCGCAAACCCCTATAAGGAGTGAATATGAGTGAAGCGCAACGACCTTCCTTCTGCCCGCAATGTGGGCACAAACTAAAGTCGGAGGACCGCTTTTGCCCGGAGTGTGGCGCCCGCGTGCCGGAAAAGACCGCGTCACCTGCCACGTCGCCAACCGTTGTCCTACCGCCTGAGCAACCCACTGCGCCTCCCACTGTGGTCTTGCCACCCGACCAACCCGCCGCACCGCCAACCGTGGTTATCCCACCCGAACGGCCTGCCGCGCCACCTACCGTGGTTATCCCACCCGACCAGCCCGTCGTGCCACCTACTGTGGTCTTGCCACCTAACCAACCTGCTGCCCCTCCCACCGTGGTCTTGCCGCCTGACCAACCCGTTGTGCCACCTACTGTGGTCATCCCACCCGAACGGCCTGCCGCGCCGCCACCTGCCGCACCGGCGTCAACCCAGCCGCCATACAGCGTCCCCTCCACACCACCGGTTGTCCCTCCTGCGCAAAGCGCCGGAACACCGCCCGACCCCTTTATGCCGCCACCACCATCATATAGCACACCGGCAAGCAATTACCCACCTTACCAAATCCCATCAAACACTGGGATGCAAACCACCGCGCCTAACAACAAGCTCGTCTGGGGGTTAGTTGGCGGTATTGGTTGCTTGCTTCTGATCTTTATCGGCGCATGTGTCTTCGTAGCCATCACTCTCTTCCCTGCCTTAAGCGAAACTACCGGTAATCCGGCCAACACCACCGCTACGCCCGGCGCTGGCGGCGCTGTGGGTTCAGTGATTGGCGGCGATATCTTATTCCGCGATGACTTCGAGAATCCGGCGGCTAGCGATTTAGGTGAAGACGAAGATGCCAGCACACGCTATACCTACGAACAGGGACGCTACGTGATCGAAGTCAAAGAGCCGGAAACTCTTGCTTGGGCACTCGTTGAAGGTAATTACCGCAATGTCATTATTGAAACCAGTTATTCAATCCCGCGCGATAGTCCGGGTGGCGCTGCCGGCCTGATCTTTCACTACCAAGACGCAGACAACTTCTACCTGTTTAGCGTTTCGAACGACGGCTATTATGCGCTCGAATTGTTGGAAGACAACCAGTGGGTCACGCTCATTGACTGGACGCAGCACGAAGCCATCAGCCAAGAAACTAACCGCATGCGGGTTGAGTTACGCGGCGACGAGATCACGCTCTATGTGAATGACCGTCGCCTAGAGCAAACGCGCGATCCAACCTTCACCCGCGGCGAGGTTGGGTTGGCGGTCACGAGTTTCGATGAGAGCGGGATCATCGTGCGCTTCGATGAGATCACGATCCGGCGACGGTAGGAGCATAGTGACGCGATGCACCTACTGTAGCGCCGGCCACAACGACAACTGGCGAAGAGCGGCACGGCCATCGAGCAACACAAATGACGCCGCCCAATTGACATTCACGCCTAACCGGCGTAGATCGTCAAGATTGCGCAGGCAATGCTGGCGGCGAACAGCAATGATGCGAGCGGCGCTGCGCGGGCCAATGCCGGGCACGCGCAGTAGCTGCTGGAGCGAAGCGGTGTTGACCTCAACCGGCTCGTGCAAATGGCGCACGGCCCAAGCCTGTTTGGGGGTGCAATCGCGCGGCAAATTGCCTTGTTCGTCAAACGGCAGCTCAGCGACGGAAAAGCCATACTCGCGCAGCATCGCCTCGGCTTGATAGAGGCGAGCAGCGCGAATGGGGTCTTCAGCAGGCAGATCGCTGAACGGCGAGCGTTCGATAGGGTGAAAGGCGCTAAAATAACTGCGACCGAGCTGAATCGTTTGTTGAGCATAAGCGACAGTATGTAACAACTCGGCATCGCTCTCGCCGGCTGCGCCGACCACAAACTGGGTTGTGATCGAGCGCGCTGCCGGCAAGCCAGCAGCGCGCCGCTGCTCGATCACCTGCCGCGCCCATGCTAATCGCTGCCACATCGCCTCGGCGAACTCCTTCTCTGGAGCTAACACGCGCAGCCGATCGGGATTGGGAGCTTCAAGATTGAGGCTGACCCGATCGGCCAGCGCCACGGCTCGCTCGATATACTCAAACCGTGCCCCCGGTATCAACTTCAGGTGAATATAGCCGCGAAACCCAGCGCGCAAGCGCAACCGTTCTACAGTTGCCAACATACGTTCCATCGTGGCATCAGCATCGGGCACGATCCCCGAGGAAAGGAACAACCCTTCAGCTTGCCGCTGCCGGTGGAGATGGACGAAGGTGGTCGCCAGCTCGTCGGGCTTGAACGTGGTGCGGCGGCGGCGGATGGCGCAGGAGGTGAAGCAGTAGGGGCAACTATATCGGCAAGCGTTGGTTTGCAGCACTTTGAAGAGCCGGATCGAACCGCCAGCCGAGCGTTGGGCGTTATAGAGAAAACCGGTGGCATGGGTGATCCCCTGCTGGATGCTCGCGGTCAGCGGCGGATCGGCGACCTCATCGGCGGCTTCTTGGCTGAGGATTGCCAGCTTCTGTTGCAGGTCCGGCTCGACAACGATCGCTGGTGGCATTAAAACCTCCTTGGCAGGTATTACCCATTATAGAACATTTGTTTGATTTTGGCAAGAGCGGTGTTTGGCGTGCCGGATCAGAATCGTTGCCGATCCATCACTGTTGGATGCGTGCCCTGCCTCTTGACAAGCCAAACTAGATGCCTCATACTAAAAACAGGTTTACATCATAGACTGGTTTATGAAAGGCACCGCTATGCAACCGATTCCCGACCTCACCCGACGCACTCGGCGCTATTGGATGATCGACGGCTTGGCGGAATTGATGATTGGCAGCATCTTTTTGCTCACCGGCGTCGCGCAACTCGCCCCGCTGGTTGTCCGGCTGCTATCGCCGGCTGGGCCAATCTGCTTCTGCCGTTAGCCCTCATCCTAGCCATTCTCTTCAGCCGGCAGATTTTGCATACGCTCAAAGCGCGGCTGACCTATCCGCGCACGGGCTACGTCGCGTATCGCCAGCCGCGCTTATGGCAGCGCGTGCTAGGCGGTCTGGTAGGCTTGGGGGTAGGTATCGCCTTGGTCAACCTTACGTTCGATGTCCAGCTTGCAACGGCATGGATGCCGGTTATTATCGGCGTAACCTTGGCAGGTGGCATGACCTATCTCGGCGCCTATTTGGACCTGCCGCGTTTCTATGCCTTAGCCATGTTTGTTGCGTCGATTGGCCTGCTCATACACTGGCTGGCGCTTGACGGCTTTCTTGGCGCGAGTCTGGTGATCATAGCAGCGGGGGCGTGGATGCTGGTTGCCGGTGGCATCACGCTCTATCGTTATCTGCAACGCACACACGTAGAGGAACAGCTATGAAACTGCAGATGCACCAACTGGCCAGCCTTGATCGTCTCATTCATGAGCCGGCGCGCCTAATGATTGTGGCGCTGCTCTACACAGTTGAGAGCGCCGACTTTCTCTTTCTGCAACGCGA
>JANWYE010000529.1 GCA_025057175.1 Chloroflexus sp. | reverse complement strand
CAACCCGGGCGATCCGCCAGCCGGCGGACGCGCCGGTCGCGTTCAAAAAACCAAAATCCCCGTGAGGGGATTGAAACGTCAACGCGAACGCGGCGACGAGCGCGGTCAACGACCTCTGGTTCAAAAAACCAAAATCCCCGTGAGGGGATTGAAACGCGGCGGTCGCGACGGCGCTGGCCGGCGGCGGCACGCCGGGTTCAAAAAACCAAAATCCCCGTGAGGGGATTGAAACATACCCCTAGGGGGTATCATGGAGCCATGAGCATCACGGACCTGTTCAAAAAACCAAAATCCCCGTGAGGGGATTGAAACATAGCGATGGTGGTCTCGCCGCAGCCGACGAAGAAATCGGGGTTCAAAAAACCAAAATCCCCATGAGGGGATTGAAACCTCCCAGAGCCGGCGCGGCAGGCCGCAATCGCGGCCCTGGTTCAAAAAACCAAAATCCCCGTGAGGGGATTGAAACGCTTCGTTGATTAAGCGTAGCAGTTCATCCCATTGCGCCGTTCAAAAAACCAAAATCCCCGTGAGGGGATTGAAACGGCCTCGGCCAGACGCTAAGCTAGCGGCAGCGCTAGGTTCAAAAAACCAAAATCCCCG
>JANWYE010000528.1 GCA_025057175.1 Chloroflexus sp. | reverse complement strand
TTTCCTGGTACAAAAAACCAAAATCCCCGTGAGGGTATTGAAACGGCGCATGCGCGAGGCCGAGCGCCGATTTGCCGATGAGCAGTTCAAAAAACCAAAATCCCCGTGAGGGGATTGAAACTTAAAAAAAAGGAGGCGTCTATGCAATTCGAGACCGTAATTGTTCAAAAAACCAAAATCCCCGTGAGGGGATTGAAACAAGCAAGACACGTTGCTTTCGCGCATCCGACCACGCTCCGCGTTCAAAAAACCAAAATCCCCGTGAGGGGATTGAAACCCACGATAAATACCCACCGTCACGCCGGCGCATACGTCGGTTCAAAAAACCAAAATCCCCGTGAGGGGATTGAAACTGCTTTGGGGTTGGTGCCGTCCATTCAGCAGGAGCACAAGTTCAAAAAACCAAAATCCCCGTGAGGGGATTGAAACTCGACTAAGTCGTCAATGCTCGCACCAGTGCGCCGCGAAAGTTCAAAAAACCAAAATCCCCGTGAGGGGATTGAAACACCAGTCAAATTCAACAAGGTTGATATCACCGTTCATTTTCCGTTCAAAAAACCAAAATCCCCGTGAGGGGATTGAAACGTCTTCGTGCATGCCG
>JANWYE010000527.1 GCA_025057175.1 Chloroflexus sp. | reverse complement strand
AACACTCTTTGGAGAGGAAGAGTGCTATGAAAAAGAGGCCGATTTTGAACTGATTGGACGTTTTTTCGTTGATCGGCTGAAGACAGTTTTTCATGCAGTGGCGGAAAATCCCTTGCCCCTGCGCAATTCTCGTAACAATCCACTCTATTTGCTCTGTTTTGCGTCGGGCAACCCCAAAGGATCAGAGACAGCGGTCAAGATCGCCCAACACATTCTGAGCAAGTGAGCACGGCTCGAAGCGAGTGAACATCATGGCCGAGCGCTCTCACATCGAATGGACCGAAGCGACGTGGAACCCGGTGACCGGCTGCTCGAAGGTGAGCACCGGGTGCAAACACTGCTACGCCGAGCGCCTCGCGCTGCGGCTCCAGGCGATGGGCAGCGTCCGCTACCGCGACGGCTTCGCCGTCCGGCTGCATCCCGCCGTGCTCGACCTGCCGAAACGCTGGCGGCAGCCGCGCATGATCTTCGTCAACTCGATGAGCGATCTGTTTCACGAGGAGGTGCCGGAGGAGTTCATTCAGCGCGTGTTCGCTACGATGCACGACTGCCCGCACCATACCTTTCAGATCTTGACGAAACGCAGCGCGCGCCTGCGTGAGCTGG
>JANWYE010000526.1 GCA_025057175.1 Chloroflexus sp. | reverse complement strand
GCTCCACACACCCCCCCCCCCGTGAGGGGATTGACACCCGTGTGCCTGGCGCTCTTGACCAAGCGCCGTTTCAAACCGGTTCAAAAAACCAAAATCCCCGTGAGGGGATTGAAACCAGCGGAATGCGCTCTGCGCGAGCGTGTCGCATGTATGCGCGTTCAAAAAACCAAAATCCCCGTGTGGGGATTGAAACACATTTGGTCAATACTTATAGTTTGGCAATGGATGTGTGTTCAAAAAACCAAAATCCCCGTGAGGGGATTGAAACGTTTTTCATTTTACATCTCCTACTAAAACAATTCTAACGAGTTCAAAAAACCAAAATCCCCGTGAGGGGATTGAAACTTACGATTGTTCCTCGGCGCTCATCACGCCGGAATGGACGTGGTGTTCAAAAAACCAAAATCCCCGTGAGGGGATTGAAACTGCATCATTGGTCGCATCTCCTTCGTGTTAGAACAGATGAAGTTCAAAAAACCAAAATCCCCGTGAGGGGATTGAAACGCGCGCCAATTGCGCCTCGGCGGATATTGCCTGTCGCGTGCGTTCAAAAAACCAAAATCCCCGTGAGGGGATTGAAACACGTCTGCACGTTCTTGTGCAGGCT
>JANWYE010000525.1 GCA_025057175.1 Chloroflexus sp. | reverse complement strand
CATTGGCGGGCGCGTGCCAAACAGCGAGATTACCGCTTGGCTGCAAGCGAATTGCACACCGGTCACAGGCTTCAGCCAAGGGATGCAGGCATTGTACGAGTGCCGCGCCAGCGCCGGTTAGGCGAGCTACAATACGACGAATGCGGCCCTCACCCCCCCTCCCCCAGCGGGGGAGGGCCGGGGTGGGGGCCTCTCCCGCTACTCCTCGCCCCCCTCCGGGGGGAGGTGTGTAGCCCCCTCCCCCAGCGGGGGAGGGCCGGGGTGGGGCAGGAGATGGTTCGCCGCCACGGGTACGGAGAATCAATATATCACTTTACTCATCTCATCAGCCTCCGATGTAGAGGCCACTGCATCACCACAGCATGAAGGCGCATCTCGTTCATCCGCACTGGATTACCACCCCATCAGCATCGCAATCACGCCCAGTACGATCAGAGCAACGCTCAATGCGCCGAAGATGGCAAGAAACTGTTTGCTTTCGCCCTTGATCCGAGCTTGGTCGGGCCGGTTCGGCGGATAGACTACAGTGACCGATTGGCCAATGGTGTAGGCCGGGGGCATAGAGGATACTAGGCTAGTGATAGTTACTTCCCGACCATTGTGGTCA
>JANWYE010000524.1 GCA_025057175.1 Chloroflexus sp. | reverse complement strand
CCAAAATCCCCGTGAGGGGATTGAAACCATGCGAGCAACGCGCTCAAGACACCGGCGCAGCTCGCGGTTCAAAAAACCAAAATCCCCGTGAGGGGATTGAAACCGAGACGAAGCGCATGCGTATGACGTGGCGCAAAAAGTGGGTTCAAAAAACCAAAATCCCCGTGAGGGGATTGAAACTGGAATATCTATTTAATGTTTGGATAAAGACATCAACGGAGTTCAAAAAACCAAAATCCCCGTGAGGGGATTGAAACCCAATTTACTGGCGCTGAGACGGCTATTGACCAAGTCAACGTTCAAAAAACCAAAATCCCCGTGAGGGGATTGAAACCTCGGCCAACGCTTCCTCAAGCTGCCGCTTCGTTGCCTGTTCAAAAAACCAAAATCCCCGTGAGGGGATTGAAACCATCGCGCACCCATTTCACGCGCTATACAAGATGCCATGTTCAAAAAACCAAAATCCCCGTGAGGGGATTGAAACCTGCTCGTCGCTCGTCGCTCGGCGCTCGGCAACCATTGCGTTCAAAAAACCAAAATCCCCGTGAGGGGATTGAAACAAGGTGGCTAGCCCCATTGCCGGCTCTGGTAGTTCCATGAGTTCAAAAA
>JANWYE010000523.1:343-612 GCA_025057175.1 Chloroflexus sp. | reverse complement strand
GGGCGGCGTATTCGGTGTGCTCACCGGCGCGCTCCAGCAAGGCCAGGGCGTAGGTGCGCAGCAGGGTGTGCTGGGTGTACGCGCCGTCGCCGGTCTTGGTGAGCAGCGCACGGCGGGTGAGGGTTTTGAGGAAGGATTGGGGGTTCGGGGGCCCCCCCCCCCCCCCCCCCCCCCCGCCGGGGGGGGGGGGGGGGCCCCCCCCCCCCCCCCCCCCCGGGGGGGGGGCCGCGCCCCCCCCCCCGGAGGAGAAAAAAAAAAAAAATATTTTG
>JANWYE010000523.1:0-333 GCA_025057175.1 Chloroflexus sp. | reverse complement strand
CCCTCGCCCCCGGGGTGGGGGGGGGGGGCCCCCCCCCCCCCTTGGGCGCGCTCAGCGGGTTTTGGGGCCCGCGCCCCCCCTCCGCCCAGGTGGGTTGATGGGGGCGGGGGGGATGTGGGAGAGTCCCCCCACACCGCCAGCACCGCCGCTTCGTCAAACGCTGCCGGGGCGAAGACGCCGAGGGCGCGGAAGCAGCGCTGAGTCTCGACGTCAAGGGCATCATAGCTCAGCGCGAAGCAGGCCTCCACGCTGTGCTCGCGGCCGGCGTCGCTGCCCAGTTTGAGTATGTCGAGCGGCTTCTGCTGTTTGAGCTTCTGGGCCAGCACGGGCAGG
>JANWYE010000522.1 GCA_025057175.1 Chloroflexus sp. | reverse complement strand
AGCGACGGCCAGCCCACGGCTGACCTGATCTTTTCGTTCAAAAAACCAAAATCCCCGTGAGGGGATTGAAACCGGTATCAGTTGTCCTCCGACAGTGGCGACTCCGCTAGCAGGTTCAAAAAACCAAAATCCCCGTGAGGGGATTGAAACCTACCCGCGCCCTACCCGCGCTACTCATCTCCAAAACTCATGTTCAAAAAACCAAAATCCCCGTGAGGGGATTGAAACTTACAGAACACTCTTCATTCGCACTATTAGCATTACTACACGTTCAAAAAACCAAAATCCCCGTGAGGGGATTGAAACCAATAGCTGCAATACGTTCTAGTTCCATCTCTCGTATGTGTTATGCGTTCAAAAAACCAAAATCCCCGTGAGGGGATTGAAACCAATAAGCAATGCCCCCGCTGAACGGTACAGCGGGTACCGAGGTTCAAAAAACCAAAATCCCCGTGAGGGGATTGAAACTTGTCGCGGCGAGAAGCCAGTAAATCGTGTTCGAACTTCCGGTTCAAAAAACCAAAATCCCCGTGAGGGGATTGAAACCGATTAACGCGGCCACGATCACGGTCGGCTCTACCGTCAGTTCAATAAACCAAAATCCCCGTGAGGGGATTGA
>JANWYE010000521.1 GCA_025057175.1 Chloroflexus sp. | reverse complement strand
CATTGGGGGCAGGAGCAGGCTGGATTGGCATTGGCGTCTCCTTGATTGGCACAACAGTGGGCGCTGGGGTCGCAACCGGCGCGACGGTTGGCGGCGCGGCTGCCGGCGTCTCGGTAGCGGCAGCGGTTGGTGGCGGAGCCGGATTAGCGGACAGCATCGTCGCCGTTGGCTCAGCAACTACCGGCGTAGCCGGATCGCGGGTAGCCGCCGGGGGCTGAGTCGGTAACGGTTGGTCAGGCGCCGCAGTGGGCTGAGCGGGCAGCGAACCGGTGGCAGCGCCGCAGGCAGCAAGAGCAAACATACCAAGGATAATAACGAACAGTAATGCGCGCATAAGCGATCCCTTCAACGGCAAAGAGGCACTCTAGTGAGATGACGGAAACAAAGGCGGAAAAGTTCCTATTAAGGGGACAACGAATGAACGAATGAGGGGTAACGAATGAACGAATGAGGGGTAACGAATGAACGAATGAGAGGTCACGAATGAACGAATGAGGGGTAGATTGCTAGCGACAGTAGTGCAATCCGCGCACGGTCAGTTCTCTCCTAAACTGGCGGGCTGCGTTAGCCTCTGAAAATTTTGCAAAAATGTTACCGTTCGGCGGCCTGCGCTCTGCTATAC
>JANWYE010000520.1 GCA_025057175.1 Chloroflexus sp. | reverse complement strand
AACTGAGTGTGCGCGAGGGTCTGGCGGCGCGTGACCTCACCGGCAACAGCGTGCCGGGAGCCGCTGCGAACGCCGAGAATGTGCGAACGGCGACAGTGCCGTAGGGGTTATTGCTCCATCGCGTCTGGCTGGCGGCTGATGGGCGTTGAGTAAACACTCTGCTGTACGCCCCGGAGCCCCGCAGCTACGAGGATTGAGTTGTCTAGTCGCGCATTCTCTGTCTGCCCGGCGATCGATGAAGATTATGTATTTTATTTGGGTATACTACCAGCGGCGCGCCCCCTGAGTCCTGCGCTTGCCGAAGGGTCGAAGGGGGTGCGCCGCCCGTCTGCCCTTCGACCCTTCGACCCTTCGAAAGGCTCAGGGCTCAGGGCTCAGGGCGCGGGCGGCGCCATACGCCGGACTTAATTCTTTAATGCTCGTGATTGCGAGACACTGCGTCTTCGCGTCAAACTTTGCGAGAAATGCGGGAAACGTCGAGAGTCGTTCCCCGGCGCCTGATATGACGAAACGCACCCATCACCCAATCATCTCCCGCCGTCGCTTTCTGCAGGCGTGCGCATGTACGGCAGCGGCGGGGGCGCTTGGCGCAACGGGGTATGTCGTCGCCAATGCTCCGCTT
>JANWYE010000051.1 GCA_025057175.1 Chloroflexus sp. | reverse complement strand
CCGGCGGTGAGCGCAATCTGGCCGCGGGCGACATCTTGCCCTACCGTATGCACGTAATCGCCCGGTTGTAACTCGCGCTGAATGAAGAGCATCCCATCGCGCTCTTCGGTCATTTCAACCGGAATCATAGCGTCAGCGCCGCACGGCATCGGTGCGCCGGTCATGATCCGGGTGGCTTCGCCGGGGCCAAGGGCAACAGTTGTTGCGCCACCGGCAGTCAATTCGCCCACCACGCGACGGGGAGCAAGGCCATCGCCAGCGCGCAAAGCATAGCCGTCCATTGCCGCTTTCGGCACATCGGGAATGTCTTCCGGCGCGACAATATCGGTTGCCAGCACCCGGCCCAGCGCCGTGAGTGCGTCGATCTCTTCGCTGCCCAATGGTTGGGCATGGGCCATAATCATCGCTGTGGCATCGGCGATGCTAACCATTGGGTAGGGTGACTCACGGAGCATATCGGCCATCGCTATTCTCCTCAATGTGCTTCCCGGTATTTCTCTTGCCGTTGCGGCCATCTCCTCTTATAGCAGGGCGCTGCCAGCCAGCGCTGATGTTCAGTCCAATCACCACTTGGCGCAGCGGTCAGTCTGCGCGCCCAAGGAGGGGTGACTGGCTGAATGGGCCAACCGTTTGCGCCCCCGAGGCTACATAAGGTTTCGGTTGACGAAGATGCTGCGCCTGTTGCCCTCTCTGGCTACCCCTAGCTAGGGGGCCGGCGACCTTTTCCGGCGGGAGCGAGCCGGACGAGGTTTGAGTCACAGCATCCACAACATTACAGATTATTCATCGCCCGCCAAACCTTCTCGGCGCGCAGCGGAATGTCAATGTGACGCACTCCAAACGGCGTGAGTGCGTCGATCACCGCGTTAGCGATGGCCGGCGTCGAGCCGATCGTTGCTGCCTCGCCGATGCCCTTGACGCCGAGCGGGTTGAGCGGTGTCGGCGTTTCGGTCTTGTCAACGGTGAAGGGCGGGAAGAGATCGGCCCGTGGGAGGGCGTAATCCATTAACGTGCCGCTCAGCAACTGACCATTGGCATCGTAAACTACCTCTTCGAGCAGGGCTTGAGCGATGCCTTGGGCCAGCCCGCCATGCACTTGCCCGGTGACAATCAGCGGGCTGATGCGCGGCCCGCAGTCATCAACCGAATAGTATTCGCGGATACGGACGTGGCCGGTTTCGCGGTCGACTTCAACGACGGCGACATGCGCGCCGAAGGGATAGATCAGGTCTGGCGGGCGGAAGTAGTCAACCGCTTCGAGGCCGGGGTCAAGTTCGGGCGGTAGTTTGTTGCTGTAGGCGCGGCGGGCAATCTCGGTGAGGGTAAGCGCGCGATCGGGTACGCCGCGCACGCGATAGCGGCCTTCGTGCAGCTCAATATCGGCGACGCTGGCCTCAAGCATTGCAGCCGCAATCTGGCGCGCCTTCTCGCGCACCTTGGCGGCGGCTCGCACTAGCGCCGCGCCGCCGACGGCTAGCGAGCGTGAACCCATGGTGCCGACCCCCATCGGCGTGGTCGCCGTATCGCTGTGTTTGACCACGATTCGCTCGAAATCGGCTCCGATCTGGTCGGCAACAATCTGGGCAAAGGTGGTGGCGGTGCCCTGCCCATGCGGCGAGATACCAGTTGTGACCGTCACTGCGCCGCTCGGTTCAACCTTAATCTGGGCGCTTTCGTAAGGGCCAAAGCCGCACATTTCGACATAACAGGCAATGCCAATCCCCAGCAGCATGCGGTCGCCAGCAGCGCGACGGGCGGCTTGCTCGGCGCGCAACTGCTCATACTTCGCTAGCGTCAGCGCCTTGGTGAGCGCGCGATCGTACTCGCCGCTATCATACGTCAGGCCGGTTGGCGTCTTGTAGGGGAAAGCGTCAGGTGGAATAAAATTGCGCCGGCGCACTTCCGCCGGATCCATGCCCAATTCAGCGGCGATCAGATCCATTAGCCGTTCGATGTAGTAGGCGGCTTCAGGCCGGCCCGCGCCGCGATAGGCGGCCACCGGCGTGGTGTTGGTGTAGACGCAGATCGCTTCCAGATCGACGGCAGGAATCTTGTAGACACCGATCGCCATCGCGGTGGTGAGATCGGGTAGGCCGGGGGCAAGCGGGTATGCGCCAAGATCGGCCACAATCTGCATGCGCAGCGCGGTTACTTCGCCTTCGGCGGTGACAGCGGCCTCGATGTCGCACACCTGCCCGCGCCCGTGGGTAGTAGCCTGCGCGTGTTCAAGCCGGTGTTCAACCCAGCGCAAGGGCGCATTGAGCTGGCGGGCCAGCGCAGCGAGCAGCGCCTCTTCGGGGTAGATGCCGATCTTGACGCCGAAGCCGCCACCAACATCAGGCGCAATCACCCGCACACGATTATCGTCAAGACCGATCACCTTCGCGATCTCGCCGCGCACTTGATGCGGCGTTTGCGTGCTCGTCCACACGGTCACGCCGTCGCTGGCGGGGTCGGGAGCGGCCACCACTGCGCGCCCCTCCATCGGGAAGCCGAGCAGGCGCTGATTGACCATCCGTTGGCGCACAACGCGATGGGCAGCGGCAAATGCAGCCTCGACATCACCCTTCTGGCGGCGGCGGCGATGGTCGATATTGTCGGGCAAACCTTCAAAGATGATCGGCGCATTGGGGGCGAGTGCGGCCAGCGGATCAACCACTGCCGGCAGCGGCTCCCACTCGATTGGCAAAGCTAGTGCCGCATCGAGCGCCGCTTCCGGCGTGCGCGCAATGACCGCAGCGACAGCTTCGCCGGCGTGGCGCACCCGTTCGACCGCGAGCACATAGCGGGTGCGCCCGGTATAGCGTTGTGGCCCGCTGCCGCCTTCGCCTGAGCTGGCTAACGGCAACGGCTGGCAACAATCGAGCAGGTCGGCGCCGGTATAAACAGCAACCACATCGGGCATCGCGAGCGCGGCAGCCTTGTCAATCGTTATAATCCGGGCATGGGCATACGGGCTGCGGGCAATCGCAACGTATAACATCCCCGGCAGGCGCAGATCACTCACATACGATCCCTGCCCCCGGATGAGACGCGGATCTTCGCGACGCTTGACTTCAGCGCCAATCAGGGCTGCATAGGCCATACGATGCACTACCTTTCATTTTTGTCAGCAGCGGTGCAATGCAAGTGCTATTGGCATGATACCAGATTTACAGCTTAGCTCGTTGCGGGCCAGTCAGGCGACTGACGAATTTGTAATTGCACAATCGCCTAGAACAGACTATGCTACATAGGGGGGGATACAACGTCTTTTTAATCTCGGCGTCACCGATGTGACTCGTCTTGCCGGCATGTTACCCTGTTCACATCGTCGTTTAGCGTATCGCGTGTAACAAGGACAGCATGGCATCATGGCAACATTGGAACCTCCGAGCACATCGATAGCCGGCGCTGCTGCACCTCCTCCATCAGATGTGGCGCTTGCCCCAACCATTATCGAGCCGCGCAAGGGATGGTGGCAGTTCAATTGGCGTGATCTGTGGGTCTACCGTGAACTGCTCTTCTTTCTCGTCTGGCGCGATGTGAAGGTGCGCTACAAGCAGACCTTGCTCGGCGCGAGCTGGGCCATCATTCAGCCGGTCTTGCAATTGGTAGTCTTTACGATCATCTTTGGCCGGTTGGCAGGCGTCAATACGCACGGCATCCCGTACCCCCTGTTTAATCTAGCTGGCTTGTTACCATGGCAATTCTTTGCCAACACGGTGGGACAGGCAGCGAATAGTCTCGTCGGTAGCGCCAATATTGTGCGCAAGGTCTATTTTCCGCGGCTGGCCATTCCAACCGCCAGCGTGCTGGCCGGCGTGGTTGATTTTGGCTTGTCGTTCTCGATCTTGGTGGCTTTGATGGTGTGGTATCAGTGGCCGCCATCGCCGGCTATCTTGCTCTTGCCAATCTTCTTGTTGCTGGCCATGATGACGGCGCTTGGCGTTGGGTATTGGCTTTCGGCAATCAATGCTCGATACCGCGACGTGCGCCATGCGACCCCGTTTCTCGTTCAGCTTTGGCTGTTTGCCACGCCGGTTGTCTATCCCAGCAACCTGATCGAAGGCTACTGGCAACTCCTCTACGCGCTCAACCCAATGGTTGGCGTGGTTGAGGGCTTCCGTTGGGCACTCATCGGGACGCAGCCGCCTAGCCTGTTGTTGCTGGTATCGGTAGCAATGGCGATAACGATCTTTGGCACCGGTTTGCTCTACTTCCAATCGGTCGAGCGTAAATTGGCCGATGTCATTTAAGCCTATGCACTACGCAATTCGAGTGCGTGATTTAGCGAAACAATACCGCATCGGCGCGATCAAGCAACGCACAGCGGGCTATGTCACCCTGCGCGATGCCATCGTCGAGCGCTTCCGTGGGCGGCGGTCTGAAGCCGCCACTGAACTGTGGGCACTCGACGGCGTGTCATTCGACGTGAAGCAGGGCGAAGTGGTGGGGATTATTGGGCGGAATGGCGCCGGCAAGAGCACCTTGCTGAAGGTGTTATCACGCATTACCGAACCGACGCGCGGGCGCGCTGAGTTGTACGGACGGGTGGCTTCGCTGCTCGAAGTCGGTACCGGTTTTCACCCCGAATTGACCGGGCGCGAGAATATCTACCTCAATGGCGCGATTCTCGGTATGCGCAAGCGCGAGATTGACCGCAATTTTGAAGCCATTGTTGATTTTGCCGAGGTTGAACAGTTTATTGACACACCGGTCAAGTTTTATTCGTCGGGCATGTATGTGCGGCTGGCGTTTGCGGTTGCGGCCCATCTCGAACCAGAGATTCTGATCGTTGATGAGGTGTTGGCCGTTGGCGATGCTCGGTTTCAGAAGAAGTGCTTGAACAAGATGCAAGACGTTGGCCAGCAAGGGCGCACAGTGCTGTTTGTGTCGCACAGCATGCAGTCTATCTTGCGCATGTGCCAGCGCGCGATTTTGCTCAATCAGGGCAAAGTGGTGGCCGATGGGCCGGCACAGCAGGTGGTGGGAGTCTATTTGGGTAAAGGGGCGCATTCAATTGCCGAGCGGGTGTGGCCTGACCGGGCCGGCGCGCCGGGCAAGGAGGTTGCTCATCTGCGCGCGGTGCGGGTGCGCGATGCTGATGGCGAGATCAGCGATACCATAGATATTCGCGCGCCGGTGACGATCGAGATGGAGTTTATGGTTACGCTTGGCGGGTATGTGTTGTTGCCGCATGTGCGCCTCTACAACGAAGATAATGTCGCGGTATTCACAACACTCGATCTCGACCCGGAGTGGCGGCGGCGGCCACGCCCACCCGGCCGGTACTGCGCGCGTGTAACGATCCCCGGCAACTTTTTGGCCGAGGGTTCCTTTTACGTCGAAGCGGCCCTCACGACACTCGATCCGCCGATGAAGCAGTTTGCCGAACGCGATGCAGTGGCCTTTCAAGTGATTGACAGCCTTGAAGGCGATACGGCGCGCGGCGATTGGGCTGGCAATGTGGCGGGTGTGGTGCGCCCAATTTTGCCGTGGACGACGACGTATGAGCCGTTTGATTGATCGCCGGCAACAGCACATCGCACGGCGACGAGGGGTGGCCTTGTTGTTGCCGATGCTGGGGTTGATCCTCTCGCTGACGACGTACCCCTTTTCCTTCAGCGCATCCTTGCCCCCTCAACCGGCGTTGGCATTGGTCACCGGCCTGAGCCATGGCCTTGATATGCTGCAAAACACGCTCTTGTTTACGCCGCTGGGCATCGCGCTGCATTGGCTGTTGGCCGGCTTGGGTGCGGGGCGGCGGGGGCAAATCGTTGGCGCAACGATCTTGGCCGGTATGTTGGCATTGCTGATCGAGCTAGTCCAATTGTCCATTCCCGGCCGCACGGCGGCACTGATTGATGTGCTAGCCAATGCTGGCGGCGCTGCATTGGGCAGTTGGCGGCTGGCCCAGCCGGTGGCGCCGCTGGTTGACCGGGTGGGTGCTTGGGGCCTTGCAGTAGTGCGCCAAACACCGGTTGCGGTTGTGTTCGTTGGTCTTGTGTTGTGGCTAGTGGCTGCCGGGTGGGGACTTGCCCGTTGGCAGCGGGCAACGTTGCCGAGCAATTGGTCGGAGCGCTACACCCTGCAGATTGGCGCTGCGAGCGATGGCCGGCGCTTCTGGCCGGGGTATGCCGGTTTTGTCGCGTTATATGACCGTGCGTTGGCCGCAACTGATGTGCGCGCGGCACTGACCCCGGTCACTGCGCGGCAATTAGCGCCACTGGTTGCGTATGACCTGACCCAAAACCCGCCTGCGTTGAGCGGCCCTTTTGCGCGCCCACTCGTGGCGCAGGGCAAACCGGTCTTTTCTGGCGAGGGGGTTGGGGTAGGCTATCAACGCTGGCTAGCTAGCGGCGAACCGTTGGCCGGTGTGGCGCAGGCTGTCGCGCAGGCGCGCGCTTTTACGCTGGTGGCGCAGCTTGCGCCACGTGAGCCGGAACGGATGGTTGAGGGGTTGATGGTGAACTTTGGGCGCGAGATCGATAGCCATAATATCAGCTTGATCCAATCGGGCCGCGATCTGCTGGTACGGATGCGGTTGCCATTCACGCGCCCGGCCAATGATCGACCGGCGCTGCGCTTTGCCGAGGTGTTTCGCGATGCCCAGCCGCATGTGCTGGCATTCAGTTACGATGGCGTCGTGGCTCGCCTGTTCGTCGATGGTTATCCGCACCAGCAGATATATGTGTTGGGGCCGGGCGAGGCGTTGGCCAATCGCTGGCTGCCAGTAGAGTCCCACCAGATCGGGGGGTGGACGATGGCATTGGCTGCGTTGCTGAGTCTTCCCTTGACACTAGTTGGCGCGCCGTGGCGAGGAAGGCGCCGGTGGTTGGCACTGCCGGCGTTTGCTGCCCCATTGATTATCGGCTATGCGCCGTGGTTGGTCATCACCCAACCGCTGAGCGGCGTGATGGCATTAGTGGCTGCGCTCACCATGCTTGTTGGCAACCTTGTGATCGTTTGGTTAGCGCAACCGTTCGCGTCTGGGAGTATGGCATGAAGATGGTTTGGCGCGTGATATGGCTAGGGGCGCTTGCTCTGCTTAGCATTGGGGCCGGCAGCATCGCCTTCGCGCAAACAGCGCCGTTCGATTGGCGCAGCGATTGGGCCGTGGCCGAAGGCTTTACCATCGTCGAAGATACTACCGGCTATCAGTTTCCCAGCGCGATTGCGTTTGTGCCCGAACCCGGCCCTGATCCGAAAGATCCGCTCTATTTTGTCACCGAGCTGCGCGGGGCGATTAAGGTTGTGACCAACGACCGCAGCATCTATACCTTTGCCGAGAATGTCTTCCAGTTTAAACCGGCTGAAGAGTTGCCGTCAGGACGCGGGCAGGGCGGGATGGGTGGCATCTGCCTCGATCCGGCCAATGGCTATGTGTTTGTGACCTTTCTCTACCATGATGCTAATGGTCGTATGCGCAACAACATCGTGCGCTATCAAACTAAGCCCGGCACGTTTGGCGTGACTCCAGATCGTTTTATTGCGTTTACCGAAACGTTCGCCAAGTATGAATCGGGTTTAGCCCACCATATCGGCCCTTGCCAAGTGGTCGGCGATCAATTGTTCGTTGGCATTGGTGAGGCATGGCAGCCCCATCTGGCCCGCGATCCCGATCAGATGGTCGGCAAGATCTACCGCATGGATCTCGATGGCCGGCCCCTGCCTGACAACCCTTTCTACGTTGATGATGACATCACTAAGGCGCGCAACTATGTTTGGGCGACCGGTTTTCGCAATCCGTATGCTATGCGGATCGTAGATGGCCGTGTCTTTGTTGGCGATAACGGTGTCGGCACCGATCGCTTTGTCGAAGTTCGGCGCGGCGAAGATTACGCTTGGAATGGTCAGGAGAATAGCATTCATCTGCGGGCGGCGTATGTGTGGGCGCCGAGCCTTGCGCCAACCACATTGCAATATCTGCCGCCTGAAAGCACTCTGCTCGGCCCAGATAACGCCGGCAAGTTCTTCCTTGGCATGGCTGGATCGGTGCGGCGCGGCAAGATGCCCGGCATCGTGCGGATTGCGTATGATATGGAACGCGCGCAGGTGTTAGCGGTGCCTGACTATTTCCTCCGCTTCCGCGGCCAGCAAGAGCAGATGGTGGTCGCGGTGGCGTTTGGGCCGGATGGTCTCTACTTCGCGCCGATCTATGCTAACCAAGCCGGTCAGACGCCGGTGTACAAGATTGTGCCTGATCCGGCCAACAGCTACCCCCATCGCCCCACGCAGGTCGAAGATCCGCGCCAGATTATTCGCGAGCGTGGCTGTTTGGGATGCCATCAAATCAACGGCGATGGCGGTTTTGGCGGCGCTGCTGGGCCGCCGTTGAGCCGCGAGCTGCTGGTCGCCAATATCCAAGCTCGGCTCAATAATCCGCAATACCGGCAATTGTTGGCAGAGCTTGATCAAATAGAAGAAGAACCATGGCGTTCAACGCGAGCGGCGCGGGCTGCGGTACTGTCGGCTGAGGGTGAGGCTGCCATCCGGCAGTGGTTGATCAATCAGATTGTCGAACCGCGCTGGGATAACCGTGGTTCGCAGATGCCTAATCTTGGCGTGACGCCGGCTGAAGCAGCGATTGTGGCTGACTACCTGTTAGCTCGATCTGACCAGAGCAATTGGATGGCGCGGATCAATACAGTCCTGCGCTCGCGGTTGGCGTGGCTGGCGTTTGGCGTTGGTCTTGCTGCCGGCATGGTGATGACGGGTGGCGGGATCTGGCTTTGGCAGCGCCGTCGTCGCTCTCGCCTATAATGCCCAATCGTGGATGCAAGTGTAGTTTGGAGAGTGAGATCATGTTTCACACATTGATGAACCGGATCCACGACCGTTCGGCCAAGGTTGGTGTGATCGGTTTGGGCTATGTTGGGCTGCCACTGGCTGAACGCGCTGGCCGAGTTGGGTTTCCGGTATTGGGATTTGATGTCAGCCCGGAGCGCGTGGCGCAGGTTAATCGCGGCGAGAGTTATATCGGTGATGTGGCGAGCAGCGCGTTGGCTGCGCTACGCGAAACGGGCCGGATCGAGGCGACGACTGATATGGGCCGGATGCGCGAATGCGACGTGCTGGTTATCTGTGTGCCGACGCCGCTTAATGCCACTCGCGAACCGGATATGCGCTATGTTGAAGCGGCTAGCGCGGATATTGCCGCCAGTATTCGCCCCGGCCAACTGGTTATTCTCGAAAGCACGACCTACCCCGGCACGACCCGCGAGCTGATTATGCCGCGGATCGAACGCAACGGGTTGCGGGTGGGCGATCAGATCTTTCTGGCCTTCTCCCCCGAACGGATCGACCCCGGTCAGACGAGCAGCAAGGGCTATAGCGTCGAGAATACCCCCAAAGTGGTGGGGGGCGTGACCACGCATTGCACCGAGTTGGCCGGCGCTTTCTACGGTTACATCACTAGCCGGGTCGTGCCGGTCAGTTCGCCGGATGTAGCCGAATTGACGAAGCTGTTTGAAAATATCTTTCGCGCTGTCAATATCGCGTTGGTCAATGAGCTGGCCTTGCTCTGCGACCGGATGGGGATCAATGTCTGGGAGGTGATCGAGGCGGCGGCGACTAAGCCTTACGGCTTTATGAAATTTACTCCCGGCCCCGGCCTTGGCGGCCACTGTATTCCGATTGATCCCTTCTATCTCACGTGGAAAGCGCGCGCGTTTGATCTCACCACGCGCTTTATCGAGTTGGCTGGCGAAATTAACACCCAAATGCCGCGCCACGTTCATGATCTAGTCGTGCGCGCGCTCAATCGGGTGCGCAAGCCGCTGAACGGCAGCACAATTGTGTTGCTGGGCGTCGCTTACAAACCCGATGTTGATGACTACCGCGAGTCGCCGGCGTTCAAGGTGTACGATTTGCTAACCGCCGATGGCGCAACGGTGATTCCATGCGATCCGCATATCGAGGAGTTTGAGATGCACGATGGCCGCCGCATGCGCACCGTGCCGTTGAGCGACGATCTGTTGCAAGGGTGTGATTGCGCGGTCATCATCACTAATCACCGCGCGTTCGATTACGAACGGATCGTGACCTTAGCGCCGGTGGTGGTTGATACGCGCAACGCGACGCGGGCGATCCAAGGGCCGCTGCGAGAGAAGATTACAGTATTGTAGTCTGTTGGTTGCACCGGCAATCATCGCGAATTCACCCGCGCCGAGTATATCCATAGTACACCGGATTGTGCGCGAGGAGGAGCGACTGTGCAAGCAGAGCTGCGACTCAGTATCATTATTCCGTGCTACAACGCGGCGGCGACGCTAGGCGAACAATTGGCGGCGCTGGCCGATCAGCAGTGGGATCGTCCGTGGGAAGTGATTGTGGCCGATAACGGTTCGCGCGATGACTCACGGCGCGTAGCAGCCGGTTTTCTCGCGCGCATGCCCAATTTGCGCATCATCGATGCTGGCGCTCGCCGCGGCGGCGCTTTTGCCCGCAACGAGGGCGCGCGCCATGCGCGCGGCACGGCGCTGGCCTTCGTTGATGCCGATGATGTGGTTGCGCCGGGTTGGGTGGCGGCGATTGGCAATGCGCTCGATCGCCATCCGTTTGTGGCTTCCCGCTTTGATATTGAGCGCCTCAACCAACATTCGTGGCTCAGCCGCACCCGGCGCAATCCGCAGGCTTATGGCTTGCAACGGGTGAGTTATCCGCCCTACCTGCCCCATGCCGGCGGCTGCGGGCTGGCGATTGAGCGGGCATTGCACGAGCAGGTGGGTGGTTTCGATGAGTCGTTGTTGCGGTTGATGGATACCGATTACTGCTTCCGGGTGCAGTTGCAGTGTCAGGTCGAACTGGCCTTCGTGCCGGAAGCGTTGGTCTATGTCCGTTACCGTGATACCCTGCGCGGGATGTTGCGCCAGACCCGCGAACGGGCGATTGCCAATGTTGCGCTGGCGCGCCGTTATGGCGGCGATCGGAATGTGTCTCGCCATTCATTCGCGCCATGGCTGTCGTATACGCGGCGCTGGCTGCGCCAACTCGCGCGCGCCGCAAGCATTCGCCGGCGTGAACAGTTGGCCGAATGGCTGCGGATGAATGCGTGGCTGATCGGGTTGTTGCAGGCGAGTTGGCGGTACCGCTGCCCGCCGTTGGCGATTTAGCAACGTAGTTCGTGGCGCGCTGTGTGGCGCGCGGCGCAACGAGGGAGTATGGCGCAGCCACAATCTGCTCAACACACGCGATCGTTGCCGATCTGGCGCTGGCTAGCGCCGGTGGGACGGCGGTTATTGGGCACGCTGGTGCGGGTTGAGACGACCGCGCCGGTGGTGGCGCTCACCTTCGATGATGGGCCACATCCACAATTTACGCCGCAGCTTCTCGATCTGTTTGCCCGCCATCAAGTACGCGCCACATTCTTTCTGTTGGGGAGGCATGCCGTCGAACAGCGCGAGTTGGTGACGCGGATTGCCGCGGCTGGCCATGCGATCGGCAATCACACCTTCACCCATGCCCGTATGCCACAGACGCCGCGCTGGCAACGTTGGCGCGAGCTGTGGATGGCGCGGCGGGCATTAGCCCCTTACGGCGCTGCCCTCTTTCGCCCGCCTTATGGTGGCCAGTCGTATGGATCGCGGCTCGATGCACTGTTATTTGGCTACGAGGTTGTCGGCTGGACATACCACATCGAAGATTGGGTGGCGCAACCGGCCACCCAACTAGCCGAACGGTTGATCGACCAGATGCGACCGGGCTGTATCGTCTTGTTGCACGACCGGCTGGCTAACCCGCGCGATCCGGCGGCGGCTGATCGCGCGCCGTTGATCGATGCTTTGACAATCGTGTTGGATCGGTTGAGTACAACATATCGCTTTGTGACCGTGCCGGAATTGATGCGGGCCGGTAAACCGGTGCGCGTGCCGTGGTTTCGTCCGGCGCAGTAGCGTAGAAAGCAAGAACTAAAACCCTGTATGAATCACGATCCTATTCTCATCCCGCCGTATGGCGGTCGTCTGATCGATCTAGTCGTGCCGGCAGAAGAGCGGCGCGAGTTGCTAGAAGAAGCTTCGCGGTTGCCATCGATCCAGATTTCGATGCGTAGCCTCTGCGATCTGGAATTGCTCGCCACTGGCGGTTTTTCGCCGCTGACTGGCTTTATGGGCCAAGCCGACTACGAACGGGTGCTGGAAGAGATGCGCTTGGCCGATGGCACACTTTGGCCGATCCCGGTGACGTTGCCGGTTGAACAGAGCCATTTCGGCAGCGATCGGATCTTGCTGCGCGATGTGCATAACAATCCGCTCGCCATCATGGAACTGAGCGAGATCTATCGCTGGGATGCCGAGCGAGAGGCGTTGGCCGTGTTAGGAACAACCGATCCGCGCCACCCACTGGTGGCCGAGATGGCGCGGTGGGGGAAGTTTTACGCTGCTGGACGGCTGCGCGTGGTGAATTTGCCCCGTTACTACGACTTTACCGAGCTGCGCCGCACGCCGGCGGAAGTGCGCCGGCTGTTAAGCGCGATGGGCCGGCACAATGTGGTTGCTTTCCAGACCCGCAACCCCATGCACCGCATTCACGAAGAACTCACCAAACGGGCAGCGGCGCAGGTTGATGGCAGTTTGCTCATTCACCCGGTGGTCGGCATGACCAAGCCCGGCGATGTTGATCATTTCACCCGCGTGCGCAGCTACCGGTTGTTGGTAGAAAAATACTACGATCCGTCACGCACCCTGCTCAGCCTGTTGCCGTTGGCGATGCGCATGGCTGGGCCGCGTGAAGCGGTGTGGCATGCGATCATTCGCCGCAACTACGGCGCCAATTATTTCATCGTTGGCCGTGACCATGCCGGCCCCGGCAACGACAGTCATGGTAAGCCGTTCTACGGCCCGTATGACGCGCAAGAGTTGTTGGCGCGCTATGCTGCTGAGGTAGGAGTGACCATGATTCCGTTCACCGAACTGGTCTATCTCAAGCGCGAGGGCCGCTATGTGATGGCGAACGAAGTGCCGCCGGGGGCTGAGATTGCTACCATTTCGGGTACGCAGGTGCGTGATGAATATCTGGCTAAAGGTCGCTTGCTGCCCGAATGGTTTACGCGCCCAGAGACGGCTGAAATTCTGCGCCAGATGTATCCGCCGCGCCACCGGCAAGGCTTTTGTGTCTGGTTTACCGGCCTGAGCGGGGCTGGCAAGTCAACCATTGCGTCGATCTTGAACATTCTATTGCTTGAACGAGGGCGCACGCCAACCGTGCTTGATGGTGATGTCGTGCGCACCCATCTTTCGAAAGGTCTCGGCTTTTCGCGCGAGGATCGCGATACCAACATCTTGCGGATCGGCTTTGTCGCCAGTGCAGTGGTCAAAGCCGGCGGCGCGGTCATCTGTGCCGCTGTCAGCCCATACCGCGCCGCGCGTAATGAGTGCCGGGCAATGATCGGCAGCGACCAGTTTATCGAGGTCTTTGTTGATACGCCGCTGGAGGTCTGTGAGCAGCGTGATGTGAAGGGGTTGTACGCCAAGGCTCGTCGCGGCGAGTTGCGCGGCTTCACCGGCATCGACGATCCCTATGAGCCGCCGGTCAATCCTGAACTGGTGCTGACTACGACTGATGTCACGCCGGAAGAAAATGCGCGCAAGATCATCCGCTATCTGGAAGAGAAGGGCTTTCTGGAGGGATAGTATGCTGAACGTCTTCCGCAGCGCGCGCCGCACACTGCGCCGTTGGATCAAGGGGCCGCACGCCGATCTAGGGTTTAAGCCCCAGCCCGACTTCTACTATCTTGCTTCGTTTCCCAAGTCGGGCAACACGTGGGTGCGCTTTCTGTTGGCCAACCTACTGGCCGGCGAAGAGCTGGAGTTACGGGGGTTTGGCCGCTATGTGCCCGATAGCCATATCAAAGGCGATCTGGCGTATATGGTTGATCCGGCCACTCCGTTCAACCAGATGCGGCCGCGCTTCGTGAAGACCCATCTCCACTATCGCCCAATCTTCCGCCGCGCGATCTACATTGTGCGCGATGGGCGCGATGCAATGACTTCATACTATCACTGGCGCAATAAGCGTTCAGATCAGCCGGTCACGCTACGTGAGATTATTACCGGCAATATCTACTGGGGAAGCTGGTCGGAGCACGTGTTGGGCTGGCTCAATAGCGGTTGTGAGCTGCTGGTGGTGAAGTATGAAGACCTCTATACCGATACTGCCGGGCAGGTGCGCCGCATCCTCGATTTTTGCGGGATACGGGCCGACGATGATCAGATTGCGGCGGCGGTAGCGGCGTCATCGTTCGAGCGGATGCGGGCAAAAGAAAAGGCGGCGCAGGGCGCTGCCTCACCCTTCTTTGTGCGCAAGGGCGGCTCTGGCGATTGGCGCAATCTCTTTTCGCCAGCCGATGAAGAACTGTTTTGGCAGTATCACCGCGCTGGCATGATCGCTGCCGGATACGGTGATCAGGCTGTGTAGACGCTACGCAAGAAGCACAGACGGAGGGCGTGTATGCGCCAACACCTCGCGCGTTGGTGGACAGATTTCTGGATGCGGCGGGCCGGGCCGGATCGGTTCGGCAGGCTGGCGACGTGGCTGGCCGGTTGGCCCCACGCACCCTACAAAGCGCGAGTGGCGCTGGCCCATCGCTATCCGCAGGGATACATCGCGCCGTCGGCGCAGCTCAGCGGGCGGCGTATCCGGCGTGGCCGTCATGTCTTTATCGGCGATGGCGTAGTGATCTACCAGCGCCAAGATGGCGGTTCGGTCGAGTTAGCCGATTACGTGGAACTCCACCGCGATACGATCATCGAGTGTGGGCGCGGCGGCAGCGTGTCGATCGGCGAGCGCACCGGCATTCAGCCCCGCTGCCAACTCTCGGCGTATGTTGAGCAGATTGTGATCGGGCGCGGTTGCCAGATCGCTCCCCAGTGCGCCTTTTATCCTTACGATCACGGTACAGCGCCCGGCCAACCGATCGGTAGCCAGCCGCTAACCAGTAAAGGGCCAATCGTACTGGAAGATGATGTGTGGCTGGGGTATGGCGTAGTGGTCTTGTCGGGCGTCACTATTGGCGCCGGCGCGGTAGTCGGCGCTGGGAGTGTAGTGACGCGCAGTTTGCCGGCGGGAGTGGTTGCTGTAGGGTCGCCGGCGCGGATTGTGCGTGAGCGCACAGCGATGGACGTTGGCCAACTCGATACGCGATGAGGTGATATATGCCGGCGACGGTCACGGTTGCGATTCCGGTCTACAAACGGCTGACCTACGTAGCGCAGGCGATCCGGTCGGTGGCAGCGCAGGAGTATCCTGCCATCGAACTGATCGTGTCAGACAATGGTTGCAACGGTGATGCAGTGCTTAACATTGCCCGCGCCAACTATCCGCGTCCGTTTGTCTTTCGCCAAAATCCGGCCTCAGTGCCGATTGTGCCGCATTTTAACCAGTTACTGGCGGCTGCGAGCGGTGACTATTTCGTTTTGTTGAGTGATGATGATGAGTTAGCGCCCGGCTATCTAACGGCGATGGTTGCTGCCCTCGAAGACCATCCGGATGCAGCAGCGGCTATTTCGCGCGTTGAGGTGCTCGATGAACAAGATCGGGTGGTGGGGTCAACCGCCGACCGGCCGCTACCGCCGCGAGTGATGAGCGGGCCAGACTGGATCAGGCGCTGGGGCTACAACGAGCACAAGTTTGTCTGCTTTACCACCAATCTTGCCCGCGTGGCTGAATTGCGCGCGGTGGGCGGCTATCCCGATTTCGATGGCGGCAATGGGGTTGACAATGCGCTGTTGGTGGCGTTGAGCATCGAGCGCGGGATCGTGTACTGCCACGAAGCGATCTTTCGCCATCGCATCTATGACACCAGTTTCGGCAAGTCGGTCAGTGTGGCTAGCTTAGCCCGCGCCTCGCGCCAATTTCTCGCCTTTCTCGATTGCCATCCGGCCCTGCGCTCCTATGCCCGCCGCCATCCACGCGAGTGGGCTAGCTGCCGCGCGGCGATTACCCGCGTGATTTGGACGACCTACTACGGGCGGTGGCGACAACTCTACCGGGGGCGCGAACGGTACCTTGCGTGGTTGAAAGCCGGTTTCGCCTTGCCCTTCATTCCAGCCTATTACCGGCGCGCTATCCCAGAGATGGTCTACTCATTACCGGCGATTGGGCCACTGGCTCGCCGCCGGCTCGCGGTGCGGTAAAGGTATGCGCGTCGTTCACCTCAGCACCAACGATATTAGCGGTGGCGCGGCGCGGGCGGCTTACCGGTTACACCGGACATTGTTAGCCATGGGTTGCCAATCGACCATGGTGGTGGCAAACCGGCGTAGTGCTGATCCTACTGTACAGGCGCTCAAACCGCCTGCCAATCCAATCGTCCGCTGGTGGCAGCGTTGGCGAGGATGGCAAATCCGGCGCGCGATGCAACCATATCGGAAAACCCGTCCAGCCGGTTTAGAGCCATTTAGTGACGATCGTAGCCGTTATGGCAGTGAACTGGTGCGCGCGCTTCCGCCGTGTGATATAGTAAATCTACACTGGGTGGCCGGATTTGTGGATTACCCAACCTTTTTTCGCACCGTTCCGCGCCGGGTGCCGGTGGTGTGGCGGCTTTCCGACCAGCAGCCCTTCACTGGCGGTTGCCATTACGATGAAGGTTGTGGCCGGTACGCGGTTGCATGCGGCGCTTGCCCGCAACTCGGATCGCGCGATGAACGCGATCTCTCACACCAGATTTGGACGCGCAAACGGGCAGCGCTGGCAGCAGTGCCAGCCGGACGCCTGCACATTGTGGCGCTGAATCGCTGGATGGCGGCTGAAGTGCAGCGGAGTTCGCTCTTTGGCCATTTGCCGGTGCATATTATTCCTAATGGGCTAGATACCACGGTCTTTGCGCCTGTTGATCGTGCTCAGGCGCGGGCGGTGTTGGATTTGCCGCCAGATGCCAAGATCGTGCTCTTTGTGGCCGTTTCCGTCGATAATCGGCGCAAGGGTTTTGCCCAGTTAGCCGCAGCGTTGGCCGGTATGAGTGATGAACCAAATCTCTTATTGCTCTCGATTGGCAAAAATCCGCCACCGCTGGCAGCCTCGATTGCCCATCGCTCACTTGGTGTTGTTGAAGATGATACCCGGCTGGCCTTGATGTACAGCGCGGCTGATCTTTTTGTTATTCCATCGTTGCAAGACAACATGCCGAGTACTGTGCTCGAGGCGCTGGCTTGCGGCACGCCGGTCGTTGGGTTCGATGTCGGCGGGATTAGCGAGCTGGTGCGGCCCGGCCAAACCGGCTGGCTGGCGCCGGTTGGTGATGTAGCCGGTTTGCGCGAAGCAATGCGCCGCTTGTTGCGCAATGATGATGAGCGGATAGCAATGGGGCGACAGTGCCGCGCGGTTGCGTTAGCCGAGTATCGGCAAGAATTGCAGGCTCAGCGCTACCTTGATCTGTATCACCAAATCGGAGATACCGTTCATGTTAGTACGATGTATCGTTCATTGTGAACGTTTTGTCATAGCGATCTTCTGTAGGTGACATCACACTGTCACGTTAACCGGCTACAACTAGTTTGCAGCAATTGTTGATGTGTGGTGCCAGTATTTTGTGGTCTGACCTCTCTACCTTGCATCATCCTACGCCTACAGACCAATCGTCATTGCCAGTACAGCCTTACTAGCGCGTCAATGACTAGCAACATTGTGCGCCTCGCGTGGAGGGTCACTTGGAACTCAGAAATTATCTCATCTTTACATGGCGTTGGGCATGGTTGATCATACTCTGCGCTGCAATTGGCGCCGGCATTGGCTTCGCCTATTCCCAAACTCAACCACGTCTCTACGCTGCTTCAACCATGCTGATGGTGAATCAGGATCAGGGCAACTTTGCCCGGCCTTCCCCCACCTTCGACGACCTGCGCGCGCGTGAACGGTATGCGCTCACGGTGCGCCAACTCTTGTTGGTGAGGCCAGTGCTCGAACGGGCAGCGGAGATGGTTGAAG
>JANWYE010000519.1 GCA_025057175.1 Chloroflexus sp. | reverse complement strand
CCCGTGAGGGGATTGAAACCACAATAGGCTGTTGCGCTTCCAATGCTAGGGAAACGGATTGGGTTCAAAAAACCAAAATCCCCGTGAGGGGATTGAAACGCTCTACTACATCGATGGCATTGCGAAAATAACAACCCTTGCGTTCAAAAAACCAAAATCCCCGTGAGGGGATTGAAACCGCTGGACGTCCCGCCACAGCCGGACGCGGACATCCGCGAGTTCAAAAAACCAAAATCCCCGTGAGGGGATTGAAACATCGCTTTGCTTTCGGTCACGACGCTATCAGCGAGATTGCGTTCAAAAAACCAAAATCCCCGTGAGGGGATTGAAACTAAGACAAGTAGGGTGTTAGTGACGGTATAGAAAAACAAGTTCAAAAAACCAAAATCCCCGTGAGGGGATTGAAACGCATTTCTGACGTTTTCTTTGACCAGAATAGTTCGTCCGTTCAAAAAACCAAAATCCCCGTGAGGGGATTGAAACAGTGTGTATGATATGCCAATGTATACCGCTTATGTTCGAGGTTCAAAAAACCAAAATCCCCGTGAGGGGATTGAAACCCATAGCGACCACGGGTTTGCGCAAGCGCCGTATGAAGCTATCGTTCAAAAAACCAAAATCCCC
>JANWYE010000518.1 GCA_025057175.1 Chloroflexus sp. | reverse complement strand
GGTTTTTTGAATCGCGTCGAGATAACCATTGTCGATGCCTCCGGCGGCTCGCGTTTCAATCCCCTCACGGGGATTTTGGTTTTTTGAATCCTTGACCCACTCGCCTTTGATTTGTACTTCTGCTAGGAGTTTCAATCCCCTCACGGGGATTTTGGTTTTTTGAATATTTTCAATGCGTCTCCGAACGGCATGGCAGTAATCCTTGTTTCAATCCCCTCACGGGGATTTTGGTTTTTTGAATATGATGAAGGATATAGATTGATAGTCACGCGAAAGGGGGTTAAGTTTCAATCCCCTCACGGGGATTTTGGTTTTTTGAATATTGTCTCTGGCAGTGTCATGGTCTACAAAGACAACCCAACGTTTCAATCCCCTCACGGGGATTTTGGTTTTTTGAATGCAAAATCCACGCCCTAACTATCAAAATCACTATGATAAGTTTCAATCCCCTCACGGGGATTTTGGTTTTTTGAATTTCAAAAAGCGCGTGTGTACTTGTTTGGTCAAAAACCAGGTTTCAATCCCCTCACGGGGATTTTGGTTTTTTGAATCTCGCCCGCCCACCGATCACCAATCGGCGAGCGGGGCAGGTTTCAATCCCCTCACGGGGATTTTGGTTTTTTGA
>JANWYE010000517.1 GCA_025057175.1 Chloroflexus sp. | reverse complement strand
CCCCACCAAAATCCCCGTGCGCGGACTCAAACCTGGCTGTTCGGCGGCAGCCAGACGATTTCGCCGCCAGACTGTTCAAAAAACCAAAATCCCCGTGAGGGGATTGAAACATATCGCTAGCGGGGTGAGCGGTGTGATGTGATGGAGGTTAGGTTCAAAAAACCAAAATCCCCGTGAGGGGATTGAAACTGATAGTGGTCGGCGCTGGCATTGTCGCCACTGTCGTCAGTTCAAAAAACCAAAATCCCCGTGAGGGGATTGAAACCTTCTAAGTATCCCCGACCTGCACCACCAAGCTTGCTCAGTTCAAAAAACCAAAATCCCCGTGAGGGGATTGAAACTAAAGCCTTCATTGCAGTACCTCCTTATCTATCTAAGCTTCGTTCAAAAAACCAAAATCCCCGTGAGGGGATTGAAACGAACGAACGGTAGGCGTATCCGGCACACGGGTATCGCTGGTTCAAAAAACCAAAATCCCCGTGAGGGGATTGAAACTAATTCTGTTCCGCTCCATTGGTAGCCTCCTTTTGTTGTGTTCAAAAAACCAAAATCCCCGTGAGGGGATTGAAACTTGGATGTGAATGCTGTGACGTTTTGTGTGAATGCGCCTTCGTTCAAAAAACCAAAATC
>JANWYE010000516.1 GCA_025057175.1 Chloroflexus sp. | reverse complement strand
CTTGTCATTGCTTCGGGGGCCTACGGCCCCCGAAGCAATCCCCTGCTCTAACGGCACCTGCTCTCTCAAAGCGCATCATTCCCGCTCTCGCGGGAGATTGCTTCGCCGCCTGCGGCGGCTCGCAATGACAATGTGGTATGTCCTTGCGCGGGGGCGCAGCCCCCGAAGCAATCCCCTCCTCTAGCGAGAAAGATGGTGTACACTGTGGACAGCGCGGTGAATCGCTCCAACTCGTGGCTCGAAAGGAAGGCAGGTACCTATGCTCATGCTCACGGATTCATCTGACCTTGTGCAAACGGCGCTCTACTTTGCGGCACGGGCACATAATGGCCAACAGCGCCCCGGCAGCGATCTGCCCTATTTCGTTCACCTTAGCGATGTGACTCTAGAGGTAGCAGCGACTCTTGCCGTCGAACCGGGCCACGATCACACGCTGGCCCTGTGCTGCGCGCTGCTGCATGATGTGCTCGAAGATACCACCATTGAAGAAGCAACGCTGGCGGCGCGCTTTGGGCCGGCTGTCGCCGCCGGTGTGCGCGCGTTAACCAAAGATCCAACCCTCCCCGCAGCAGAGCGCATGCCCGATAGTCTTCGCCGGATTCATCAACAACCTCGTGAAGTCTGGTTGGT
>JANWYE010000515.1 GCA_025057175.1 Chloroflexus sp. | reverse complement strand
CGACGGCGCGACCTGGGCGCTCATTCTTGACGAGGTGGGACGACTGCGGCGGCTGGTGGCTGATCTGCAGGAACTCTCGTGCGCCGAGGCGAAGCAACTGCCGCTCCATCTGGCGCCGGTTGCCCCCGCTGCGCTGGTCGATCGCGCCGCGGCGCGCCTGAAACCGCAATTCGACGATAAAAGCGTCGCGCTTACCTGCACGGTCCCTGCCGATTTGCCGCTGGCGCTGGCAGACGCCGATCGGGTGACCCAGGTCTTGATCAATCTCCTCGGCAATGCACTCCAGCATACCCCTGCGGGCGGAAACGTTGACGTAACCGTCTGGACGGAATCAGGGAATATCTGGTTCCGGGTGCGTGACACCGGTTCTGGCATCGCTGCCGAACACCTGCCGCATCTCTTCGAGCGCTTCTACCGGGTGGACAAATCACGCACCCGCGCCACCGGCGGCGCGGGCGTGGGATTGACGATCTGTAAGGCGCTGGTGGAGGCGCACGGCGGGTGTATTTGGGGCGAAAGCGAGGGACCGGGACACGGTGCGACCTTTACTTTCACGCTGCCGGTGCATCGGCAAACCTGATCATGCTGTGTGCTTGATGCATTCTTGACGATAGCGCCCATCGTTTCTTGAGG
>JANWYE010000514.1 GCA_025057175.1 Chloroflexus sp. | reverse complement strand
TCAAAGGACGCGCGGCTTGGCGGTACAGATATGCCGGATTTATTTCTTGACAGCCCGCAACCCATAGAACGCACAACGCGATAGCACCAGTACACCAGAGCATTTCTTAATCCTGATGTCAACGACGCGCTCATCATCGCCGTGATGCAGCGCGAGCGCATCACGCTGCTTGCCACGAACGACACGGACTTTGAGCGCGTTCCCGGCATCGCCGTGCGCATGCCGCAGCCGTAGGCGGCAATGATTCTGGTTGAGCAGCCAGGTTCCCGCGCCACGCCTGCCCGGCGCGAAAACCAGGCGTGACAGGCCAATGTCGGCAGGCAGATCGCGCGCATTCTGGCGAGCGACACGACCGATGCAGCTTTGCCAGTATCGACGCCTGCCATTTCGCCTGTACCGTCGGATGCGCTGGTTGGAGCGCGACTGCGAGCCTTCGCGCCCCCGCGTCTCCGCGCCAACCCCACACCCCCTGCGACCACCACCGCGCCACATCGCGCAGCGCCTGATCGACGGCGCGTATCTGAATCTGCTGCCGGGATGACGGCGTCCGCGCCGGTTGCGCGCGGGCAGGCGGCGCCACGTGCCTCATGCAGCCCGTTGCGACACATCATAGGGCTGGATCAAGACCTCCGCC
>JANWYE010000513.1 GCA_025057175.1 Chloroflexus sp. | reverse complement strand
GTGAGGGGATTGAAACCGCGTCACCCCATTCCTCGAAGGGCGGGGTATTCCGGGTTCAAAAAACCAAAATCCCCGTGAGGGGATTGAAACGGGCCTCAAGTATAGCCCTAACGTACCCCAATAGTGTAGGCGTTCAAAAAACCAAAATCCCCGTGAGGGGATTGAAACGGCGTGGATTTTGCAAGTTTCGCGCAGGGCCGGGCCGGGTTCAAAAAACCAAAATCCCCGTGAGGGGATTGAAACCGTCAGCGGGGGTACCATTGCCTTGCTTGTAGGTGCAGGTTCAAAAAACCAAAATCCCCGTGAGGGGATTGAAACACCCATCTTCATCCAGTTCGCAATAGTCATTGCCGCGCAGTTCAAAAAACCAAAATCCCCGTGAGGGGATTGAAACATATTGAGGTTGAGCGTTAACAACGCTCAACAGCGATAAGTTCAAAAAACCAAAATCCCCGTGAGGGGATTGAAACAGGCGTTGTGTCTGCAATCCACCAAGGTTGATACCGGTGTTCAAAAAACCAAAATCCCCGTGAGGGGATTGAAACGCTGAACCGTTCAGCGGGTGCCTAGATAATTGATGGCTATAGTAAGTTAAAAAAAACAAAAACACCGGGAGGTGATTGTAACGGCTTTGTTTGA
>JANWYE010000512.1 GCA_025057175.1 Chloroflexus sp. | reverse complement strand
CAAAATCCCCGTGAGGGGATTGAAACAGATTATTTTTGTTTATTCGAAACGGTATACGAGGCAGAGAGCGTTCAAAAAACCAAAATCCCCGTGAGGGGATTGAAACGAGAAAACACGTGATTTGGATGAAATGCCGCATCTGGTTGTTCAAAAAACCAAAATCCCCGTGAGGGGATTGAAACTGAATGGTGGGGCATTGTCAAAGGCATTACTTCGTTCACGTTCAAAAAACCAAAATCCCCGTGAGGGGATTGAAACATATTGCCATACGCTCGGCGCTGCACAATCACCGAGCCGTCATTGGTTCAAAAAACCAAAATCCCCGTGAGGGGATTGAAACCGCAACGCATTCGTGACGCGGCACGCGAGATTGCAACCTATTTCAAAAAACCAAAATCCCCGTGAGGGGATTGAAACAGTTATATAGAAGCGTCGCCGAAAGTTCTCCGTTGTTGTGTTCAAAAAACCAAAATCCCCGTGAGGGGATTGAAACGCTCATGAACGAGCGGCGCGAACACATTCGCGCCTTTCTCGGTTCAAAAAACCAAAATCCCCGTGAGGGGATTGAAACTATATAAATAAGTTTTTCAACGGTGCTTGGTGAAAAGTTCAAAAAACCAAAATCCCCGTGAGGGGATTGAC
>JANWYE010000511.1 GCA_025057175.1 Chloroflexus sp. | reverse complement strand
TATTTTGAACCCGAAATGAATTCGGCCAGCGCTATATCATCGACCGAGCAAGTTTCAATCCCCTCACGGGGATTTTGGTTTTTTGAACTTGCTTGCGATCTTCTTGAAGAATTGCCGGATCATGAGCTTTGTTTCAATCCCCTCACGGGGATTTTGGTTTTTTGAACCGGTGCAACGCAACGCCGGCGCTAGCGCTACGACACATCTACTGTTTCAATCCCCTCACGGGGATTTTGGTTTTTTGAACCGATTGTCTTCTTACACTGCTGCGTGGCTAGAAGCGTCAGGTTTCAATCCCCTCACGGGGATTTTGGTTTTTTGAACAAAACGTCGGTTGAGGGATCGTAAGAAACGGTAATCTCGTGTTTCAATCCCCTCACGGGGATTTTGGTTTTTTGAACGTGTCTCGACCACAACGCAAGACGAGTGAGATTGATGATGTTTCAATCCCCTCACGGGGATTTTGGTTTTTTGAATCGCGGCATTGCGTATGAGCGTGAAGTTGTCGCGTCTTTAGCGCGTTTCAATCCCCTCACGGGGATTTTGGTTTTTTGAATTCGATATTCTTTCTGCCGTCAATGGTGACGGTGATGCATGGTTTCAATCCCCTCACGGGGATTTTGGTTTTTTGAATCCGATT
>JANWYE010000510.1 GCA_025057175.1 Chloroflexus sp. | reverse complement strand
CTCGGCAATCCGGGCGTATCGCGGGCAACTGATGTCGGTGTAGCGGATGTAACGGGGTTCGTGGTAATGCTGATGGACCGTCGCCTGCGCGCCTGCGCCAATGGCCAACCCCTGTGCCGCTGATGTCGCCGGTCGCAATCTGGTCGCCGCGCGTTGCGCCTTCGTGCGCGCGAAGCTCCTGCCAGACGGCGGCGAGTTCCTCTTCTGGCGCTAACAATTGGCCTCGCTCACAGGCAGTCGCATAGTGCACCTGGGCCTGCTTGAGGTCAGCGAGGTGCCCGCTGCGCGCATACCGGTCGTGCAGCCCGTTCCCCAGGTTGGTGAGGCGCCCCGGTCGGGCAGGCGCGTCGGGCGGGGTGGCGGCGACGGCCTGCTGAAAGCAACCAATCGCCTGGTCGAGGTTCGCCAGCCGCCCGCTGCGCGCATACCGGTCGCGCAGCCCGGCCCCCAGATTGGTGAGGTACATCGGCCGGGCGGGCGCGTCGGGCAGGGTGGCGGCGACGGCCTCTGACCAGAGATCGAGTGCCCGATTGAGATCCTCAATGCGCCCACGCACCCAGTAGCGTCGCAGGAAGGCGATGCCGGCATCATTCAACACTGCAAGCCGGAAATTGGGTGCCGCAGTACGAAACTCGGGATGACCCA
>JANWYE010000050.1 GCA_025057175.1 Chloroflexus sp. | reverse complement strand
CGTTGGTTGGGAGGCGATCTTTCTGGTTAATCTGCCTATTGGCGCACTAGGATGGTGGTTGACGGTGCGCTCGATTGCGCCTGACCAGACGGTGCGCCCCGGCCAACGGTTTGATCTTGTTGGCGCCGGGTTAATGGCGGTTGCCCTGTTTTGCCTATTGCTGGGTCTGACCGAAGGGCCGCTGTGGGGGTGGAACGATGGGCGTGTCATTGGTTTATTTGCGGCGGGATTGGCTAATGGCACCCTCTTTCTGTTCTGGGAATGGCGCGCGCCACAGCCAATGCTTAATCTGCGCATCTTTCGGCGGTTGGCCTTTTCGCTCAATTTGCTCGCGTCGTTAGTGCTCTTTCTCGGTATCTCCTTCAATCTGTTGCTGACCCCGCTCTTTTTTCAACTGGTCTACCAGTTTGATCTGCAACGCACTGGCTTTATGCTAATGGCGTTGCCGGTAGCGTTGTCGTTGATGTCGCCGATTAGCGGGCGCTTGTCAGATAGATTCGGCCCGCGAGTGTTGACTATCGCCGGGTTAGTCATCGCTGCGCTCGCGCTCTTGGGGTTGAGCGCGAGCACGCCGACGACGCCGCCGCCACAGATGCTGGGGTTTTTGGTGTTGCTCGGCATTGGGGTCGGGTTGTTCCAAAGCCCAAACAATAGCACGGTGCTGGGCAATGCCCCTCCAGAAGCGTTGGGGGTGGCGAGCGGGTTGTTAGCGGTGGTGCGCACGGTGGGTCAAACCGGCGGGATCGCGTTGGCCGGCGCGATCTGGGCGTCACAGATTTTTGTGTTGAATGGTGGCCCGATCACGCCCATTACCGCTGCGCCGCCACCGATCTTGGCCGGTGGCTACGATGTGGCGATGCGGGTGGCTGCCCTGTTGGCGGTCGTCGCGATTCTGCCCTCGCTGGCAGGCGGGCGGGCCTTGCAGCGCCAGCTTGCGGCAGCCAGCCGGCCGGTAGCTGATTGAACCCAACGGCACAATGGGATTGGCTAACATGAGTCTGATGTTATGGAGAGGATGTGGCATGAAGGATTTCGCATGGCGCACGATACGCCCTCTCGTGATGCTGGTCGGAGCCGGGTTGTTCTGGTTCGCCTTGATCGGTCTGAGCGGATGCGCTGCTGCGCCATTGCTTGGCGAGGTAACGGCGAGCGCCGAGCGGTATGAGCCGGGGGTGGGCGCGCCACTTGCCATTAGCTATGAGATTGGCCGGGCAGCATTGGTTGATATCTACATTCTCGATGCTGCCGGCCAGCGTTACGATCTGCGCCGAGCGCAACCGCGGGCGGCAGCTAGCGATCCGTATGTGTTGCGTTTTGATGGCAGTGTCCCGACTGATGACCCGCAAATCGTGCGCCGGTTGCTGCCTCCCGGCCAGTATACGTTGGTAGTGGCAGCGCGCGCGGCCAGCGGCAATGCGACTGCCGAGCGGCGGTTGCCGTTGGTGATCGGCGGTGATGCAGTCGAGCCGCCGATCATCGAAAATCTGATGGTCTGGCCGCCAGTGATTTCGCCTAACGCTGACGCCATTGATGATGTGGCTGAATTTACGTACCGCTTGCCGGTGAGCGCAACGGTGAATATTGAGGTGTTGGCGCCAAATGGCGAAGTGATTCCGGTCGTCACTCGCGAGGAGGAGGGACCTTACGAGCAGCGCCATGTCTGGAATGGCAAGCGTCCGAATGGCTCGTTGCTTGAGGCTGGTGTCTATACGTATACCGTGCGCGCTGAAGATGCCTTTGGCAATGTGGTGCAACGGCAGGGTCAGATTACGTTGGCTGATGTCGGTCAGCCTGAAGCGCGCATTGTCTACTCGATGATTGCGCCGCAGCGGGTGATGCTCGGCGAAGTCATTACTGTCACCATCCGAGTGCGTAATACTGGCACGGTGCCGATCCGCACGTATGGCCCGCCAAGTGGCTATGAATATACGACCGACGAAGTCTTTTCATCGGTAGAAAATGGGATCTACGCGGCGCAGGCCGGCGGCTTTTGGCGTGTCGGCATGGACTGGGATGCTAACAGTGGCGGTGGGCCGAAGCGCTACCCCTATCGTTGGTCAATTTCACCGCGACCACCAGAGGAATGGGCGCAACCATTCGTCGAAGATTTTCTCTACCCCGGTGAAGAGGCTGAGATTATCGGGCGGGTGCGGATTTTGCAGCGCGAAACCCGTATGGGCTTCTACGTCGGCCTGATTCAAGATGGAGTTGGCTTCTTTCAAGATCGCACCGGGCGGACGATTATCGATGTCGGGTTTTAGGCGATAAAAGGTGTGTGGCAAGGGATGTGTGGAGGTACAGAAACGCGGGCATATAAAAAACACCGCCGGCAGCAACCTTGCTACCGGCGGTGACTTGCATCACTAGCGCCATCGCCTTAGCGATCGGCCACTTTAAACGCTGCGCTGCCGATCGAGAGCAAATCACCATTCTGCAAGCGTTGGCGGCCCTGAACCCGATGGCCATTCAGGGCTACTAATGCGCCAGTGTCGAGTGGGGTGATAAACCAGCGTTCGAGCGCTTGCGCAATCTCGGCGTGGCGCTCGAGTACTTGCCGATCATGGAGCACGATGTCACATTGGCGCGCGCTACCGATCACCATCGAGCGGCGGTTGACTACAATCTGTTGTCCGGTACGTGAGCCGGACACACCGATCAGAGTTAACTCTCGGCTCATACAAGTCTCCGTCAAATTAGGACTATTGCGATGAAACTATATATTCCTATGATTCTCATTGAATTCTCATTTTGTCAAGTGTGACTTTTGGGCTATCTTATGTTTGCCTGTGGGTAGACACAACCAGAGAGTCTGTCTTGACGTGGCGGCAAACAACTGATGAGGGTTAGATCATACTACGAAGGCTCAGCACGGAGCCTTTCCATGTGTTCGGAAAATTACTTCGATCACAGGAGTATACGGATATGGCCGAGCCAACCGTGCAACGAGTGCGGATCTACTTAAACGGCGAGGATCGGTTCGGTGATCGACCGTTGTATCAGGCATTGCTGGCCGAACTGCGCCAGAGTGGTGCCACTGGCGCTACCGCGTTGCCGGCACTGGCCGGGTTTGGCCCGCGCCGGCAAGTGTTGCCCAATACTGAGCGGCAACCGGTGATTATTGAGTGGATTGACCAAGCAACCCGGATCCGGCGCATCTTACCGTTGATCGGCGAATTGGCCGGCAATGCGCTCATCACGATCGAACCAGTGGAAGTGGCGCAGGGTGTATTGCGTCCCGGCGGGCCGTTTGGCGCTGAACAGTTGGTGTCGGATCTGATGCAGACCGAGGCCGTCGGAATTGCTTATGATGCTACCCTCCTCGCAGCGCTTGAGCATATCGCAATGGCGCGCGCCGAGCTGCTTGCTGTGGTACAGAATGAAACTGTGGTGGGGACGGTCTCGGCCCGTGAATTGGTATGGCGCGGTGGGCTACGCTTGCCTCCCAATTTGCTTAGCGTGTTAGAGCCAGCCGAAAGGGATGCTGCACTGGCTGCTCTGAAAGAGCGCACTGTGGGCGAGATAGCCAATCGTGAGGTGCGCGGCGTATCATTAACTACCCCCATTCCACAAGCGTTGGTCATGATGATCGAGTGGGGGTACACGCAAGTGCCAGTGCTCGACGGGCAGGGTCGCTTGGCGGGTATGTTCGGCCAGCGCGAAGTTTTGCTGGCAGCGGCGCGCCAGCCAGACCCAGTTGATGCGGCGGATGTTGGGGTGCGGGTGGGGATGGTAATGCAGGCAGCAACTGCGCGGGTTGCGCTTGGCCAGCCGTTGGCAACAGCGTTGGCGATGCTCATCACTGCCCCCAGTCATCTGTTGTTTGTGGTTGATAGCGATGGGCGACTAGCCGGGATCTTGCAGTTGAGCAATGTGTTGAAGCATCTACAGGGTGATGAGCGCAACGTGTTGTTAGCGGCAGTGCAACGATCGCAACCAACGCCGGCTACCGCGTTGCCCGGCGCGCGCCGCGCAATCGATGCCCTAGTTGAACCAGCGCCGGCGGCAGTAGCATTCGATGCTGGATTAGGTGCGGCAGCCCGCCAGTTGCTAAATGTCAACGCCGAACGTTTACCCGTGGTTGACTCCGATGGCCGGCTGTCGGGTATAATCACACGTGGCGCCCTTGTGCGGGCACTGTTACAACAAAGCGAATAGTTAGGATGGCATCTTATGGCTGATCGGGTCTTAATTACCGGCGGCGCCGGCTTTCTTGGCATCAATCTAGCGCGTTATCTGCTGGCGCGCGGCTATATCGTGCGCTCACTCGATATTGCTCCCTTCGACTATCCTGAGCGGAGCCAAATCGAAGAGCATACTGGCGACATCCGCGATCGGGCGGCAGTCGATCGGGCGATGCAAGGCGTGAAGTTTGTTGTGCATACCGCTGCAGCGCTGCCACTCTATTCGCCGGCTGACATCTTTTCAACCGATATTGACGGCACGCGCAACGTGCTTGAGTCGGCCCGCGATCACGGTGTCGAGCGGGTTGTGCATATCTCTTCGACCGCAGTGTACGGTATTCCTGACCACCATCCATTGCTTGAAACTGATCCGCTGAGTGGGGTGGGGCCGTATGGCGAAGCAAAAGTAAAAGCCGAAGAATTATGCCTCGAATTCCGCAAGGCCGGGATGTGCGTGCCGATCTTGCGCCCCAAGTCGTTTGTTGGCCCTGAGCGGTTGGGTATCTTTGCGATGTTGTACGATTGGGCAATGGAAGGCCATAACTTCCCCTTGCCCGGCAACGGCAAGAATCGCTATCAGTTACTCGATGTCGAAGACCTCTGCGAGGCTATTGTCCGCTGTCTGACGTTAGACCGCGATCGGGTCAACGATACGTTCAATATCGGCGCTAAGGAGTTCACCACTATCAAAGAGGATTTTCAGGCGGTGCTCGATGCAGCCGGTCACGGCAAGAAGATCATCACCTTCCCGGCAGCGCCGATGGTGTGGGCACTGGCGATTCTCGAAAAACTCAAGCTGTCGCCAGTCTACAAATGGGCGTATGGCACTGTCACCGAAGACTCGTTTGTATCGGTTGAGAAGGCCGAGCGGGTGTTGGGCTTCACGCCGAAGTACTCGAACAAGGAAGCACTGGTGCGTAACTACCAGTGGTACGTTGCCAATGCCAAGAAATTTGGCCAGCAGACCGGCGTTTCGCACCGGGTGCCGTGGAGCCAAGGGATCTTGCGGTTGGCGAAATTGTTTTTCTAGAGGTCATGGTAGGGGAAGATAACCATCTTCCCCTGCTAAGACCGCTGTGCTGGCAGCCTCCCTGCGCGCGGCGTGTCATTCATCGCCAACGCGATCCCATCTTGTAAGGTGGCGCGGGTCTCAAACACGCTAAGATCAGCGCCAAGGCTGACCAACGTCTGCGCCACCTCCGGGCTGATGCCGGTCAGGATCACGTGTGCGCCGAGAAGGCGCACTGCTCGCGCCGCCCGGATTAGCGCATCAGCGATAAAGGTGTCAACCGTCGCCACGCCAGTAATATCGACAATCACGATTTCGGCACCCCGCGCCGAGACGCCTTCGAGCAGGGTTTCGATGATCAAATTGGCGCGACGCTGATCGATTGTGCCAATGATTGGCAGCGCCACCGCTCGATCGCTAATCGGCACTAACGGTGTGCTCAGCTCGCGGAGCGCTCGCTCTTGGGCGGCGATAATCTCCTCTTGCATTTGCAAGCGCTCGAACTCAATCGCCTTGATCTCGCTGATATTTTGCATCATCCCGACCATCCGCGCTGCTTTGCCGTCAAGGCCGGCCAAGAAATAGCCGCGATCGAGGATCCAGACATACGAGCCATTTTTGTGTTGGAAGCGGTATTCGATATCGTACTCGCTCAGCTTTGCTTCGGCCTCGCCCAACAGGCGCATTGCTCGCTCGCGGTCTTCAGGATGGATCAGTTCTTCCCATTGGGCCAACCCGCCATCGAGTTCGCTCGTAGTACGCCCGCAGACATGCTCGGTTTCACCGCTCCACACGATTGCACCAGTGGCGACATCATAATCATAAATCATCAGGCGTAAGGCCCGCACTAGCATTGCATAACGTTGGCGCAGATCGTTGAGCTCGCGCAGCATGTTCTGTTCGTCAGGTTGCATAAAAACCTCTTTTGAAACGGGGTCTGGCGACTTGGTCACGCTGCAACGGGGCTATGAGAGATTGTAGTGTGTTCGGGGAAGAGTGTCAAGGCGCGATCACACGTTCGTAGATGGCTAACACAGGCATTTGACCATCATAGACGGATCGAAATATGAGCCTTGCCGGTCACGGTTCAGATTATCGTTTCTAATGCCTAGATAGGTATTTTTTTGAGACAAAAACAACTAATTCTATTGCAAACCTTTCAAAAGTTGAAATATATTGCTATAATCATCAGTCCATGGCCGTAGGTTCGATGAGAAGTTCTCAAGTCTATCTACTTTTCCGGCCAGTTTTGGATGAGCGAACAGAGAGGGCTGGCGCGCCAACAAGGCCCAGACCGAAGGAAAGGCATCTGTCTTTTCATCGGGGGAGATCTCTAAACGGACGATGCCAACCTCTAAGTCGAGCTGGCGCGCTGCTGTCCAAATAAGCGGCGTGAGATTAAGATGGCGATTGGTGATATGGATAGCTAATATCCCGTCTGGAGCAAGGTGTTGTAGATAAAGAGTGAACGCTTCTTGTGTCAACAGATGGACGGGGATCGAATCGCTGCTAAAAGCATCAACAACTAGTATATCGTAGCTCTGCGCTTCTCCGCGTTCGAGTTCTGCTTCCAAAGAAAGGCGCGCATCGCCGGGGATGATCTCGATCGCTACCCCTCTGGCTTGGCTGTCAGGCAGAAATGAAAAGAAGCCATGCGCACCGGTGGCAAGACTAATCACGAGCGGGTTAATTTCGTAAAAGCGGTATACGTCGCCTTGCTGACCGTATGCGGCCAGTCCCCCTATTCCAAGTCCTACAATGCCCACCTTCATATTTTGCCCGTAGCGCGGATGGGACGTCAAAGCTAATCCAATGCCGCTCTCTCTATTGTAGTACCCAATAGGGACAGTGCGCTTATCGGCGGTAGTGTACTGAGTGCCATGGATGGTAGATCCATGAACAAGTGTAATAATATTCTCTTTCTCAACGACTCGGAGCACTCCGTAAAAGTTTCGTCCTCGCCAAATGGCGTGTTGGCCATCAATCACCATCGTGTAACCAATGAGAATACTCATCACAGTGGCTGTTGCGCCGATCAAGATAGTTTGCTTCCGTTGATTAGAATTGATTTGTCTTGCGCCAAGAAAGAGAAAGAGCAAGTAAGTGATCATCCATCCAAGATAGAATTCCCAGTAGTCATTGAACAAGAGCGGCGCGACAAAATTGACGATGATGCCACCCAGTGCTCCGCCGATCGAGGTTAGTAAGTAGAAATGTGTTAATTGCTGAGGAGCAGGACGCAGACGATAAAGTTCGCCGTGCGCAGTCATACAGACTGCAAATAAGAAAAGCAAATTCAAAACAATTTGCAAAATGATAGGTATGTTTGGTATGAGTGGCGCAACAATGAGACCGGCGGAAGTAATACTCAAAAGAATAAGAAAACCCAAACGATGATAATATTGTTCACCGGAGAAAGCAATGATAAACGAGAGCAAATATATCGTCAGCGGCAATATCCACAACAACGGGACTGGCGCGATGTCTTGTGTTAAGCGGTTGGTGACAGCGAGCATCATTAACGTGGCTATCGCGCTCAGAACCAGCCAGAGCAGGCGTTGACCAAGCGAGATTGCAGCCGGTGAGGAAGCATGATCCTCCGCTCGGTGAGCAACAGGAGATGATTGCTTGGCCCGGCTAACCCGCCAAGCAATGGAGAAAGTGAGTATTGCGAAGGCAAGGTACAAGCCAGACCATAACCACCCTTGCTCACCTAGTCTGAAGGTGGGTTCAATCAAGAACGGATAAGAGAGTAGGCCGAGCAGCGAGCCGGCATTGGATAGGGCATACAACCAGTACGGTGAACGCTCGGCATACATGCGCGAGAACCAACTTTGTATAAGGGGGCTATTGCTGGCTAAGGTTAAGTAAGGCAGACCGACCGAGATAGCCAGCAGGAAAAAGATATAGAGAACGGGCTGTTCAACCGTTGTTGGTTTCCAGTTCGAGCTAGGGATGACGGGAGCAGGCCAAGAAAGGCCTAAAAATAGAATTAGACCTGCCGCAAGCCCTAGCAGCAGGCCGTGAATCTGCCATTGCCGTTCATTGCTTACTGATTTGCTAAGCCAATCGGCGTAAAGATACCCCCCCACAAGCATGATTTGAAAAAACAGGACAACTGCTGACCAGACCGAATTCGTTCCGCCAAACCAAGGCAGGATATAGTGCGCAATCATGGGCTGCACTTGAAAGATGAGCAAAGCTGAGAGGAAGATGCTACTAATGTATGATTTCATAAAAGACCTAGGAAGTTAAACAGGCAAAAATTCGATAAACTACCTTCTTCTCAAAACGACGAAGCGTTCATACCCTCATCTAGCGCAGAGCAGGAATGCATCCATCTGTTGCCCAATAACCGTTTTATACCACGATAATGAGGTTGGGTCAATACCTTCGCTAGAACGCGAGTAAAAAAGTGTAAAATTTTTGGATGCAATAATTGTTATTACAACAACGAATTGGCTAAAGAAATTCGTGGTAGAAAACAGCGGGGACGACGGTGTGATTACGCTATGCCAATGGTATGGGTAATGATGAGACCAATTTTCTATTCATGCTCAATGGCCACAGAGCAACCGAAGCCCACAACCAATTGGCTCTGCGAGCAGTTCAGCCTTGTGTGTGGTACAGTTTCTTCTCAGTTTCTTCTGCGGCAAAGCGCGCATTACATCTAGCGCCGCACCGAGGTGCGGCGCTGTAACTTACGCCTTGCCATACACGGGAATTGCTGCGCCGCTGATAATACGGGCTTCCGGACCAACCAGAAAATGGATTACTGCGGCGATCTCGCTTGGTTTAACCCAGCGCTCGTAGTTGGCGTTTGGCATTGCCACCCGGTTTGTTGGCGTGTCAATTACGCTGGGCAGCACAGCGTTGACCGTAATATCGTGGGGGCGCAATTCGGCTGCTAGCGCCTCGGTGAGTTGCAGTAGGGCCCGTTTAGCGGCGGCATAAGCGGCGAGGTTGGCGCCGGTTTGGGTGGCAGTGCGGCTGCTGACATTGACAATCGCGCCGCTGCCGCGCGCGATCATGTGCGGGATAGCGGCTGCGCATGAGATCACAGCGGTTTTGAGGTTGATGTCGAGCTGGCTCTGCCAGAGTGACCACGAAGTCTGATGCACCGGCTCGCCGCCGGCAAAGCCGCCAGCCGCGTTTATCAGGATGTCGATGCCGCCATGGGTGGCAGCGATGGTGTCATAAGCAGCCTTAGTCGCTGCTTCATCGGTGAGATCGACGTGAGCGCCAATCACGGTTGGACAATGCTCGCGCAGAGCTTGAAACGCTGTTTCATTGACATAAGGCGTGATTGCTGTTGCGCCAGCGGCGATGAGACGCTCAACCACGGCAACGCCTAGCCCGCCGGTACCGCCGGTGACAATGGCGATCTTTCCTGCTAGATCCATGCTCGCTCCTCTCGTCGATACAAACGACTCTGGCGTATGGTGCCGCCAGAGTCGCCCTTTATGCTCAGACAAACGGAGAGCATCCCCTTGCAGGCAACTCCTTCGTTACCCGATTCGGTATGGCCTACTGCAACAGTAGGTCAAAATGCGGTCGCCCGTCGTCACCACCCAGCCGGCGCAGACCGCGCTGAATGGCGCGCACTGCCCCCTCGCCAAGCCAGAAGGTCAATACCGAGCCGGCGATGAGGCCAAGCGCGCTGCCTAGCGCAGCGCCACTGGCAAACAACACGAACCGCTTGCGTCGCGACGCCGCCTTGCGCCGCGTAGTCTCCTTGCCCATAATGCTCCTCACTGTACGACAACTACCGGCATCGCTTTGCTCCAGAGACGTTCGAGCCGGTAGTACTCACGCTGGCTCTGGCTGAAGATATGCACGACAATGTCACGATAGTCGAGCACAATCCAGCCGGTGTCGGCGCTCCCCTCAATGCGCGGGTTTAATCCGTGTTCGGTTGCGATCTTCTCGTCGATGTGGTCGATGATCGCGCGCATTTGCCGGTCGTTGTCAGCGGTGCAGATGATGAAGTAGTCGGCAATAGTTGTCTGCGGGCGAATGTCAAGCAACATAATATCATGGGCTTGCTTGTCCTCGACCAGCTCGACGATACGGCGGGCAATCATTCCAGTCTCGATGGTCATGTCCTCCTGTGTTGTGCGGTTATATCGTTATCTTGATCCTATCACATGTGGTGCAGGTTGTAAAACCTGATATACAGATTTTGACAACATCATGATAGCACAAGTGACCAGATAGTGCGGTAAGATAAGACGGAGGTTTATGCTCCATATTGCGGAGGCATGCTATGTCTGAAACTCCCTCGCTTCAGGTTGGCCAATCCCGGATCGAGTTAATCGAAGGCGACATTGTGACGCAGACCGTTGACGCGATTGTCAATGCCGCCAATGAAGCGTTACAGCAAGGCGGCGGGGTGTGTGGCGCCATCTTTCGCGCTGCTGGCGTTGACCAGTTGCAACAGGCATGCCATGCCGTGGCGCCCTGCCCGACCGGCGAGGCGCGGATTACACCCGGTTTTGCGCTGGCTGCTCGGTATGTGATCCACGCAGTCGGGCCAATCTTTAACCTGTATCCGCCAGAAGAGGCAGATCGGCTGCTAGTAAGCGCCTATCATGCTAGTTTGGCGCTCGCGCGGCAATATGGTCTGCAAAGCATTGCCTTCCCCAGCATTGCTACCGGCATCTACGGTTTCCCGGTCGAGCGGGCAGCGCCACTGGTGTTGCGCGCGCTGGTTGATGATCTCCGCCTCCATCAAGCGCCAGCGCTGGTGCGCATGGTGCTGTGGCGCGACACCTTTCCCATCTATCGGGCGGCGCTTGAGCAGATGCAGGCTTAATGTTTCGCGCGAAAGTGCAACAATCCGGCGCCGCCTTCGTCATATCGCCAGAGCACACGGGCGCGCCTCAAGCGCCTCGGCTGGAGGGAGTAACCTATGCAGACTCGACTAACGCGCAGCAGCACCGACAAGATGATTGGCGGCGTCTGTGGCGGGCTGGCGCAATATTTTGCCGTTGATCCGGTGATTGTCCGCCTCATCTTTGTGTTGGTCTTTTTCATCAACGGCATTAGCTTGCCGATCTATCTGGCGCTCTGGATTGTGATGCCGAAAGATAACCCCACGAGGCCGTTTACCCCTTCGGCAACCGGCGCAGCGCCGGTAAACCAAGAGGTCTTTGCGAGTCAAGGGCAGAGCGGTGGGCAGGCACGAGTAGGGTATGCGCCTGATCCGAGCTTTCGCTTCGATCCCCTGACTGGTCAGCCGATCGGCGGGCCGGCTGTTGGCGAGACGGTGCAACTAGCGCCCCCACCCCCGCGCCGGCGTAACTGGAGCTTACTCGGCTTGATTCTGATTGGGGTGGGCGGCATCATTTTACTTGAGCAACTAGGGGTCAATCTCTCGTTGCTTTTCCCAGTGTTGATGATTGTAGCAGGGTTAGCGCTCTTGCGCCGGGCGCGGTCGTAAGGGTATAGCACGCAATACCCCTACGACTGCGCACCACCAGCAATCAGCGCGATTACAATCGCGATGATTGCCCCTCCCACTGAGCTGATCAAATTCACCAAGTCGTTATCCATCCAGCGCCAGCCGCGCAGGAAGCGATTAGGGGTGCCGTCGCGCGCAACGCGGCGTTCAGTCTCGCGCCCGTCAGGGTAAACATAAATCGCCTGCACTGTCGCGCCGAGCAAGCTATCGAAGAGAGCGCCGCCAAGACCACCCAGCAAGCCGGCGAGGAGCATCCACCACGGCAGGGGTGTTTCCGGTGCGGATAGCGCGCTGAACACAAACATTGCGACGCCGATCAACAAGCCGCCGGCTGCTGCTGCCGAGGTGCCGAGCAAAGTGACACCGCCTGACGTGCCCGGCGGCACTGGCTGGCGGGTCGTAATCAGGCGTGGCGGATGCGGGCTGAGCACACCCAGTTCAGTTGCCCATGTATCGGCATTTACGGTTGCCATCAGGCCGACAAAGGCGGCTAATAGCCACCACGGTTGATCGCTCAGCGCATACGCTACCGCGCAGAGCGCCCCAAGCCCGCCGTTGGCAATGGTCTGGAAAAAATCACGCCGCCCGCCCTTGGAAAACTTTTCGGCTGCCCGCCGCTCTTTAATCGACTCTTTGTAGTGCGAGAGGATACTGCTGGTCACAAAGAATACGATCAGCGTTAATCCCCACGGCCAGCCGCCAAAACCAAAGGTGAGCGTGCCAACCAACACTGCGCCTAACCAACCACTTTCGCTCAGCGACCGGCGGGCAAATGCAACGCCGCCGATCACAATGCTGAGTATGAACCCAAGCCCGATCTGCATGAGGTCGATCATAGTCTCCCCCGACTCTACGCCGGAGCGGTAAATAAAGATCGCAGAGCGCCAGTCAAATGGCGCTCTGCGATTATACCAGAGACGAGGGCAGAGTTACTCAGGCAGCGGCGCGGGCTGACAACGATTGCCGAGCGTGACGGGCAACGCCACGCAGAGCAGTTTCCAGATCTGAGCCGAGCATATCGGCAACCGTCTTTTCAGGTACGAACGACGCCATCATGCCTAGCATCGGAGCTAAGTCAATCCCCATGACCACTTGTAGATCGGTGCCGTTCACTCCCTGATTGAGCACCCAGCGGGTTTCAACTGGCAGTGGCGTGCGCACCGTAAAGACAATCTCGCGGTTGTCTTGCCACGTCAAATCGCCTTCACAACGAATCGTGCCGAACAAACCGCCCATCGACATGTAGGTGACAAGGCGAGCGTGGCGAGCAACATCGTCGCGGTCGTGCAGTTCGCTCTTTTGCACACGCGGCATGATTTGGCTAATCAGCGCCGGATCCGACAATGTGGCAAACACTTGCTCAGGCGTGACCCCCTCAATATGGCAGCGCCGTCCTACTTTAATCATGAGATTCTCCTGTCTCTGGTTGTGTCAATGCTTTGCACAGTTAGCATAGCACCGTTGCACAGACATGTCAATAGGTATAGACGCCGAAATATGAGAAATTGTAGTGAATTAGTAAAACAGAATGGGTTGGTCAGAAAGCGTGAGATAGATCACCTGATGGCCCGCGCAATTTGCTGCCAAAATATGGCGTGGGACTGTAGATGTAAAGTTGAGCTTATGTGGTTTACAGCGGACTGAAGCGATCTTCGTTTATGGAAGCTTGCGCAAAGGCTTCAGCCCGCAGACTGGCTGGTAACACGGCCATTGGCGGAATACCGATGGTATGTTGCCAACCTTGCTACCTACCCTCTCCATGTGGCAGGATGAGACACATGGAGCGTAGCTATATTGTGCAGACCAGCTCTCACTCTACGTGTACGGCTACCTCGGTAGTGGCGTTCGTGGTGGCCGGCTGGGGCAGCGTGACGAGGCGGCTGCGAAGGACGCCGAACAAAACGGCTAACGCACTGGCCAACAACCCGGCGCCGATCAAGTAGGGTGCGCTCGGCCCGATCACATCAAATAGCATACCGGCCAATAATGGCCCGAAGACCATAGTCAGGCTAGTGAAGGCCTGCACGCCGCCAAGAATCGTGCCCTGTTCGGTTGCCAGCACCGACTGGGAAACAAGGCTAGTCAGCGTCGGTGTGACCATGCCGCTGCCAAGCGCGACAAGGCCAATGGCCGGGAAGATCATCCAAGCCTCGGTAGCAACGCCAGTGGCGGTAAACCCGATTGCCATCAACGTCAGACCGGCGATAGCCAGCCGCGCTTCGCCAAAGCGCGCCACCAACTTACGGATCAAGAACCCCTGCACGATAACTGCAATGAGGCCAATGAAGGCGAATACCAATGCATTTTGCTGCGGGCCGAAACCAAAGCGCACGTCGCTATAGACCGGAAAGTTGCTTTGCAAACCGGCGAAAGCAAGGTTAAATAGCACGCTGCCGAGAATGAATGGCTGCACGCGAGCATCGCCAACGACTGCCGTCAAACGGCTAACCGGATTAAGACTGCGCGACACAGCTTGTGTGCGCTTCTCAGGCGGCAACGATTCGGGCAGGTGGAAGAAGCCGAAGGCAAAGTTGGCAAAGCTAAGCGCGGCGGCGAACAGGGCTGGCGCCTGCAAGCTAATGTTAGACAACAGACCGCCGATCGCCGGGCCAAGCATGAAACCAAGGCCGAAGGCAGCGCCAATCATGCCTAACCCGCGCGCGCGTTCATTTGGTGGGGTGACATCTGCGATATAGGCCTGGGCTGTGCTAATGCTAGCGCCAGTAATGCCGGCGGCAATACGGGCCAGAAACAATAGCCCGATGACCGTCTCGACGCCGAGGAAGGTGAGGTTTTCGGCCAGCGCGAAGACCAAATAGCTCAGACTTGCCCCAAACAGACTAAAGAGCAACACTGGACGGCGACCGAAGCGATCGCCGAGCGCGCCGAGAATCGGCGCGAAGAGAAACTGCATCAGCGCATACGAAGCAGTCAACGCGCCAACAACCAAAGCGCGATTATCGGCGAGCCAAGGCCAGCTCGAACGTTCGACGATTTTGGCATATTCGGGCAGCAGCGGCAGCACAATGCCGATGCCGAGCAGGTCAATAAAGATCGTGAGAAAGATGAACAAGAGTGGCGAGCGGCGTTTCATGGAATGAACCTTTATCATAATAGTCAGCTTGCAACCAAAATGGTTTGCTGTGCAAATTATATGGTAGTTCACAGCTTTTGTCAATACTTTGCACAGATTTTGCGCAAAGTCAGAATCAGGATGAGATGTGGTAGCATGGAAGGCCGAATCACGGTATCATGCGAGCGAAGCGGCAGTGACGAACACCTTCCGGTAGCAGGAGCAGTATGGCATTCCAAGGCTTCACCACCGAACGGCTTACCGGCATCCCGCCGGAGTTTTTTACCGAGGTGCTGCCGGCGATCACCAAGCCGAGCGAACTCAAAGTCACACTGCACCTGTTTTACCGGCTCAGCCGTTTGCGTAGTCGCCCACGCCGGTTAAGCTGGGATGATCTGTGCAACGACGATCTCTTGCGGCGCTCGTTGCAGGTGCTCAGCTCGCTCCGTTCGTTCGAGGAGCTGCTGGAGGAAGGAATCGCGGCAGCAGTGCGGCGTGGCACGGTGCTGCATCTGATTGAACCGTTAGATAGTCGCGTGCGCAGTTGGTATCTGATCAATACACCGGCCAATCGGGCATGGGCCGAGCAGGTCGCAGCGAGCGGGATCGCCCCGCCGGCCGAAGAGATCACCGAGCGGCCGGGGTTGATCGAGCTGTACGAACAAAATATTGGGTTGGTAACGCCGTTGCTGCTAGAGGAATTGCGCGCTGCCAGCGCTCGTTACCCAGCCGAATGGCTCGAAGACGCCATTCGCGAGGCGGTGCGGGCCAACGCGCGTTCGTGGCGTTATATTCAGCGTATGCTGGAGAGGTGGGCCGCCAATGGACGAGAATCTGCGCCGTATCAGGCCGGACGACCTATTGATATTGAAAAATATACCAGTGGACAGCTCGGATACCTCTTCCGCCGCGGAAGCGATGAGAGCGACCTCTGAAGCAGTGTGTCCTATTTGCCGTGGGGCTGGTTACTATACGCTCGCTGTGCCCTATGGTGATCCCAATTTTGGCGTGCTGATTACTTGCCGTTGCAAGCAAGCTGAGAAAGAACGCCGTCGTTTCGAGGAGCTAGAGCGACTTTCAAATCTGTCCCCCTTGCGCGACAAAACCTTTGCGACATTTGACCGCACAGTGCCGGGGGTGCAACGCGCCTTTGCCCGCGCCTACGAGTACGCGCAAAACCCGCAGGGTTGGCTGATTTTGTTCGGCGGGTATGGGTGTGGCAAGACGCATTTAGCAGCGGCGATTGCCAACGAGGCGCTCAATCGCCATACGCAAGTGCTCTTTACCGTGGTGCCCGACCTACTCGATCACCTGCGTTCGACCTTTGGCCCCAACTCGGAAGTGGCGTATGACGAACGCTTCGAGCTGGTGCGCGATGTGCCACTGCTGATCCTCGATGATCTTGGCACCGAGAACACCACGCCGTGGGCGCGTGAAAAACTTTACCAGATCATGAACCATCGGTATAATTATGTTTTGCCGACGGTGATCACCAGCAACCGTGACCCGAAGGATATAGATCCGCGCATCCTTTCCCGGATGTTTGATGTTGCTATCTGCCGTGAACGGATCTTGATTGAGGCGGGCGATTATCGCCGTCTCAGCCTTGAACAGCGGTACAATCCACGCCGGCGGCGGAGTAACAGTTCGCGCTCGCAGCAGTAAAGCTTTGCACACGATTAATTGGAGAATAGAAAGCATTGCATCATGACTCTACGCCATTTTCTCTCTGCGGCCGACCTGAGTCGCGCCGAAGCCGAAGCGCTGCTTGATCGGGCGGCGGCGCTCAAAGCTGCTTGGCGTGCTGGTATTACCGATGATCGACCATTGCTGGGCCAAACGTTGGCCCTCGTCTTTGAGAAGCCGTCGCTCCGCACGCGGGTGGCGTTTGAGGCGGGTATGACGCAGCTCGGCGGCCATCCTTCGTATCTTTCAGCCAATGACATTGATATGGGCGGACGCGAGAGTGTGCCCGATGTGGCCCGCAACCTCAGCCGTTGGGTGGCCGTGATTGCGGCTCGTGTCTTTAAACATGCTACGGTCGAGACACTGGCACGTTATGCGACGGTGCCGGTGATAAATGCGCTCTCTGACCGCGAACACCCATGCCAAGCGCTGGCCGATATGCTGACCCTGCGCGAGCGATTTGGCCGCCTGCAAGGGTTGACGCTGTCCTATGTCGGTGATGGCAACAATGTGTGTCACTCATTGATGTTGTTGGGTGCGACCCTCGGCGTCAATATTCGCATTGGCTGCCCGCTTGATTACCGGCCCGCTCCTGATGTCACTGATCTGGCCGAGCAGTTAGCTCGCGAGCATGGTGCGACACTGACCATTACCACGTCGCCAGTGGAGGCAGTGAGCGGCGCTGATGCAGTGTATACTGATGTGTGGGCATCAATGGGCCAAGAGCATGAAGCGGCACGCCGCCGGCCAGTTTTTACACCGTATCAAGTCAACGCGGCGCTGATGGCCCACGCCGCGCCGCATGCGCTGGCGATGCACTGTTTGCCGGCGCACCGTGGCGAAGAGGTGACGGCTGAGGTGATCGATGGGCCGCAGTCGGTCGTGTTTGAGCAGGCGGAGAACCGCCTGCACGTGCAAAAGGCGCTGATCTTGCTGTTGTTGGGGAAGTAGCGCCGGTAGAAGTGGAAAGAGCGCTATGGCAGGCAACCGGGCAATCTTCGATCGGGCGATGGAGCAGTGCCGGGATGCATCGGCGCAAAGTCGTTGGGAAGACGCGCTGCGCGCTGCAGTGCGGGCGTTGCAAGAGTTTCCACAAGATGTCGAGGCGCGCACCGCTGCCGCAGTCGCGCTGTTTCAGACCAACCGGCTAGATAAAGCCCTACAGGCGTTTAGCGATTTGCACGAGGCCGACCCAAACAATGCGTTTTATATCAACTACATTGCCCAGTGTTACCGCCGGCAGGGTAATGTAGCTGCTGCTGTTGAGGCCTATAGTGCCTTGGCCGATCTGCATAGCGCGCAGCGGCGCTCGTTGCAAGCCGCCGAAGCGTTGCGTGAGTTGCTGGCGTTACAGCCTGAGCTTGACGATCAACGCCGCCGCTTGGCTCAGCTCTACGAAGATATTGGGGCGATGGCTGAAGCCGCCGAGACGCATCTCGAATTGGCGCAACGCCTCGTGGCCCAGAACGATCCCGCTGCGGCGTTGCAGGAAGTTGAATGGGCGCTGCGGCTCGTGCCAAACCATCGCGTGGCCCGCGAGCTAGCCAACCGTTTGCGCGAACAGCTTGGCGGGCAAACCGGTGCGCCAGCTCTCCGTGGAACGACCGGTTTTCGGCCGGCCTATCCTACCGGAATGT
>JANWYE010000509.1 GCA_025057175.1 Chloroflexus sp. | reverse complement strand
AAAATCCCCGTGAGGGGATTGAATCTGAGCAGGCGCGCTTGCTCAGCCACTTTTTGCGCCACGTCAGTTCAAAAAACCAAAATCCCCGTGAGGGGATTGAAACGCCGATTGGCGAGAAACTGCTTTACAACGTGGTTGTAAGAGGTTCAAAAAACCAAAATCCCCGTGAGGGGATTGAAACGAAGCGTGCTTTTACCTCTGCCGGCAGTGCCGCAATCGCGGTTCAAAAAACCAAAATCCCCGTGAGGGGATTGAAACGTTTCATATCGGGTATTGTCCAGAAGCGCGTTTTTCGTTGTACGTTCAAAAAACCAAAATCCCCGTGAGGGGATTGAAACTGGCCACCGCTTGTGTCGTCTTAGCCGTGCCCGACAATACAAAGTTCAAAAAACCAAAATCCCCGTGAGGGGATTGAAACCCGATGTTGCAACGAAGCATTGTGTTTCCTTATTACCATGTTCAAAAAACCAAAATCCCCGTGAGGGGATTGAAACGAAAGTGGGTAGTGTGTCTCAAACTGGATTTTGTTGATGTTGTTCAAAAAACCAAAATCCCCGTGAGGGGATTGAAACAGCAAGCCCCCGCCGATGATGGCCAAGATCCAGCCGATGAGGTTCAAAAAACCAAAATCCCCGTGAGGGGATTG
>JANWYE010000508.1 GCA_025057175.1 Chloroflexus sp. | reverse complement strand
GGGGATTGAAACGATGGCTTGCCGGTTTCGTCAATGACACCGGCAACTTTCTTGTTCAAAAAACCAAAATCCCCGTGAGGGGATTGAAACGCAATCCAACCGTTGTCGGTATCGACCACGAAGCAAGCAACGTTCAAAAAACCAAAATCCCCGTGAGGGGATTGAAACATGAAGAAACTGCGCAACGCATTCGTGACGCGGCACGCGAGGTTCAAAAAACCAAAATCCCCGTGAGGGGATTGAAACCAACGTTGTCAAGCGGTTTGTATAAACGTTTTGTTAATTCCGGTTCAAAAAACCAAAATCCCCGTGAGGGGATTGAAACTCAGCTCGCATAACTCGTCGAGCGTATCCATGGTTGGCAGGTTCAAAAAACCAAAATCCCCGTGAGGGGATTGAAACATCTCATATTCGGTTAACGCTTGTTGCCAAGCGTGATCAGATTCAAAAAACCAAAATCCCCGTGAGGGGATTGAAACCACTCGCCACTAGCGCCCGTATTGCGCTAACCCTATATCTATTCAAAAAACCAAAATCCCCGTGAGGGGATTGAAACGTGAGCATTACTAACTACAACGAAACGGCTAGCTCTGATATTCAAAAAACCAAAATCCCCGTGAGGGGATTGAAACTGAGCTGATATAGAG
>JANWYE010000507.1 GCA_025057175.1 Chloroflexus sp. | reverse complement strand
GGCGAACGAACCGGCTACGATCTGCGGATTGGCGCCTATGGCACGCCGGCAACACCTGATGAATATGAGCCAGATAATACCTTAGCTACTGCGAAACCGATTAACGTTGGCGCGGCGCAGCAGCGCAATTTCCACGTGGCTGGCGATCAAGACTGGGTTTACTTCGACGCCGTCAATGGCATTGAATACACCATTACGACGAGCGACCTTGGCTCGCGGGCTGACACAGTGCTTGAGCTGTACAACAGCGGCGGCACGCTGATCGCCGCGAATGACGACTACTCAGGGCTGGCATCGCGCATTGTGTGGACCGCGACCGCTAGCGCGCGCTTCTTCGTCAAAGTGCGCCAGTACAACGGTAGCGTCTATGGCGCAAATACCAATTACCGGCTTAACCTAACCAGCGCAGCGCCCGATGCCTACGAGCCAGATAACACTCTGAGCACGGCGCGACCGATTGTGGTGAATGGCGCGGCGCAGACCCATACGTTCCATACCGCTGGTGATCAAGACTGGGTATTCTTTGCAGCAACTAGCGGCTATAGCTACCGGATCGAGACCCTCAATCTGGCGTCGTGTAGCGATACGGTGCTCGAATTGTACAACAGCAGTGGCACTTTGCTCGCGTATAACGACGACGGTGGTGGCG
>JANWYE010000506.1 GCA_025057175.1 Chloroflexus sp. | reverse complement strand
GGTTCACAAAACCAACCGCCCCGTGAGGGGATTGAAACCAACGAGACACCCCAAGGGATGGATGGCACGGTCATTCCGTTCAAAAAACCAAAATCCCCGTGAGGGGATTGAAACCTAAATTATGGAATACTTAGGCGCAATACTCATTGTAACTATTTGTTCAAAAAACCAAAATCCCCGTGAGGGGATTGAAACGTAGAATATCGCGCATTTTTTGCATGCGGTTATATCACGCAGTTCAAAAAACCAAAATCCCCGTGAGGGGATTGAAACCGAATCCTGCACATACTCGGCGCACTTTTCGAATAAATCCTCGGTTCAAAAAACCAAAATCCCCGTGAGGGGATTGAAACGTCGTGCCGACATCCAAGTGGATGTGGCCGCCGGACGCGCGCGTTCAAAAAACCAAAATCCCCGTGAGGGGATTGAAACTAGTGTGCCGCTTGATTGCGCAGAAATGCGCGAATATTTTACGTTCAAAAAACCAAAATCCCCGTGAGGGGATTGAAACCGGTTGAGCAGATGGCCTGAAACAGTAGGCCAAATCGATCTGTTCAAAAAACCAAAATCCCCGTGAGGGGATTGAAACAAGAAAAGTACACGATTTATCCGTTCATTTCAACGGAGTTCAAAAAACCAAAATCCCCGTGA
>JANWYE010000505.1 GCA_025057175.1 Chloroflexus sp. | reverse complement strand
GTGGCGGCTCGATCCTGACCGGATTGAGCGGATCAAAGAGCAGGCCCGGCAAGCGGCAGCAGCCGGCCTTAGCGGCGCACTCGAAGCGGTAGAACGCGCGCTCAGCCGCATCCAACCGCCGGCAGCGCCACCTCCACCGCCACCCCCGCCGCCGCCCCATCCGCCGGCAGCGCCACCACCTCCACCGCCGCCCCATCCGCCGGCAACTGGCCAAACTATCCAGCTACGTCCGGCGCCGGCACCGCTGAGCGAGGCTGAACGCGAACAACAACGAGCCTCAATCTTGCAGATAGTCGCCGAAGGGCGCATCACTGCCGCCGAGGGCGATCTACTCCTCGCCGCGCTTGACGATCAAGGGTAGCGATACGTTTCGCCGGCATAGAGCGCGACACATTACGCCCTCCCTAGCGAGATGTATGCCCCCCTCCCTCCCCCCTCCGGGGGGAGGCGTACCCCCTCCCCCAGCGCGGGAGGGCCGGGGTGGAGGCCACCGCCCCCCTCCTAGTGCTGCCCCCTCCCTCCCTCCCCCCTCCGGGGGGAGGCGTACCCCCTCCCCCAGCGCGGGAGGGCCGGGGTGGGGGCCACATCCCTCTCCCCCGTTGCCCCCCCTCCCTCCCTCCCCCCTCCGGGGGGAGGCGTAACTCCCTCCCCCA
>JANWYE010000504.1 GCA_025057175.1 Chloroflexus sp. | reverse complement strand
AACCCGGCGGATCTCGGCGGGGTCGGGTAGCGCGGCAAATAGGCGCTTGCGCAAGATGTCATAGATTTCGTTGGCGGCCAGGTCTACAGGGGTGATGTTGCGCTCTTGCCGGCCGAGCTCGGCGCAGGCGTCCGCCAAGGCGCGGTTGATCAGCCGGCTGCCGGTGTCGTAGGCAGCAGTCAGGTCAGAGACCACCACACAGACGTTCTTCTTCTTGCCGGCCGCGGTGAGCAGGTTGGCGAAGGCGCGCACGGCGATGTCGGCAACCGTGCCGCCGCCGACCGGCTGGGCGGCGTAATAGTGAAAATAGGGCGGCATCTCATCGAGCAGGATCAGCGTCGGCCGGTCGCCCTCGAACAGGTGCAACCAGTCGGACTCGCCGGGCGCCCGCGGCCCTTCCGCCCAGAAGCTGCGAAAGAGATCGGCCTTGCCGAGCTGCGCGGCAATCTCGCCCCAGAAGAAGTGGTTAGGGTTGTTGCGCCCGTTGAAGGCGGCAATGGCCGCGTCGTCGAAGTCGCGGACGTGGGTAATGTTCGGGAAGTGGCGCTCGCGCAGGGAGCGGTGTTTGGCCAGCAGGCCAAAGCCGACGAGCAGGTGAGTCTTGCCGCCGCCCATCGCTTGCCTGAGATGAAATACCGCCTGCGAGGACGCGCC
>JANWYE010000503.1:400-655 GCA_025057175.1 Chloroflexus sp. | reverse complement strand
CCGCCAGACCGGCCAGCCGCACTGTGGTGTGCGGCGGCGCGCTATCGCTCAACGACCAGGAGAACACGCCCCGCGGCGTCAGCCGGTCGAGCGCCAGGCCGACGGCCTCCACGGTGTAGAGGTAGGACTCGGCCAATACGTACGCGCCGCTGGAGAGCGCCGCCAAATTGTCCAGGCCGATGCCCTGGACGATGTCGTATTGTCGCGCATCCTGCATCAGAAAGCTACGGCCCTCGGCAATGATCAGCTCCACCG
>JANWYE010000503.1:0-390 GCA_025057175.1 Chloroflexus sp. | reverse complement strand
GCGCAGCAGGTCCACGATGTCGGCGTTCAGCTCGATGGCGACGATCTGCTCCGAGCCGTAGAGCTTGGCCAGCAGGATATCCAGCCCACCGCCGACGCCGATCTTCAACGTGGACGGTTTGTCGAGGCCCAGCTGGTATGCGGCGCTGATGACGGCGTGTCTGAGAAAGTCGAAACGGGTCAGGTCGCCGTCAAAGCGGTAGATGCCCGTCATCGAGGTGCCGTCCAGCGTGACCAGGTGCAGCTGATACCGCTGCCCGGGGTCGAGCTGCGACAGATAGCGGGAGCTGACGCCGCCGACAATCATCGGCTCGGCCACCTCGATGGCCGGCAGCACGTCCACGCGCGCCACCGGGTTCCAACGTGTTTCTTCCGGGCGATACCCAAGGCA
>JANWYE010000502.1 GCA_025057175.1 Chloroflexus sp. | reverse complement strand
ATCCCCGTGAGGGGATTGAAACAATGCCGGCGAACCTTCGGAAAATGCAGCTATTCATTTCTCCGGTTCAAAAAACCAAAATCCCCGTGAGGGGATTGAAACCTTTCTTGCCCGCCCGCCGATTGGTGATCGGCGGGCGGGCAGGGTTCAAAAAACCAAAATCCCCGTGAGGGGATTGAAACGGTGACGGCCTTGCTTACGGGCCAAAAGCCCGCGGAGCTAAGTTCAAAAAACCAAAATCCCCGTGAGGGGATTGAAACCAAATCATCCACAGTTTGCGTATACATTTTCCAAGCAGAGCAAGCGTTCAAAAAACCAAAATCCCCGTGAGGGGATTGAAACCGACTGCTACAATATTATCCCTAGCTTTGAACAGAATATTGATGTTCAAAAAACCAAAATCCCCGTGAGGGGATTGAAACGATAGATTTATTCGCGCTGGAATTCACGAATATTTGCGTTCAAAAAACCAAAATCCCCGTGAGGGGATTGAAACGCAAAGCAGGCACAGTGCGCTTAAACCGCTTGCCGATTCTTGGTTCAAAAAACCAAAATCCCCGTGAGGGGATTGAAACCTAAGCAAAAAGACGCGGTGTTTCACGTCTATCCTTTGTTCAAAAAACCAAAATCCCCGTGAGGGGATTGAAACTTTGTTTA
>JANWYE010000501.1 GCA_025057175.1 Chloroflexus sp. | reverse complement strand
ACTCTGTCCGTTTCAATCCCCTCACGGGGATTTTGGTTTTTTGAACCCAGAATTGCCCATGGTTGTAGTAAGCGACCTTCACAAGGACGTTTCAATCCCCTCACGGGGATTTTGGTTTTTTGAACCAAAATGCGTGAAGTCATTAAAAGCCGAAAGGGAGTCATCCGGTTTCAATCCCCTCACGGGGATTTTGGTTTTTTGAACAATAGCAAGGAGGTTAACTATGGATACGCTGGATACCGTTTGTTTCAATCCCCTCACGGGGATTTTGGTTTTTTGAACATGGAACTGCCGGAAAAAGCGATGGAGCTTGTCACCTTCTTGGTTTCAATCCCCTCACGGGGATTTTGGTTTTTTGAACCAAGCGCACATGGACTGGATTATTCCAATCGCGCAGAGTTTCAATCCCCTCACGGGGATTTTGGTTTTTTGAACCGGGCACACATTGAAAAGGCGTTATGCCCAGAGTTCACAGTGAGTTTCAATCCCCTCACGGGGATTTTGGTTTTTTGAACACGCCTCAACCGTTTTCTCCAAGCCCGCTATTGCGAATACTTTGTTTCAATCCCCTCACGGGGATTTTGGTTTTTTGAACTAGTAACGCGCACATCAGTAAACGTGTACGTTATCGTTCCGTTTCAATCCCCTCACGGGGATT
>JANWYE010000500.1 GCA_025057175.1 Chloroflexus sp. | reverse complement strand
ACCGCCCCTCCATCTCTGCAAATCCAATAATCCCGGCTGTGAAGCGGTTTTAAACTGCTATAGGCGGTGATGACCTTGTCGCGCTGCACGGACAAAACAAAAAAGCCCCGCTGTGAAGGGGTTTGAAACACGTTGCAACTGCGCGGCGGGCGGCGATCAGCTCGGTCAAAACAAAAAAGCCCCGCTGTGAAGGGGTTTGAAACGTCCCTGCCAAAGACCCGGAACAGCTCAGCGAGCTGCTCAAAACAAAAAAGCCCCGCTGTGAAGGGGTTTGAAACGACCACCCGAACCTCCTTCACCTCCTCGTAGTGCGAGCAAAACAAAAAAGCCCCGCTGTGAAGGGGTTTGAAACATCAATTACGCAGCAATATTTCAAACACGTTTGACACACAAAACAAAAAAGCCCCGCTGTGAAGGGGTTTGAAACACGTGGAGCGCAAGCGTGACCAGGTCCCTGCCGTGGCCAAAACAAAAAAGCCCCGCTGTGAAGGGGTTTGAAACTCGACCACAGCGTCGGGGGGCAGCGACGTTCGCACCGCAAAACAAAAAAGCCCCGCTGTGAAGGGGTTTGAAACGCGCGAGCGCGAGAGCGGATGACGTGGACTAACACGGCCAAACAATATAGCGCCGCTGTGATGGGGTTTGAAACGCGGGTAGGG
>JANWYE010000004.1 GCA_025057175.1 Chloroflexus sp. | reverse complement strand
GCTGATCAACAAAACTGGCGGCAACGGGTGCTGTACGGCACGCTTGAGCTGTGGATGCCCCATAATAGCTGCCGCTTCGATCGCTACCAGCGGATCCATCGCTACCAGATCGGCGACTCCCTGCGCTAACAATGAGCTATCGAGCGGGCGACGCACCATTGGACGGGCTAGCAGATCAGGAGTGGGAGGCATCGTCCACCACGCCTGCCGCCATTGCTGCGTCACACCCCACCATGGCCGCCACCAGATTAACCACGGTCGCCAATAGGCCGCAGCTATCTGCCATTGCGCGCCGGCAATCGTGACTAGGCTATCTTCATACAAATTGGCGCTGAATCCAAAACTCACCAACCCCAACCGCTCGACCCGTTCACAGGCCAGATCGGCAACCGCTAGCGCAATCGCGGCGCCGAGTGAATGGCCCACCAGCGCAAACCGATCAATATCGAGCGCATCGGCCACTGCTAATACCGCGCGCGCACACGACGCTAGCGTCACCGGTTCGATCGGCGCTGGCGAGGCGCCGCATCCCGGCAAATCGATCGCGATCAAGCGCCGGTTGGGCAAAAAGGCTGGCGCGGCTTGCCAATAGCGACTCGAACCACCCCAACCATGCAAAAAAATAAGCGGTCGTCCCTGACCAGAAACCCGAAATGCGACTGGGCCAAGCGGACTCTCAATTTCCCAGAGCGTTGGCGACGTTGGCATGGCAAACCTCCTCTGTTCGCTAGATCCACTATAATCCCAAGCAGTTACAGAGGGCTGTCAAACAATGCGTAGCGGCTGACAGATATGTCATTATTGCAAGCAGGAAGCAGGGGATTGGAGAGTGAAGTAATTGCTGAACTGATCGCCGATTTAGCAGCGCTGCCAGCCCCGCCAAATACCATCAATATGTATGCGTGGGATGCTGCTGATGACGAGCAACGGCAGGGCAATGCGATTCGGCGGGCAAATCTGGCATTAGCGCTCCAATTGGCATATCAGCGTGGCCCTGATCTCGTGCTGATCGGCGAAGCTCCCGGTTACAACGGCGCGCGCCGCACTGGCGTGCCGTTCACCAGCGAACAGATTTTACTTGACGGCATCGAACCGCTCGGCCAATTCGGCACGGCGCGCGGCTTTCAACGAGCAACTAGCGATGGACGCATTTCGCGCGAACCGACGGCGACCATTGTCTATCGCGAGTTGGCGGCGCTCAACCGGTTTGCAGTTGGCTGGAATGCCTTCCCGCTTCACCCGCATCAACCCGGCAAGCCCCAGAGCAACCGTACCCCGCGCTCAAGCGAGCTGGCGCTCGGTTTGCCATTATTGGCCCGCGCCTGCGCCCTCTTTGCCGGCTGCCCGGTGGTAGCGATGGGCCGCATCGCCAGCCAAGCGTTAGCCCAGCTTGGGATTGTGCATACTGCCGTGCGCCATCCGGCTCAGGGCGGCGCGCGCCAGTTTGCCGAGGGGTTGCGGTATGTCTGCGAACAATTGGGCCATCGCAGCGGAAGCAAGGCGTAGGGAGGCAGTGCGCTGCTTCCTTACGCACCCGCATCACGGCATTACTCCCAACCACTGACTTGCCGCCTCGTCCCTTACAACTGCTCCGCGCCTTGGCAAGAGAGATTTGCTATAATGCAGACAGCCGAAACTAATTGACAACGAAATGGTTTCCTATGCACCGATTAACCCTCTTCCTGCTGATAGCCATTCTCTTGGTAGCGTGCGGGTTGCCAGCGGCTACGCCACCCACCCCCACTGCGACACCCGCTGCAGCGACCCCTACTAATTCCCGCCCACCCACGCCAACGCGCGATCCGCGGCTGCCGACCCTGCCGCCCCGCATCACCCCCGGCCCTACCGCAACGCCGTTCCCGCTCCAAGCCGGCTGGTGGGACGGCGCGGTCTGCTATGAGATCTTTGTGCGCTCGTTTTACGATAGCGATGGCGATGGGATTGGCGACCTCAATGGGATTATCGCCAAGCTGGATTATCTGAACGACGGCGACCCGGCGACCACTCGCGATTTGGGCATCAACTGCATCTGGCTGATGCCGGTGGCCGAGGCGGCTAGTTACCACGGTTACGATACGATTGACTACTACACGGTGGAAAAAGACTACGGCACCAATGACGATTTCAAGCGGCTGGTGGCTGAAGCCGATAAGCGCGGGATCAAGATCATTATTGACTTAGTGCTCAATCACACCAGTACACAGCACCCATGGTTTCAAGAAGCATTGCGCGACCCCAATTCACCTTATCGCGATTGGTACCTCTGGTCGGCGATCGATCCCGGCTACCGCGGCCCGTTTGGCAATAACGTCGTTTGGCACAAATCGCCAATCCGTGACGAATACTACTATGGCGTCTTCTGGGGTGGAATGCCCGATCTGAATTACCGTAATCCCGCTGTGACCGCCGAAGCCTACAAGATCGCCCGCTTCTGGGTAGAAGAGATGGGAGTGGCCGGCTTCCGGCTCGATGCGATCAAGCATCTGATCGAGTACTACACCCTGCAAGAAGACACTGCCGAGACATTTGCATGGCTGCGCGAGTTTCGCCGCTTCCTTGACCGCGAGGTACCGGGCACCTTTACGGTCGGCGAAGTGTTCAACGGCAACCCGCGCACCTTGGCCGCGTATTACCCCGACCAGCTCGACTACTACTTCGAGTTTGAAGTCGCCAAGCAGATTGTTGGCGCGGCCAATACCGGTCTCGCCAAGCTGTTTATGCAGGCTGCGCAAGATGCGTACACCAAACTGCCATACCAGCGGTGGGCGCCGTTCTTGACCAATCACGACCAGAACCGGGTGATGTCGGTGCTCGGCAATGACTTTGCCAAAGCAAAGCTAGCGGCGCTGGCGTTGTTGACCATGCCGGGATTGCCGTTTATTTACTACGGCGAAGAGATTGGCATGCTTGGCGTGAAGCCCGACGAGCGCATCCGCACGCCCATGCAATGGACGAAAGAGGAGTTTGGCGGCTTCACTGCCGGCTACCCATGGCAATCACCACAGCTCGACTATCCAACCAAAAATGTCATGTTGCAAGACGAAGACCCGGATTCGCTGCTCAATGCGTACCGGCAATTGATCCATTTGCACATCAACACACCGGCACTGGCCACCGGCGACTTTATCCCGTTGCAGGCCAAAGGCGATGACATTGCCGCCTACCTCCGGCGCAGCGGTGATGATATAGTGATAGTGATCATCAATTTTGACGCCCTCCCGACTGAGCCGTTTACGCTTTCGTTAAGCGGAAGCGATCTGCCGGATGGCACCTACCAGCTTACCTCGCTCTATGGCACGCCGCCGGCGCCGGCAGCGCCGTTGACCATTAGCAATGGCGCCATTGCTGAGTATCAACCATTCACCGAAATCCCGGCGCAGACGGGGTATATCTTGAAGTTGGAGCGCTAATGTTACGTCGAGTGACTGCAACTCGTTATGTGGCCCCACTCCGCGAAGGCGGCTCGTTGCCGGCGATTGTCGAAGCCGACGACGACGGCTTGTACGTGGTCAAGTTTCGCGGCGCAGGGCAAGGGCCGAAGGTATTGGTTGCCGAGCTAATCTGCGGCGAGTTGGCCCGCGCGCTCGGCTTGCCAGCGCCAGAACTAGCGCTGATTGAGGTAGATCCGGCGCTTGGACGCAACGAACCCGACGGCGAGATACAGGATTTAGTGACGGCCAGCGCCGGACTGAATCTAGCGGTTGACTTCTTGCCCGGCGCGCTGGCATTCGAGCCAACCGCCATCCGTACCATTAACCGCGAGTTAGCCTCGTTAATTGTCTGGTTTGATGCGTTTATCACCAACGTTGATCGCACGCCGCGCAACACCAATCTGCTCTGGTGGCACCGGCGGCTCTTTCTGATCGACCATGGCGCGGCGCTCTACATGCACTACACATGGCACGATTATCAAAACCGGGCCCGCGCGCCGTTCAGCCAGATTCGCGAGCATGTGCTCTTGCCGGCAGCCACCGAACTCGCTGCGGTCGATGAGGCGCTGGCGCGCCAGATTACCCGAGAACTGCTGTGGGACATTATGGCACAGGTGCCGGCTGAATGGCTCGATGATCCGCGTTTTCCTTCCATTGAAGCGCATCGCGCAGCTTATGTTGAATACCTGAGTCTGCGGCTAGAAGCGCCGCGCGCGTTCGTACAGGAGGCGATCCATGCCCGCGAGCGCCTTTGAGTATGCTTTGTTGCGGCTAGTGCCGCGCGTCGAGCGTGGCGAGCAGATCAACATTGGCGTGGTGCTGCTCTGCCGGCAACAACGGTTTCTCGGCATGCGCGCGCAGCTCGACGAGGGGCGGATTGCTGCGCTCTGGCCCGATCTCGATCTTGAGCCGGTGCGCGAGCAACTGGCGGCGTTTGAATTGGTTTGCGCCGGTGGCGCGGCGGCGGGGCCAATCGGCGAACTGCCGATCTACGAGCGGTTTCGCTGGCTGACAGCGACACGGAGCACGATCATTCAGCCTTCAGCGGTGCATTGCGGTCTCTGTGAGCAGGCAGCGGCAATGCTTGCGCACATCTTTGCCGAGATGGTGCTGGTGCCAAGCGGGGTCGCGGCGGAGGAGATAGGAGAGAATAGCCACAATGAGGCCCAAAAAGCATTGGGGCAATAAGGCAGGTGAATAGGCAGATAGGCCATCATGGAATGCGGCAGCGTTGCTGCCGCATTCCATACCGGTCGCGCTGTGCAGCACGCAAGCGGCAAGCAACTCTCAGCAACCGGCTTACAACTCGGTGCGCACCCGCTCAATCATTGCCTGCAAAGCAAACCGCGCCTTGCCCAGATTGGCAATCTCGCTCAACACACCGAGCACGCCATAATAACCGGGTATAATCTGCGTCGCCAGCATCAGCAAAGCATCAGTTTCGATCACCAGATCGCGCATATAGCCGGCGCCGATCCGGCCGGCTGCCGCCGTTGCCCGCGAGGTGAGTTCGGCCAATTCGAGTTCGGCTAGCTCGACATCGAGATCGAGTTCGGTGGCAGCGGGATGGTAGGCCATCGCTACGCTAAGACCATCAGTGCCGACAATGCCGGCAAACTGCGCGCCTTTGACGCTAGCGATGGTGTCGTTGAGGATCGCGGTGACGTTCATAAGAAGGTTGATAGGTCATTGCAAAGAGACTCGTGCCAGTTGCCGGTTGCGCGCCTGCGGAAGCAATGCTACAGCCACGAACTGCCGCGCTTACAATTCACGCCGGCCTTCCAGCGCCGAACCGAGCGTTTCGGGATCGGCCCATTCAAGATCGCCACCGGTGGGCAGACCGCGAGCCGGGCGTGTCACCCGCACGCCAAGCGGCGCCAGATCACGCAACAGCAAGAAGGCCGTTGCTTCCCCCTCTGTATTGGGGTTGGTAGCGAGAATCACCTCATTGACCGGCTCGCTGCGCACCCGAGCCAACAGCTCGTCAATCTTAAGGTCTTCGCGGTAGATGCCTTCGAGCGGGGCGATATGGCCGTGCAACACATGATAAAGGCCGCGGTAAGCGCCAGTGCGCTCGATCGCCAGCACATCGAGCGGCTCTTCAACCACACAGATCTTGGTCTGATCGCGGGCCGGATCGCGGCAGATTGGGCATAACTCGCCGACCGTAATGTTGAAGCAGCGCCGGCAATAGCCTACCTGCTCTTTGACATCAAGAATCGCCTGCGCCAAGGCCTGTGCCTGCTTCGGCTCAGCCCGCAGCAAAAAAAAGGTCAGGCGGGAAGCAGTCTTGGGGCCAATGCCGGGCAGCTTGGCAAACTCCTCGATCAAGCGCGCCACCGGCGCCGCGATCAATGTATGTTCTGGATGAACGGCCATACCTTCCCCGTCACGGCTTAGAACAGACCCTTAAGCCCGCCGGTGAGCGGCTGCATGCGCTCTTCGGCCAACTGTTGAGCTTTGCGCGAGGCATCGTTAATCGCAACCAGCAAGAGGTCTTGCAGCATATCAACATCGTTGGGGTCAACGACTTCGGGCGAAATCGTGATTGACTGCACTTCGCGGTGGCCGTTCATCTTGACCGTAATCGCGCCGCCACCGGCAGTGCCCTCAACAATGGTTGCGGCTAATTCTTCCTGCACCTTCTGCATCTGGCGCTGCATCTGCTGAGCCATTTGCATAAGTTGGCGTTGATTCATGAGTTCTGCTCCTTTCACGCGCGGGCAATGAGGTTTGGCCTATGAACATGCTCTTGCGCAAACTCGACACTTAAACGAGAGGCGCTACACTGAACTGGTTGCGACGCTGCAGCTTCGCTGCCGCACTCCATACTGGTTGCGAGGCGCGGCAGCCGCGCGCCACAAACGCCGATTATACCTGCAACAGCTCGTTTACGCGCACAGCGTTATTTTTCCGTATACACAGGGTACCATACTGCGCGCCGATTGTACAGCGATCATTCTGGTTCGAGCGGCTCAATATCCACGATATGGGCATCGAAGATGTTAAGCGCAGCGCGCACCAATTCGTCTTTACGCGCCTCGCGAATCTTGCCGCGCAGATCGGTGGGTTCGACCGATTTTTCCTCGATCGTGCAACGCACGGCATAGGCCTTTCCTAACCGGCGGCGCAGCACCTCTTCGATAATCGCCCGATTTTTCGGCTCTTCCAGCCGCTCTTTGTGAAACGCCGAACTCACCAACAAGACGATGGTATTCCCCTCGACATCATACGGGCGGGCGCTATTGAGCAGCGCCTGCACCGTCGGGCTGCGCGGGCGGACATCGCGCTTAAAATCCTCCCACGTCGCTTCGAGCTGTTCGAGCAGCGACAGATCGGCAGCGGCGGCCCGCGCTGCTGCCGGGTCAGCGGGCGGGCGAGCATGCTGGGCCGCAGCCCATGCCGCTGGCGGCGGTGGCGGCGGATCGGCAGGCGCAGGCGCTGCCGGTTCAACCGGCTCAGCGGCAGGGGTTGGTTGCTCGGCAACCGGCGGACGCGCCGGCTCAGTCGGAACGACGGGCTGTGGGTGTAACATACCAGCCGTAACGAACGACATATATATGGAACGCGCTGGCTCAGCCGGAACGACGGGCTGCGGGCGGGGCGCCATCACCGGCGCGCTGGGCAAGGGGCGGGCCGGTTGCGGGCGTGGGGCCACCGGTTGAGTAGCGGGAGCGGGAGCTAGCAACGCTTCGACCACCGCCACTTCGAGCGGCAGATGGCCGTAGGGCGTGGTGCGCAACTGATAATCGAGATTGCTAAACAGCTTCACCCACTGCACCAGCGCCGCCATCTCGGCCTGCTGCGCCCACTGCGCCAACTGCGCCACCTCATCGTCGCCAAGATCGAGCAACGCGCGATCGCCAGTCGCTTTGAGCAGCATCACGGCGCGCAGCCGCTCGACGAGATCGCGGGCGAACTGGCGCAGATCGGCGCCTTGATTCGCTACTGCATTAACGGCGCGCAGCGCAGCGGTCAGATCGGCGGCGAGCAACGCCGCGATCAATGCATCCACTTCAGCGGCGGCGGTCATGCCTAACAGGCTCTGCACATGGTGCAGCGTAATTGGCCCCTCGACGAACGAGGCCAACTGTTCGAGGATACCGAGCGCATCGCGCATACTGCCGGTCGCAGCGCGGGCAATCGCTTCGGGCGCGCCATCGGCCAGCGCAATCCCCTCGGCGGCGGCGATCCGGCGCAGGTGGGCTGCCATCGACGTCACGCTATGGCGCACAAAGGTAAAGCGCTGGCAGCGCGACAGAATTGTTGCCGGCACCTTATGCACTTCGGTGGTAGCAAGAATAAAGAGCGCGTGATCGGGCGGCTCTTCGAGCGTCTTCAGCAGGGCATTGAAGGCCGCGGTCGAAAGCATGTGGGTTTCGTCGATGATGTAGACCTTCATGCGGGCGACGCTCGGGCGAAACTGCACCCGCTCGATAATCTCGCGCGCATCCTCCACGCTCGTGTGGGAAGCGGCATCCATCTCGATCACATCAACCGCGCGCCCCTCGGCAATGGCGGTACACATCTCGCACACCCCGCATGGGCGCGCCGCTGGGTCGGGATGGAGACAATTCACCGCCTTGGCCAACAACCGGGCCATCGTCGTTTTACCGACGCCACGCGGGCCGGTAAAGAGATAGGCATGGCCGACCCGGTCTTCGGCAATCGCATTGCGCAGCGTCTGCACCACATGCTCTTGCCCCACCAGCTCGGCAAAGGTCTGGGAACGCCATTTGCGGTAGAGTGACTGAACTGCCATCGCGCTTTCAGGTGTTGGTTACACAGCAGAAGGTATTATACCAGAGGAAGGCCGGCAACGCTGTATACCCACTGCCTCGCGCCTTACGCGCCCGCGCGATAGCATGGTATGATAGAGGAGCTAATCGCTTCTACACTCGATTATGCTACGATCAAACAACATGAGCAGCGCAATGGATACCGACTTTCTTGATGCCTTTCACCGGCATTGGGAAGACGCTGAACTTCTTTTACAACAATCGCGCTGGGCCAATGCGGATCACCTCTACGGTTTGGCCGCCGAATGCGGGTTAAAACGACTGATGATCGTCTTCGGGATGCCGGTTAACAGCAGTGGCGCCCCAGCTCTAACCATAGATCGCGTGCATGCCGATCAGGCTTGGGTTCGATATGAAACGTACCAATCCGGTCATGGCAACGCCAAGTACACGCTCTCTGGCTCCAACCCATTTGACGATTGGCGTATTGGGCAACGGTATGCCAATCGAGCTAACTTCAATGGAACACGGGCGCAAGCTCACCGCAAGGGCGCAGACGAGGTGCGTAACCTGATCGAGGAAGCAGTGAAAGACGGCTGGATATGACCACCTTTGACCAGATCGTGCCCATCTTGAACGAAATCTTCAGCCAGTATTCCGCAACAGTAGCCCAATTCGGCACAATGCTGGTTAACCGTGACCTCAATGGGCGAATTCGGCTCATTGTGGCCGAGACCCTACGCGAAGACCCAGAGGCGCAAGACATCTTGCACGCCATCGCGGGTCAGATGTATGAAAAGTTAGGGCCGCACGCCTTCCCCAGCGAGCAGGCAGTGCTGTTTGAAACCGAAGATGAGCTAAAGCGTAACTCCCTGCCATCTTTTACCCTTACCCTTGAGAGCTTGGCGAACATTCGGGTCGTTGATCGGCTCGTGACCGAAAGCAATTGGACAGCCATCGCGCTGCCGGCGACCGGCGCACCCCGCATTGTGTTCTTCTCCATCAAGGGAGGCGTTGGGCGATCTACCGCTTTAGCTGCGACAGCGTGGAACCTTGCCCAACGCGGCAAGCGCGTCCTTGTGCTTGACCTCGATCTCGAGTCACCGGGCATCTCGTCTGCGCTATTGCCTGACGGATTTGGGCCTAAGTATGGCATTACCGACTGGCTAGTCGAAGACCTCGTGGATAATGGCAACGCGGTCATCAAGGATCTTGTCGTTCCGAGCCTGCTATCCCGCCATGGCGAGATCTATGTCGCGCCAGCGCACGGGCGTGATCCGGGGGAGTATGTCGCCAAACTGGGCCGGGTCTGGATGCCTAAGATCAACCGTGATGGCCGACGTGAACGTTGGTCACAGCGCCTGCGACGGCTCATCGACACTCTTGACCAATACCATCTAGACGCTATCTTGATCGACTCACGGGCCGGGATTGATGAAATCGCGTCGGCGTGCGTTACCGACCTCGGCGCTGCGCTGGTGTTATTGTTTGCTACCGCCAGTAAGCAGACATGGGCAGGGTACCAAATCCTCTTCCGTCATTGGCGGCGCAACGCAGTAGCTCGTGAGATCCGTAAACGATTGCAGCTTGTGGGTGCGATGATACCGGAAGATGAAGCTCGAAACCGGTATTTGCAAGAATTGCGCGATCAGGCGTGGGATGTGTTCCGAGATGAACTCTATGATGAAGTGCCTGCCGGAGCAACGACTGAAGGTCTATGGAGTTTTGACATCGCCGATGAGGAAGCGCCGCACATGCCGTGGGCAGTGCGGTGGAATCGGGGCTGGGCAACCGTTCATTCGTTACACGGACGCCTCGAAGAAGTAGATCAGAGCGAGGTAAAGTATATTTTCGGCCCGTTGCTTGATGGCATTGATTCAATCATCGACAACCACTATGAATAATCCGCAGCGTATCCGGCAAGCTATTATCGCGGCGTTGCCGGTAACAACAGCAACCGGCAGCGAAACGCCTGAACGCCGCTTTATGTATATACCGCCGGCACATCTGAAAGCGTTACGCCTAGAGAACCAGCTCGTAGTTGGCATGCGCGGCGCGGGGAAATCATTCTGGACAGCAGCTCTTGCCGCCGAACCGCTGCGCGCCATTATTGGCCAAGCGGAACCAAAACTTGCCCATACGACCGTATCGATTGGCTTTGCTGCTAAAGCCGACATTAGCTCTTTTCCCAACAGTGACACTTTGGCCCAATTGCGCCAAAACGCTGCCGAGCCGTATGATATTTGGCGAGCGGTTGTCGCCCGATGGCTGGCAACGATCACCGGCGAGCACATACCAACAACTGCTTGGCAAGCGACAGTCGATTGGGTGCGCCAAAACCCTGAACCATTGGCTCGGATGGCACAGGCCGCAGACCAGCGCTTGGCAAACCAACAGCGCTATGGCCTGCTCGTCTTCGATGCCCTCGATCGCACCGGCACCGGCTGGGAGACGGTTAACCAGATGGTATCTGATCTCTTGCGAGTAGCGCTATGGCTGACCGAGTTCCAACGACTGCGCGCCAAAGTCTTTTTGCGCGAGGATCAGCTAGATAAATTAGGCTCTACCTTTCCCGATGCAGCGAAGCTCATAGCCACCAAGACCGTATTGAGTTGGGAACGCCACGATCTCCACGGTCTGCTTTGGCAACGACTCTGCAACGCCGATGGCGAGCATGGCTCATTGCTGCGCGACATCTATACCCGTGTCACCGGCCAGCCATTGCGCGCAGAAGACGATGTTTGGACGTTGAGTGATGAAGTGAAGCGTGATGAAGCTATCCAACGCAGGCTGTTTGCCGCATTGGCCGGAGATCAAATGGGCAAAGATAGCCGGCGCGGCGTCCCTTATGTGTGGTCAGTGAGTCACTTAGCCGATGGCAAAGGGCGGGTATCGCCCCGTTCTTTTCTAGCCGCGATGCAGGCTGCGGCTGAAGACTCACTGAACAGGTATCCCAACGATCAACTTGCCCTCCATTATGAAAGCATCAAACGCGGCGTCCAGCACGCAGCTCAGATCCGTTTGCATGAAATCACCGAAGATTATCCATGGATAAAGCGGCTAATGGAGCCATTACGCGGGCTGAATGTGCCCTGCCCGTTTGAAACGATCCAAGAGCGTTGGCGAGAACACTTTCCGGGCGGGCCGCGCGATATTAGTGGCAACTATCTGCCGCCGAAGAATACTGGTCCTGAATGGTCAGGCATATGGGAAAACTTAATCGACCTTGGCATTTTTGAACGAACAAGCGATGGTCGTATCAACATGCCCGACATTTACCGGATAGGGTTTGGGCTAGGCCGGCGCGGTGGGGTCAAACCGATTAAACCGGTGGTATAATGCCCTTATATCAGTCATCCATCTGCGCCAGAGGATGCGCTATGCTCACCTATGAGCAGCTTATCGCCGCGCTGATCGAACATCTCGAGCAGCACCAGATTAATATCGTCCACACTCAAGAACTACTCGACACGCATACGCTGGGGCGCAGCCTGCACGTGACCTGTCTGCCGCCAAACGTTGACAAATCCGGGGCATGGTCGCAGCCGCCGTTGCGCGCCGTGGTGGGAGTCCACTGGCCGGCAGAACTCACTGTCGCTTCGATCCATGGCCAGCCGATTATCGACGCGCTGAACCAGATCGTTGCCGAGCGCTTGCCCACCTTGCGGCGCGCTAGCCCGATGGCGTTTGATGTGACTTATTTTCTGCCCTTGAGTGATGACGAACAACAGGCAGCAGATTTTGATCAGTTGGCCGCAAAATTGCACCATATCTTCGCTGGCCAAGCTGAAGTTGAAGCGCATACTGAGATTAACGGGGTATTGCGGGCGAGGATTGATCAGCCACCGGTGTTGGCGCAATTAACCGTGACTCGGATCTTCCCTATCGAACAATTGCACGCAGAGGCGGTAGCAGAAGCGATTGCGGCGCTGAGTAGCGAGCTGCACGAGATGTTGCCGCGCTTAGCAACGGTCTTTCAGCCGGCCCCAAGCAATCCCCAACCGGCGCTTGATCCGCAGTTTTATTTACGACCACCGACTGCCTGATGCCTTTCTCATTACCCGCCCTGCAAGCCCTGCTCCAACCCGGTGTGAGCGAGCGCTGGCAAGCGGTGCAACGTCTGTTGCACCCAGAACTGCTGGCGCTGGCTAATCGCGCTGCCGAGCGAGCAGCAACGCTCTTGCCGCGCCAATGGCCGCTGTATGAGTTGAGCTTTAAGGCGCGACGGGCGATTGACCGCGGGAAGGGGCGGCGCGATCCGATTGAGGATTACTGGTTTGCCTTCGACCGGCCACCACGCGGAGCCGGCGTGATGCTAACGGTCAGCGGCATCGAGCGCACCGTTGCCGTTGGGTTGCAACTGTGGGGCGCGCGCCGGCCACAGCTTGCCCGGCTCTGGCACGAAGCGCGCCCGCTGTGGGAGGAACTGATCGACCGGATCGGGGCCGAAGGACAGGCGCGGTTTGCCAGCCGCCGCCCGCCCGCGCCGGAGATGCGCTGGATCGATCACTATCTCGCCCAACGGCAAGCGCAATATCTGTGGGCCGGCTTTGTCTACCCGTGGGAGCGCTTACCGCCGGATGAGCGATTGATCAATGACCTTTGCGCCTTGTTGCCGCTCAATGAAGCCTTGATGGAATTAGCCGAGGTTGAGCTGAGCGCAACCGCTGTGCTGCGCGAAACGCCTGAACGTTACCGAACGGGATTGCCGCCAATCGAGCAGATCGCTGCCACCATTCGCCGGCGGGGGATGGTAATCGATGAACGCACCCTGTACGCATTCCATTTAGCGGTGCAAGCGCGACCACTTGTCATTTTGGCCGGGCCGAGCGGCAGCGGCAAGACGTGGCTTACCCGGCTCTACGCCGACGCGCTGATCGGCGTGGGCGAAGGCCAGCCCAACCCAATCTATCTGCTGGTCGCCGTGCAACCCGATTGGCATAGCGCCCGTGATTTACTCGGCTACTACAACACGCTGACCGGGCTTTACCAACCGACGCCGTTTTTGCGCCACCTCCTCAGCGCGGCAGCCGATCCGGGCCAGACGTACATCGTCTGCCTCGATGAGATGAATTTAGCGCGACCGGAGTATTACCTCGCCCCAATCTTATCGGCGATGGAGACAGCAGAGGGGTTAATCGATCTCGGCACACCACTGGCCGAGACGCCGCTGGCCGGTGGCGGCGTTGTGCGCAACCCGTTGCGGCTACCGGCCAACCTCCGCCTGATTGGCACAGTCAACGTTGATGAAAGCACCTTCACCCTCAGCGACAAAGTGCTTGATCGAGCCAACCTGATCGAACTCAGCAACGTTGATCTAGCGGCGCTCCGCGCTGCGCATCAGGGTGACATCGACGAACAGGTTTGGCAGCTACTAGAAGCTATTCAAACTCAGATGGCCGCCGCCGGACGGCCACCCGGCTATCGGGTACTGAGTGAGACGCTCCGTTTTATCGAGCAGGCGATTGGCATGAACCCCCTTGAGGCGCTCGATATGCAGATACTCCAGCGCCTGCTGCCGCGCCTGCGCGGCGACGACACACCCCGCTTCCGGCAGGCGCTGCGCGGGCTACATACGATATGCGCCGGACGATTGCCGCGTAGCGCGGCTCGGCTCGAACACATGCTTGCCCGGCTCGACCGTGAGGGATACGCAGACTTTTACGGATGATAGGGCAGCATTACGCTACCCGCACAGCGGCGAGGCAGCGCACAGGCGCGGGAATGCTACCCACCTGCTGCCACGTGCGCCCGCGGTCATCGCTGCGCCAGATCTGGCCGCGATCGGTGCCAGCCCACACCACATCAATATGGTAAGTGCTTGGCGCAAACGCACTCAGCGCGCCCTGCCACGCTACAGCCACCTCTTGCCACGTCTTGCCGCCATCTTCGCTGCGCAGCAAGCGCGTACCATCAGCTACCGCCGCCAACAACACCTCTTGCTTGCCTGACAACACAGCTAGCAAGCCCGCATCCGGCAAACCCAAATCGGCGTTGCGCCAAACCCCCATTCCCTGTACTGTAGCAACCGGCAAGCGATCAGTGGCCAAAAAATTGAATAAGGCCCGATCCTCGGCATCAGCCTCGCGCCACTGCCGGCCACCGTCGTCGCTGCGCAAGAAAGCTTGCTTTGTTGCCGCCACCAAGCTCAACGAATCGGCGGCAACTAATGCAAATACTTGCTCGCCAGCCAAGGCCACGTCGGGCAACAAGCGCCAACGCCCCGTGCCCCCCGGATCACTAAAAATGTACAACCCATCGTCGGCGCCAACGTAAAGCACTCCAGCCTTTGCCATGCCGCCTCCTCTACCAAGTTGCCAAACTGGCGCATGCTGCGTCACCACTGCGATTGTAGCATAGCATTGCCGAATGCGTTGTGCTATGATGATAGAGTATCTCAGACTGGAGCGCATCCCCGTTCGATCGTGCCGCATTGTTGCTAGTGTACCCTGACTGGGGGATGGGATTATGTCGCTCGCGTATCTTCGTCACCTATGGCATAGCGCCGATCCGGCGCCCAGCGCATTGCGATTAGCGTTTTGGTACACCATCTTTGCCGGAGCGTGGATCGCCTTCTCCGACCGTCTGCTCACGTTGATGGCCCACGACATTGAGGGACTGACTGGCTGGCAGACGATGAAAGGTTGGCTGTTTGTGCTAGCAATGGCTGCTTGGCTCGGATTTGAGCGCTGGCGCACCATCAGCCAATACCAACGCATCAATAACGAACTGCGCGCCCTGAATGCCTCGCTCGAACAGCGGATCGCCGAGCGCACCGCACCCTTGCAGGCAGCTAATGCCGAATTAAGCCAAATCAATCAGAAATTAGAGGCCTTTACCGCCACCGTCTCGCACGACCTTAAAGCGCCATTGCGGGTGATAGCTGGTTACAACCAACTCCTCTTGCGCTTTCACGCACACCAGCTCAGTGATGACGGCAAGCAATGCCTGAACAACATTCACCTTGCCATTGCACAAATGAATCAACTCATTGACGACTTGCTAGCCTATACTCACGTCGAGCGCAGGGTTCTTGAGTATGCCGAGATCAATCTCGAAAACGTCATTGCTGAGATTCTAACCGTTCATGCTGATCAAATAGCAGCGCGCGGCGTTGTAATCGAGCGCCACCTCCAGTGTGCGATCATCTATGGCGATGAAACCAGTATCACCTTAGCCTTGCGAAACTTGATTGACAACGCACTGAAATTTAGCGCCCATGTGCCACAACCGCGGCTAGCAATTGGTTCCGAAGCCATCGGCAGTATGGTGCGGCTATGGGTCAAAGACAACGGGATTGGGTTCGATATGCGCCACCACGACCGAATCTTCGGCATCTTTCAACGGCTGCACCCCCAAGATATGTATCCCGGTTCCGGTGTTGGCTTAGCGATTGTGCAGAAAGCGGCTGAGCGCATGGGTGGCCGGGTCTGGGCCGAGAGTAAACCCGGTGCTGGCGCAATCTTCTATCTGGAGATCCCGCATGCCATCGCATCCGCTTCGTCTACTGCTCATTGAGGACAATCCATTTGACGCTGATCTCTTCCGGCGCGCGATGCTGCTCCATGATGCAGCAAGTGCGATCACGCACGTCGATTCGTATCAAGCAGCTCATGCCCATCTGTGCAATTTGTCACCCAACGCACTACCATACGACGGAGTCATTCTTGATCTCCACCTCCGCGATGGTGACGGTCTCGATCTCCTTGCCTACATCCGAGCGCACCATCTGCCGCTGGCCGTTATCATCCTTACCGGTGGCGGCGGCGATCACACGGTGATTAGCGCGTTAAAAGCCGGCGCCGATGATTATGTGATCAAGCGCGATGATTACCTCGACCGGATCGGCGCACTGATCGAGCAGGCTTGCCGGCGCTTTCGCTCACAGCAGGCGCGGCGCAGCCGGCCAATTATCGTCACCTATATTGAATTCGGCGCTACCGATAGCAAGGCAACAATCCATGATCTGCAACGCGCTGCACCCCATCTGCACTGTGTGCCGGTGCATAGTTGGCGCGCGTTTTTGAAAGCTTTAGGCGAAGGCCAATCCGCCGGTGATCTTGTGTTGATCGACTGCGCCCAACCGCGCGTAGCGATGCTCGATCTGGTGAAAGAGCTGATTCAGTTCCGCCGGCTGACGCAACCAGTGATCGTGATGGCCCAGCCGGGCAATGAGGAATTTCCCCTGCAAGCATTGCGTTTGGGTGTTGCCGATTACATCATCAAGCGCGAAGGCTTTCTTGCCCAATTGCCCATTGCCATCGAAAACGCTTACTACCGCGCGCAATTTCACCAGCAACACGAGCGCTTGCGGGTACAGGCGCAAGCTCTCAACGATGCCGCTAACGCGATCGTCATAACCGATCGCAACGGGATTATCGAGTGGGTCAATCCGGCCTTCACCACCCTGACCGGTTATTCGGTAAGCGAAGCGATTGGCCAATCGACCCGCATCTTGCGATCCAACAAACAAGATCGCGCCTTCTACGCAGCGCTCTGGGATCAGATTTTGGCCGGGAAACCGTGGCGGGGCCGCTTGATCAACCGGCGTAAAGACGGCAGCCTCTACCATGAAGAGATGACCATCACGCCGGTAACTGACGAGAATGGTGCAATCAGTCGCTTTATCGCCATTAAGCAAGACATCTCCGAGCAGGTCGCTCGCGAGCAGCGGCGCGCGACCCTGATGGCAATCGGGACTGCCCTGCGCCCAGCCCAAGCACGGGCCGAATTGACGCCGATCTTGCTAGGTCAGGTGCGCGAAGTGTTTGCCGCGGAAAGCATTGCCCTCTTGCGTCCCGATGGCGAGATGTTACACGTCGATATTGCGTTGAACTGTTTGGCGACGCTTGAACAGCAACCAGATATCCTTATGACGCTAAGCCATCGGCTTAGTCGGGTCAGTGGTCCAGTTAACGTTTCTGATCTGCTCAACCAGACCGAACAGACGGTGATCGGCGCGCCGCTCAACACGGCCAATCGCTTGGTCGGCGCGCTTGTGCTCAAGCGGGCAACGCCGCTGAGTGAATCAGAACTTGAATTGTTGAGCGATATTGCCGATCTCGCCGCCAATGCGTTGCACCGCACCGATCTTTTTGAGCAACTGCGCACCGCCAATGCCGAGTTGCGCGCCGCTTATGATGAAACGATCGAAGGTTGGTCACGCGCCCTCGATTTGCGCGACCGCGAGACGGAAGGCCATTCGCGCCGCGTCACCGAGTTGACGGTACGCATCGCTGCCCGCATGGGGTTTAGCGAGGAAGAGTTGCTGCACGTGCGCCGTGGCGCGCTGTTGCACGACATCGGTAAGATGGGTATCCCTGACGCGATTTTGCTCAAGCCCGGCCCACTCAATGACGAGGAGTGGGCGATCATGCGCACTCACCCCACACTGGCCGTCGAGCTGCTCCGCCCGATTGCCTTTCTCGCGCCTGCGCTCGATATTCCGTGGTGCCACCACGAAAAATGGGACGGCACCGGCTATCCGCGTGGCCTGCGCGGCGAGGAGATTCCGCTTGCCGCCCGCATCTTTGCCGTCGTTGATGTGTACGATGCGCTGACGAGCGACCGGCCCTACCGAGCGGCGTGGCCACGTGAACGCGCGCTGGCCTACATCCGTGAACAGGCCGGACGCCATTTCGATCCGCGGGTTGTCGCGGTGTTTGAGCAAGTCATCGCCGAAATGGGCAGCGATGATATAATGAGGTAGTATGGTAAAAGGGCGCAGCCCGCTGCGCCCGTGCCTGCATGATTTTGGCGCAGTCCGCTGCGCCCATCCAAGGAGTAGATATGTTGAATTTTTTCCGGCGGTTGCTCGGTGACAGCAACGAAAAAGAAATACGCCGGCTCCAGCCAATAGTAGATGAGATTAACCGGCTTGGCCCCGAATTTGCCAAGCTGAGCGACGCCGAGCTGCGCGCTAAGACTGATGAGTTCCGCCAGCGTTTGGCCGATGGCGAGACGCTTGATGATATTCTGCCCGAAGCTTTTGCTACCGTGCGCGAGGCCGCGACGCGCACGATTGGGCTGCGCCATTTCGATGTGCAGTTGATCGGCGGTATCGTGCTGCACCAAGGCAAAATCGCCGAAATGAAGACCGGCGAAGGCAAGACGCTCGTCGCTACCTTGCCGCTCTACCTCAACGCACTGGAAGGCAAGGGTGCGCATCTGGTGACGGTCAACGACTATCTGGCCAAGGTCGGCGCCGGCTGGATGGGGCCGATCTATCACTTCCTCGGCCTTTCGGTCGGATTTATCGCCCACGAGCAGAGCGCGTTGTACGATCCCGATTATATCGATCCCAACGCTAATCCCGAAGACCAGCGCCTCGTTCATTGGCGGCCTTGCACCCGCCGTGAAGCCTATCTGGCCGACATTACCTACGGCACCAACAACGAGTTTGGCTTCGACTATCTGCGCGACAACATGGCCTACGAAAAGTCGCAGCTCGTGCAGCGCGAACTGCACTACGCCATCGTTGACGAGGTTGACAACATCTTGATTGACGAGGCGCGCACGCCGTTGATCATTTCCGGCCCAGCCCAGAAGTCGTCCGATCTGTATCGCCAAATGGCCAAACTCGTGCGCCAGTTGCGCCGCTCGTCGGTGACGGCGAAACAGGTGAAGGAAGAGGGGCTAGAGCCGGATGGCGACTTCTTTGTTGATGAGCGCACGAAGAGCATCTACCTCAGCGAAAAGGGGATTGAGAAGCTCGAAAAGCTGCTCAACATCCCTGCCGGCGAGAGCCTGTTCGATCCCGAACACTACGAGAAGACGCACTACGTTGAGAATGCGCTCAAGGCGCAGTTTATCTATCAGCGTGACCGCGACTATATGGTGACACCCAACGGCGAGGTGGTCATCATTGACGAGTTCACCGGGCGCGCGATGCCGGGCCGGCGCTGGAGCGATGGCCTCCATCAGGCGATTGAGGCTAAGGAAGGGGTGCCGATCAAGAACGAGAACGTGACGCTGGCTACCATTACCTTCCAGAACTACTTCCGCATGTACAAGAAGCTGGCCGGCATGACCGGTACGGCTTACACCGAGCGGGAAGAGTTCGCCAAGATCTATAACCTCGATGTGGTGGTCATCCCGACCCATAAACCGATGATCCGCGAGGATCTGCCCGATCAGATCTACGCCACCGAAGAGGCCAAGTTCAACGCCGTGCTGCGCGAAGTGCAAGAGATGCACGAGATTGGGCGGCCAGTGCTGATCGGCACCACCTCGGTTGAAACCTCGGAACGGATCAGCGCAATGCTGAAGCAGGCCGGCATCCCGCACAATGTGCTCAATGCCAAGCACCACGAGCGCGAGGCGGCGATTGTCGCGCAGGCCGGGCGCAAGGGCGCGGTGACGGTTGCGACCAATATGGCCGGTCGCGGCACTGACATTCTGCTCGGCGGCAACCCCGATGGTTTGGTGGAAGAGTTTCTGCGCAAAGAGGGACTGACCATCGAGACGGCTACGCCCGAACAGAAACGGGCAGCGTGGGAAAAGGCCAAGGCGCTGACCGAAGCCGAAGGCGAAGAGGTGCGCAAGCTCGGCGGGTTGCACGTGATCGGCACCGAACGCCATGAAGCGCGCCGGATTGACAATCAGTTGCGCGGACGCGCCGGACGCCAAGGCGACCCCGGTTCGTCACGCTTCTTCCTCTCGCTCGAAGATGAATTGCTGCGCCGGTTTGGGCCGGTTGACCGGATCAGGGGATTGATGGAGCGCTATGTCGGCTCAGATGTGCCGTTGCAGGCTGGTCTGCTTGACCGCACCATCGAAGGCGCGCAGACCCGCGTCGAGGGGTACAACTTCGATGCTCGCAAGCACACTGTCGAGTTTGACGATGTGATGAACAAGCAGCGCCAAATTATCTATGCCGACCGCAAGGCGATTCTCGATGAAGCCGATATGCGCGAGCGGGTGCTCGATCTGATGGCCGAAGAGATTCAGCGCCAGATCGATGATCATCTAGGTGATGAACCCGACGAGTTAGGATTGACCGAGGTCTTGCGCGCTTACCGCCGAATCAACCCGACCCTGCCGCCAACCGTCACTGCTGAGACGCTAAAAGGCAAGAAGAAGGAGGAGGTTGAGCAATTCTTGCTCGATCACCTAGAGACGGCTTACGCCGAGCGCGAGAAGGCGATTACGCCTGAAGTTATGCGCACTGTCGAGCGGCGGGTGATGTTGGGCGCGATTGACCGCCAGTGGGTCGATTATCTGACCGCGATGGATGAGTTGCGGCAGAATATTCTCTTGCAAGCTTACGCGCAAAAAGACCCGCTGGTCGAGTTTAAGCGCGAGTCTTTCCGCATGTTCGATGAGCTAAAGGAGAATATCGCCCGCGACATCGTGTACAACATCATTCCGGCCTCGTTCCAGTACGAAGCGTATCTACGCCAAATTGCCGAAGAGCAGGCCCGCCGCTTGGCGACGGCGCAAGTTGCCGGCGGCAGCAGCGAGGTTGAGCAAGCGCGCAAACCGCAACGCCGCTCGACGCCGCAGATTGGGCGCAATGATCCGTGCCCGTGCGGGAGTGGCAAGAAGTTCAAGCACTGCCATTTGGGCCGCGAGCACGAGTTGGCCAGCATCGCCAACCCAGCGCCGGTGGCTGATCCCACGCCGGCTAAGATGGCCCGTCCGGCTAACCCGGTCATTGCTGAAGAGGCGGCCAAGATCAAAGCCGCGATTGAGAGCGGCAAACTGCCGGCAAATGGCCCCACTACGCCACGCGGGCGCAATGCCCAAGCCGTGCCACGGGGGAAGAAGCGGTAAGGGTGAGGTGAAGCGAGACCGTGTGGCAGTTGCCCTGCCGCACACCATCATCTCTGCGCATCGTAGGGGCAGGTTACAAGCCGAAAACCTTCCCCTACATCGCCAAAAACGACAAATAAAAAATCAGCAAAAAGATAAACGACACCGCATTCGCCACCAACGCCGCCATATAACTGGCGGCGGCTTTGCGTTTGCGAATCAACATCAACACGAATCCCTCGACGGCCACTGCCACCGCGAAAGCGGCAACAATCACGAAGAGCGGGTTCTCTAGCGCTAACAGCAATCGGCTCAACAGCACAATGACTACCGATGACACAAGGCTGGCCACCACCACATCCCCAAGAGCGCGAAACAGTGGTTGCCATTTGATCTGCACCATTGCTTGCCACTCGATCAAGAGCATCAGGATCAAGATGCCAACGCCAAGCGGGCTGAGGAAGAGTTCTTGAAATGGAAACATTGACGCGATCCTTAGATCAAACACGCGGTTGATGCAGCATTATAGCGGATCTTCTTCAGGGCAATGCCAAGCGCTGCGCCAACCCGCCGGCCAGATGGAGCGCCGCGGCAAACGTGCGGTCGCGGCTGAGCAGCCGCAATTCGCTGTTGAGGAGATCGGCTAGCGCCGGGTGATCAATTGTCGCCGTGCGTTCAATCGGGTTGGCGCCGGCAATCGTGGCCCGCGTGCAGGCATACCCGCTATCGCCGGTCAATTCAACCACGAATTCGGCCTGCTGGTTATCAACCGCTCGTAACGCCAGCCGCACTAACCCTTCAACGCCGGCCAGCGCTACCGGACGCAATTCAACTTTTACCAGCCGGATAGCCGCTGGCCCCACGCCAACCGCTGGCCGCCGCAGATAAAGCTGGATGGTCTCGCCTTCAATCCCCACCGCATCTGCCAGTGGTGTCCACTTGAGACAACTGGCCAACCAACCCACAAAGAGCAGCGCCGCCACCGGATTGGGGTGAGTGCCGGCAACATACTCGATCACGATCTCGTCGATCCGGTGCAGGTGTGGCAAGAAGGGTCGGGTATCGAAGAACTGGGCCGTCAACTCGCGCCATGGCGTCAGCCGCGCCCATCCCAAATCACTTACCGCCGGTGCGCCGTTTGCCGTCTGTTCAAAGGCTGCTAATTCGGCCAGTTCACGTACCGGGTCGGCAAAGGTGGTGGAATCAACGATGAGCCGGTCACACAGCCGGTAGAGCCGTTGCACCAGTGGCTGGGCAAAGGGCTGCGGCCCCGGCGCCCACAACACCACCGGCAGATCGGGCACCAGCAACGGCAAGATGAGGCTGGCTAGTTGCCCAGCCGGCGCGCCACGGGCGCTAATCGTCACTTGCTCACCGCAGACCTGCGTGCGACCGGCATTGGTCAATGTGCAGAGCGCCTGCACATTGGCTTGTAGTTCGGTCGCTGAACCGGGCCGGTCAATCACGAGCACCGTGCGGTTGGGGTGCTGCGCGGTCAGGGCTGGAGCGACTGCCAATACCTGCTCGGCCCAAGCATCATCGGGCACACGCACGATCAGATTGAGCGTCAACGCCCGAATCACTGCCTGCCCACCGGCTTCGGGATGGGTTGCCTGCTCTTGCCACATCTGGCGCAATTCGCGCTCGATGGCGTTGATGTCAATTGCCGCTTCGCTCATACCCTCTCCCTCGTTATAGTCGCCGCCACGACCGGCCATCGCGAGCGATAAACTCATCGGCTGCCGCCGGCCCCCAACTGCCGGCTTCGTAGTTAGGAAATGGCTGCGGCGGCCCCTCGGCCCACGCCTGCAAGATGGGCGTCAACAATGCCCAACTAGCCTCAACCTCGTCGCGGCGAGTGAAGAGCGTGCCATCGCCGAGCATGCAATCTAGCAGCAGCCGCTCGTAGGCCTCTGGTGAGGTGACGCCGAACGATGCGCCATAGCGAAAATCCATCGTCACCGGACGAATCTGGGGTTGGCCGGGAGTTTTCGAGCTGAATTTGAGCGAAATCCCTTCATCGGGCTGAATCTTGATTGCCAAAACGTTGGGATCGAGATCGTTGAGCGGCGTATCAGCAAAGATCATCGTCGGCGCCGCCTTAAACTGAATCGCAATCTCGCTCACCCGCCGCGGCAAGCGTTTACCGCTGCGCAGATAGAATGGCACCCCGGCCCAACGCCAATTGTCAATAAACAACTTGAGCGCGACGTACGTCTCGGTTTGCGAGGTGGGCGATACCCCCTTCTCCTCACGGTAGCCGCGCACCGGGCGGCCACTGGCGCTACCCGGCCCGTATTGGCCGCGCACCGTGTCGCTGACCGACAACGGGCGCACCGCGCGCAATACTTTCACCTTTTCATCGCGCACCGCATCGGCATCATACAACGCCGGCGGCTCCATCGCCACCAAACACAACAACTGCATCAGGTGATTTTGAATCATATCGCGCAGCGCGCCGGAGGTGTCGTAATAGCCGCCGCGATCCTCTACGCCAATCGTCTCGGCGACGGTGATTTGGATGTGATCGATCTGGCTGCGGTTCCAAATCGGCTCGAAGATGCCGTTGGCGAAGCGAAAGATCAAGATATTCTGCACCGTCTCCTTGCCAAGATAGTGATCGATCCGGTAGACCTGATCTTCGCGAAAAACTGACAAAACTTCTGCATTAAGCGCCTGCGCGCTAGCCAGATCGTGGCCAAACGGCTTCTCGATGATGATGCGCGTCCACCCATTCGAATGGGCGAGACCGTGCGCGCCAAGTTGGGCAATAATTGTCGGGTAGGCTTCAGGCGGCGTAGCCAAATAGAAGACGCGATTGCCGCCGGTGCCACGCTCGGCATCGATTGCAGCCAATCGTTCGGCCAAGCTGGTATAGGCATCAGCCTCATCAAAGCTACCGCGATGGTATTGAATGCCTTGGGCGAAGCTGGCCCACAATTCAGGATCGACCGGCCCCGACCGCGAATTGGCATTGACTGCTTCGCGCAGCAGATCACGGAAATAGTCGTCGGTCCAATCACGGCGGGCAAAACCGACCACCGAAAACCCGCCGGGCAAGCGCCGCTCGCGGGCCAAATTGTAGAGGGCCGGCACTAATTTGCGGCTAGTTAGATCGCCGCTAGCGCCAAAAATGACCATTGTGCAGGGTTCGGGTGTGCGCCCAATACGTAGCCCGGCCCGGAGCGGGTTATCCAATACCGGCGTCGCCATGCTCGCTCACTCCGTACTTATCTTTATGACCGCAGAGGTCGGCGGGTGATGGTTTGATCCTCCGCGTCCTCTGCGGTAAAACACGATTATCCCCACCTCTCGCAATAGCAACCGGATGCGCCCCCGCGCACTCCACATTGCAGGCCGTGCGCAGCAAAGCAATTTCCTACCGGCGACGCACCTTACGAATGCCCCTCTCGCTGGCGATCGCCGCGAGGACGAATGCATCCTGCTTCTATTCCGCCTTCTTCACCGCATGGCCGCCAAACTGCTGGCGTAGCGCGGCCAGCACCTTGGCGCTAAAGCTGTCTTCTTGCCGCGAACGGAACCGCATCTGCAACGAGAGGGTAATGATTGGGGCCGGCACATCGAGATCAATGCTCTCTTGCACCGTCCATCGCCCCTCGCCGCTATCTTCGACATAGCCGCGAATACTGCTCAGATCGGCATCGGCGGTAAAGGCACGCTCGGCCAACTCCAACAACCACGAGCGCACCACGCTGCCTTGATTCCAAAGATGGCTGATCTTAGCCAGATCAAAATCGTAGCGCGACTGGCGCAAAATCTCGAAGCCTTCGGCATACGCCTGCATCATGCCGTACTCGATTCCGTTGTGGATCATCTTGACGAAATGACCGGCCCCGTGCGGCCCGCAGAGCAGATAGCCATCTGGCGGCGCCAGCGTCTGCAAGAGCGGCTCGACGTGGCGAAACGTCTCTTCATCGCCGCCGACCATCATACAATAGCCGACCTGCAAGCCCCAAATCCCGCCACTGACGCCAATATCAAGAAACCGCAAGCCTTGCGCCGTTAATTGCTCAGCGTGCGCGATACTAGCTTTGTAATTGTTATTCGCCCCATCAATCACAATATCACCCGGCGCCAGCAATGGCGTGAGCGCCGCCAAATGCTCGTCGGTAGCAGCGCCAGCCGGCAGCATGAGCCAAACCACTCGTGGCGGGGTGAGCATTGCTACCAGATCAGCCAGCTCTTCCGCGGCGATCAGATCGTGCTCGGCCGCTAATTCACGCGCTTTGGCAACGGTGCGGTTATAGACAATCACCCGGTGACCGCCACGGCGCAAGCGAATCGCCATATTGGCCCCCATCCGGCCGAGACCGATCAAACCCACTTCCATAATTCGCTCCTCAAGCTAACTATTGCGTGTGCAATTGACAATCCTTCATAGGCATTATACTCCGGTCTGATGACAGCGCGAGTGCGATGCGGTATGCTAGTTGAAGTAATGAGCAATCTATCGAGAATCTCTCGCACAATAGCTTGATGACAAAATTATTATGTCAAATAATCCACACAACCAACCACCTCGCCCACCCTACACTGGCGAAACGCTCGTGATGCGACGGCCAAACCACGCGAGCGCACATCGTGGCGCTCCACCGCCACCACCCCCCTCAGCGCGCCGCGCCACTCCTAAGCGGCGACGTTGGCCGCTAGGTTGGATTGCGTTGGGGATAGTGGCCATCGTCGTTGTGGCAGTAGGGTTTGGTTATTGGCAGATCCACCGCTTGGCGCAACGGATCGTGGTTGCCGATCCGCGCGGGCCGGCGGTTGCTTCGCCATTATTAGGCGCGAATATTCTGGTGGTTGGGGTTGACATCCGGCGTGACCGTCCCGAAGAAGGGGTGCGTAGCGATACGCTCATGTTGGTGCGGCTCGATGGGATGGGAGGCTGGGCCAATCTGCTCTCAATCCCGCGTGACACGCAGGTTGATCTGCCCGACCGCGGCCCCAGCAAGATCAACGCCGCTTATGCTTACGGCTACCACCACGCCAATACACTGTATGGCGAGGGAGTAACCCCGGAACAGGGGGGCATGGCCTACGCTGCCGAGGCGGTGGGCCAGTTTCTCAACTTTGAACAGCGCGGGATGCGAGTCGATTATGTGGTGCAGATCGACTTCGACGGCTTTGCCGCCCTGATCGACGCCCTTGGCGGCATCACTATCGATGTGCCGCGGCGGATTGTTGATGACGCCTACCCTACCCCCGACTACGGCGTCATGCAGGTGGTCTTCGAGGCTGGCCCGCAGCGTATGGATGGCGAGCGTGCCTTGATCTACGCGCGCACCCGCCATGCCGACAACGACTTTGGCCGCACCGAACGGCAACAGCAGGTTGTGCAAGCGATTGCCAACGAGATCCGGCAGCGCAATTGGTTTGAGCGGATGCTGTTGCTGCCGCGCTTGCTCGATGCTGTTACCCAAACCGGTGACACGCCAGCCATCTTAACCACGTTGCCACTCGCCAACTTCGATACTCTACTGGCAATAGGCCGGCTGGCAGCCAACCTCGATCCAGCCCTGATCGGACGGTACCGGATCGAGCCGGGCAGTGTCGCGGTCCAAGAGAACGGCACTAACCTGATCTGGGATGCCGGCGATGTAGCGGCGCTGGTCAATCGTTGGTTAACACCGCCGGGAGAAGCGAGCGAGCAAGCGCGGGTACAGGTGTTCAACGGCGCCGGCGTCGTGGGGCTTGCCCGCCGCACCAGTGAAGAGCTAAGCGGGCAGGGTTTTACCGTGCTGGCTCCTGCTGACGCACCGCCGGGAAACTACCCGCATACAGTAGTCTATCAAACCGGGAATGCGCCATTCACTGCGCGCCGCCTCGCCCAACTGCTCGGCGCAGAGCTAGTAGTTGGCACACCAGCCGGGGTGAATAGCGAAGCCGAGATCGTGGTCATACTGGGACAAGATCGTGCGCCATGATCGAGACCCATCGGCACATCGGCCTCTCTCAGCCGTGTGTATCCGTTTCACCCGTGTGGCCTCAGTGTTCTCTTCGGCACGGAATAGCACACCGATATACACGGTTCACCCCTCCTCCAACGTCGAGAGGATGCGATGGGCGCGCACGGCTAACCAGAGCGCAAAATGCTCCTCGGCGTTATCGAGATCCATCCCGCTAATCTCCTTGATCCGCTCGATACGGTAGAGCAAGGTATTGCGATGGACGTGCAAGGCTTCGGAGGTAGCGCGCAAGTTACCGAGATGGTTGAAATAGGCTTCAAGCGTCTTGATCAGATCGGCATGCTGGCGCTTATCGTACTCGGCAATACTGGCAAGCGTCTCGCGGTAAAACGACCACAACTCCGGCGTCTCACGGAGGCGGATCAGCAGCCGATACACGCCGAGATCACCAAACGCCAACACCCGATCATTGCCGAAAATCTGACGACCGAGACTCAGCGCCTGTTCAGCTTCTTCGAGGGTGCGCCGCCATTCGGTGAGGTGCGCTGCCGGCGTGCCAATAGCAACTACGACATTTGGGTGGTCGGGCAATAGCCGTTCGCGCAATTGCTCGGCCACCTCACGCGCGCGGCTCACATTAGGCGTGGGCAACATGCAGAGCACGTTACTTTCGCGGCGCGAGATGGGCGCATTGATATTTAGCCGCTTCAGCTCATTCTGAATATTCGCCGCTGCCCGGCCAAGCGTGGCTGCGCTAGCGTCATCAATATGCACCAGCAACGCCGTATGCGGCACATTCAGGGTGTAGCCTAACTCTTGGCCACGCTGGATCGCTGCGGCCATGTCGGCGGGCGGGCCGGCCAGGATGCTGGCAATAAAATCGCCGCGCAGCCGCTCTTCGGCTGCCTGCACCGCCTGCTCTTTAGCCAACTCGAGCGCCAGCGCCAGAGCGCCACGCTGCACCGCCGTGCGATCCCATGCATCAAGCGCCGCGCCGGCAATCGCCACATAGCCGGTCGGTAAACTATTATTGCCAATCGGCTCAACCCAAATCTGCTGATTGAGCAAGCTCGTCTCACCACGCGCAGTTGGGCGCAGGGCCTGCAAGGCCAGCCGCGCTTGACCACGCCCTCGCTGCGCGCGGATCACACCGTTCGGGGCATAGCACGCCACACTTTGGCCGGTGCGCTCGTGCAAAATATCAAGCAACCCGCCAATCCCGCCACCTTGCAGCGAGCGTTGGGTGAGTAGATCGTAAAGCTGGGCGGCCCGCCGCTCGAACTGGGCTTCGTAGTCGGTAATAAGGCGCGTAATCTCACGCTCGACCTCGCGCAAATCAACGTGATCGGGCAGGTGCAGCAACGGCAACCGCGCCTCTTCCGCTGCCTGCTGATCTTCGGCGGTAATTTCCCCAAGCGCGACAACACCAGCAATCGGCACCGGCGCTTGCGCCAACCGGCGCACCAACACTGCCAACGTCAGGCGCGAATCAAGCGCGCGCGCTGCTTCAACCGATAGCAAGGCGAGTTCACCACCGCGAAGTTCGGCAAAGGCCGGCAACGTAGCGCGGAGCGTAGCAATCCAACTGACCTGACGCCCCAATCCGGCAGCGCCAGCAACGACCGTAGTGCCCTCCGGCAACGCCAGTCGCACGACATCGCGAACGGTGATAGTTACCATAGTGCTGCATCACAAACCGTTATCACCGAGATTTGACCGTATTATACATTGTTCTGACGATCAACGTCACACCCGACCCTCTTGACAAACACTTGTAGCATCTGCTATAATCTCATACACAACAATTCTAAGTACAACTATTTTGTTGACAACGAAGTTATTTGCATACCTATGACGCCATCCGGCACCGAGCAGCACCGTATGATCCAAGAAGTTTACGTCTTGCTGGATGATGGCGATCGCCGTGTCCTTCGCCAATTCCAGCTCAACCCCACCCAGTACGCGGCGCTGCTGCTGCTGGCCGAGCATCACGGTGTGCGGCTGTCGGATCTGAGCGTCCATTTGTTAATTGACAAAAGCAGCACGACCCGTCTCATCGACCGTCTGAGCGCTCTTGGTTTGGTGGAACGCATCGCCGATCCGAGCGACCGGCGCGTGCAGCGAATTGGGTTAACCGCACAGGGCCGTGCCCATTTGGCAAAGGTGCGCGCTGCCCATAGCGAATCACTGGCGCGACGTTGGGCTGTGCTAGATGGGCCTGAGCGTGAATTGCTCACCCGCTTGTTGCTCAAACTCCGTCGCGAATTGACAATATTGCAGCATGGAACAGAGGGAGGTGAAATATCGATCGATAACGATTGATTGGCAAACGCTCTGATCATCGTTTTTTGCGGTATAATCCCTGATTACTGGGCATTGTCGCCCCAACCAAAGGAGAAACGTGTGAAGCGCCTATCATTCTCACTGATTGCGCTGCTGGCCCTGTTCGCCACGCTCCTCGCCGCTTGTAGCCAACCCGCTCCCGCCACTCAACCAACTGCTGCACCCACCCAGCCAACTGCTGCCCCGGCCCAGCCTGCCGCTGGCGGAATGGCAATTACCGGCACCGTCACCCTCTGGCATGCCTACGGCACCGGCAGCGCCGAAGAAAAGGCGATCAATATCCTGATTGATCGGGCACGCGCCGCCTATCCGCAAGCCACCATCAATGTGCTCCAGATCCCATTCGACCAGATTTTTAATAAGTTCAACAACGAAGTTTCGTCAGGTGGCGGCCCCGATATGTTCATTGCGCCTAACGACAGCCTTGGCAGCCAGATCCGCGCCGGTGTGTTGGCCGATCTGAGCGAGTACCAGAGCATGTTGACCGATGTCGCGCCGACCGGGGTGGCCGGTATGTCGCTCAATGGCAAGTTGTACGGCATTCCCGAATCGTTCAAGGCAGTTGCGCTCTACTACAACAAGAGCAAGATCGCGAACCCGCCGGCGACGACCGATGAGCTGCTAGCATTGGTCAAAGAAGGCAAGACGCTGGTGCTCAATCAGAATGCTTACCACAACTTCGGCTGGTTGCAGGCCTTTGGCGGCCAATTGATGGATAGCAATGGCAAGTGCATCGCCGATCAGGCCGGCGGCCCTGAGTGGTTCGCGTACCTCAAGGCGCTGAAAGAGGTGCCGACCGTTACCTTCTCGACCGATGGCGGCCAAGCCGACTCGCTGTTCAAGGATGGAAAGGCTGATATGATCATCAACGGCCCGTGGGTGCTGGGTGATTACCGCGCCGTGTTGGGCAACAACCTCGGTGTCGCGCCGATGCCGGGCGCAGCCAAGCCGGCCGGCCCGCTCACCGGTGTTGATGGGTTCTACGTCAGCATTAACAGCCAGAACGTCGCAGGCGCAGTCGCATTGGCAATGTTCCTGACCAGCCCCGAGTCGATGAAGGTCTACGTCGATGAAGCCGGTCACGTGCCGGTGAGCACCAAGGTGCAGATCAGCGATCCGCTGGTGCAAGCCTTCGCTCAGGCTTCAGCCACTGGCGTGCCACGCCCGCAGATCCCCGAACTCGACAACTACTGGGGCCCGTTTGGTGATGCGATGACCAAGGTGCTTGATGGCGGCGCCGACCCCAAGGCCGCAGTAACGGAAGCCTGCGCGCTGATGAATACCGCCAACGGCAAGTAAGCAGTTCATCTCCTGCCAGACCCTCCCTGTCGAGGGTCTGGCAGTGTTATCATACGAAGTATCTGACTCAGGCTAACCGCAGGGGAGGAAGCCGCATGGCAACCACAAATCCAGAGCTGGTCTCGCCAACGGCGCGCGCGACACGTTCAGCTCTGCGTGAGGGGTGGAGACAATTGCGCACCCCGATCATCTATTTATTGCCAGCCTTCGTGATCATGATGGTGGTCACCTTTTATCCGCTGGCATTTCAGGTTTGGATGTCGTTTACTGACTATGGCGTCATTAAGGAAGAAGGCAAGCAGACCCTTAATCCCTTCGGACCCGGCGGCACGACGCCACCCAACTATCGGCCGGCCCAGTTTGTCGGTTTCAAAAACTATCTTGATATTATTACCAATAATCCGCAATTTGTGGCGCGGCTGGGCGGTAACTTCGACTTTTGGCGCCTGCTCGCCTTCAACTTGTGGTGGACCTTCTCGAACGTCGGTTTCCACGTTGCGCTCGGGATTATTATTGCCGTTTTGTTGAATGTGGAAGGTTTGTGGGGGCGCAAAATTTACCGAGCGATTTATATCTTGCCAATGGTGTTGCCCAATATTGTGGTCGCCACAGTCTGGCGCAACATGTTTGATGATCAGTATGGCTCGATTAACCAGTTAATCAATTTATTTATCACGCCATTTGGGCTTGATCCGGTCCAGATTCGCTGGTTTAACCAGATTCAAGACCCCATCCCCGGCATTGGTTTGCCGCTTAGCTACTATGCGATGCTGATTGCCAACATCTGGTTGGGCTGGCCGTTTATGACCATTGTTGCCACCGGCGCGCTGCAATCAATTCCGAAAGAGATGTACGAGGCGGCCAGCATTGATGGCGCCACCGGCATGCAACAGTTCTGGCGGATCACGCTACCGTTGTTGCGCCCAGCGATGGTACCGGCAGCGATGGTTGGCATCGTCACCACCTTTAACCTCTTCCACGTGATCTACTTCATGAGCGGCGGCGGGCCGTTGGGCCGCACCGAGATTATGGTGACGCAGGCGTTTAAGTTGATCAATGTCAACCAGCTCTACGGCGTTGCCGCTGCCTTTTCGGTGATTATTGCACTGGTGCTAATTCCGATCTTCTTGATCACCAACAAGATTTCGCGCGCTACGGAGAGCTACGATGTCTAGTGTTACCGCTCCGCGCCGTTCAGGTAGCACCGCCGCCGGCCGCCGGCTGAAGTGGTGGCAGCAATTGGTGTTGCAGGCGATCTGCATCTTTATTGCCGCGACGGTGCTCTTCCCAGTGCTCTGGATCGTGAGCATGTCGCTCGACCCGCGCAATATTTCGCGCCCAACCGAGCTGAATCTGATTCCACCCGGCGCATCACTGCAAGCCTATTTGCAGGTACTCGACCGCCCGACCGCCAATCCGGTGACGTTTGCCGAGCTAGCGTTCAACAGCCTGCGGCTCGCCGGCGGCGTGTCAGCCTTTGCCCTGCTGATTGGCGTTAGCGCGGCGTATGCCTTCTCGCGCTTTAAGTTCCCCGGCCGGCAATTTATGATGATTGCAGTGCTGGCAATTACTGTCTTGCCCAGCGTGGCCACCATCGCGCCACTCTTCGCGCTGCTCAATAGCATCCGCGTAAGCAGTGCAATTATGAGTATTGTGCTCATTCTGGCTGGCCTGATGCTGCTTGGTCTCACGCTCTTTGCAGTTTTGCCGGCCATCCGGCTTGGTTCAGCCGGGCCGGGCAATTACTTCTTCGGCGCAGTGGGGTTGGTCATTAGCTTTGGCTTGATCTATGGCGGCCTTGCCCCTGCGCGCAGCGAGGTCTTTGTCTTGCGCAATTCATTGCTCGGTGTGGGCATTGCGATGGTGTCGGGCGCACTGCCGTTTGCAATTTGGAACCTCAAGGGCTACCTCGATACTATTCCCAAAGAGCTGGAGGAGGCGGCGATTATCGATGGCGCATCGCCCAATCAGGTCTTCTTCCAGATTGTGCTGCCGCTGGCCACCCCGGCGCTGGCCGTCACTGGCTTTCTCGGTTTTACCGGCGGCTGGACCGAGTTTTTCCTGTCGTGGCAGTTCCTCACCGACCCCAAAGATTTTACGCTGGCTATGTCGCTCTACAATATGACCGGCCAATACGCCGGCCAAATCCCGTGGTCGCGATTCGCTGCCTTTTCGATTTTGCTGTCGTTGCCGGTGGCGATTGTCTACCTGTTGTTGCAGCGGTATATCATTGGCGGCCTGACGCTGGGCGGGGTGAAGGGGTGATCCGAGCAACCTGACGCAGCGTTTTTTGCCATCATCATTGACCAACTAACAAAGGAATTGTTCACCGTGGAACAGATTCACGTCTCTGCCGACTTTATCTTTGGCACGATGGCGACGGACAGCCGCCGGCTAGGGTATGTGCGCGCCGAAATGGCCGGTATTTCTCACCAGTACCGCATGGAACCGGCGGCGCCACGACCCGGCGAACCAGTGCGGCTGTTTGTCACCCTTGGCCCAGCAATCACCGCCGACCGGGTGAGCGTCTATTACACGACCGATGGCAGTGAACCAAGCGGGCAGCGCGGCCAGCCTGCGCCGGGGAGCGCAGCTGCCAACGGCCACCGCCTCACCAGCCGATGGGATACCTTACTGTGGGGATACATGGAGGAGTGGGCAATCGATCTGCCGCCACAACCGGCTGGCACTGTCGTGCGCTACCGGATCGAGGCATGGCTGAGTGAAGGCGAAGGCTCGCTCTGGTATAGCGAAGTGATCGGCGCAACCGAAGGCGACGGTAGCGTGGTTGGTCAGCCCGGCCCCGGCGACCACTATCTGCGCGAGATGGGTGCCGAGTTCAATCTGACCTTCTTCCGCCGCCCGCGCACCTGTGCCTACCGCGTCGGTGATGAAGGAGCGCCAGCATGGCTTGATGAAGCGTTGATTTACCACGTCTTCATTGACCGGTTCCACCCCGGTCCCGGTCGCCAATTTGCCAATCCGCCCACGCCCATGGGCATCTACGGCGGCACGTTGGCCGGCGTTACCGCCAACCTTGATTACATCGCCAGTCTGGGGACAACCGCGATCTGGCTCTCGCCACTCTTCCCCTCGCCATCGCACCACGGCTACAATGCGACCGACTATTACGGCGTTGAACCGCGCCTAGGAACCATGGCCGATCTCCAGACCTTGATCGCCGCTGCCCACGACCGCGGGATGCGGGTCATCTTCGATTACACCGCCAACCATTTCTCAAGCCGGCATCCGGTCTTTCAACGGGCTATCACCGATCCTAACAGCCCCGAACGGGATTGGTTCATTTTTACGCACTATCCCGATCGATATGTCTCGTTCTTTGGCGTGGCTGAGCTACCGCAGCTCGATCTAGATCATCCGCCGGCACGCCAATACATGATCGATGCGGCTCGCTACTGGCTCGAACAAGGGGTTGATGGCTACCGGCTTGACTATACCATCGGTCCGTCGCATGACTTCTGGACAGCCTTCCGCGCGGCGATGCGGGCGACAAAACCGGATTGCTTGCTGCTAGGCGAAGCAGTAGATACCGCCGAGGTCTTGCGTTCGTATGTTGGCCGGCTTGATGGGTGTCTCGACTTCCTGCTCTTGCAAGCTATCCGGCGCTTTTTTGCGTTTGATGAAATCAGCGCCAGCACATTCGCCATCTTTCTCAACCGGCACTTCAACTACTTCCCACCCAGCTTTGCGCTGCCCAGCTTCCTCGACAATCACGACATGAATCGCTTTTTGTGGGTCACGCGGGGCGATACGCGCCGGTTGCGGTTGGCGGCGCTCTGCCAGTATACCTTGCCGCATCCGCCGGTGCTCTATTACGGCACTGAGGTCGGCGTTAGCCAGCGGCTCGATGTGCGCCACGCCGATGGCAGCGGCCATCCCGAAGAATCGCGCTTGCCAATGCTGTGGGGCGAAGATCAAGATCGCGACCTGTTGCAGTTTTACCGGCAATTGGGTGCGCTGCGGCGGGCAACAACAACTATCTGGCGCGGCGAGCGCGTCTTTACGCACATTGATGATCGGCACGGCCAGTTGGCCTATACCTGCACCGCCAACGGCGCAACATGGCTGGTGGCGCTCAATAATGCCCCACAGTCAGGCACTATTCCGTTACCTGCCGGACGCTGGGAGGTAGCGTTAGCCACCCAAACCGCCGAGATCGGCAACGGGCGCGTATTCCTGCCGGCGTATGGCGGCGCTATCTTGCGGCACGGATAATTGCCGGCTGAATTCGTGAAGCGCACCGCCGAGGCGCAGAGAGGGCAGACTCTACCACCATCTGCCCTCTCCGGCAAACGCCAAACGGCTTGTTCAGCGCGTTTTCAAGGCCACTCACCGTTTGCACATTCACCCACCATCCGGTATACTGTAGTTTCGGTGTAGGAATCACGGCATTGCCGCTGCTTAGGGGCGCACCAAATCTATTGCGAAGGAGGTGATACGAGAGGATCGCGGATACGACCATAGAACCGGGCGTCGCCCCCCGCCAACTCACGGTTCTGTGCCGCATACCGGTCGCCGTGCCGCCGATCCAGCAGCGCTATGCGAGTTGAACGTCGTGAAGGCGAAACTGTTGAGCAACTCATTCGCCGCTTCAATAAGGGTGTCGTCGCCGAGCGAATCACCAAGACCTATCGCGAGAAGATGCACTTCATTTCAAAGAGCGAGCAGCGCAAAGAAAAGCGCCGCCGCGCTGAGCGCAATCGCCGCAAGAAGCTGGCCAAAGCTGCCGCAATGGGTTTGTAACAGTACAAAGTATGATGGCACAATGCGCTGCGTTATCGTTTGCGCATGGTGCCATCAGTATCTTTATCAAACAAAGCCTTGGCACAAGCATAGGGTATACTGCTTGTGCTAGTTATGTTCGATTGGTCTAATACACAGTGCGAACTAGGCATTAGTAATACACTCACACCAATGGAATAACTTCGTATGTTCGATAAACTGGCTGCCGTTGCCGCTCGTTACGATGAACTCACCGAATTAATGGCTCAGCCCGAGGTGGCAACCAACGTCACCCTTTTGCAGCAGTATGCCCGCGAACAGCGCGAGTTGGAAGATGTTGTCGCCGCGTACCGTGAGTATCAGGCGACCCAGCGCGCGATTGACGAGGCCGAGGCAATGTTGGGCGAGAACGATCCCGAATTGCGCGCGTTGGCTCAAGAAGAGCTAGAGACGCAACGCAAGCGTCTCGCCGAACTCGAAGAGCAGCTTAAGCTGCTGCTGCTGCCGCGCGATCCCAACGACTCGAAAGATGTGGTGATGGAGATCCGGCAGGGTGAGGGTGGCGATGAAGCGGCGCTCTTTGCCGCCGACCTGTTCCGCATGTATACCCGCTTCGCCGAATCGAAGGGCTGGAAGGTCGAAGTCGATAGCTTGACCGAGAATGGCATTGGCGGCATCAAAGAAGTGATTTTCCAAATTCATGGCGAGGGCGCGTACAGCCGATTGAAATATGAGGGCGGCGTCCATCGCGTGCAGCGCGTGCCCGCTACCGAAGCCCGGGGCCGGATTCACACCTCGACCGCGACGGTGGCCGTGCTGCCCGAAGTCGAAGAGACCGAGATCGAGATCAAGCCGGAAGATCTGCGCATTGATGTCTTCCGCAGCGCCGGTCACGGCGGGCAAGGCGTCAATACCACCGACTCGGCAGTGCGCATTGTCTACAAGCCCGGCACCCCCGAAGAGATTGTCGTTACCTGTCAAGACGGGCGTTCGCAGATTCAAAACCGCGAACGGGCCATGACCGTGCTCCGCGCTCGCCTCTATGCCCGCGAGCAAGAGAAGCGACAGCGCGAGATTGGCGCGTCGCGTTTGGCGCAGGTCGGCAGCGGTGAGCGTGCCGAAAAGATTCGAACCTACAACTTCCCCCAAGATCGGATTACCGATCACCGCATCGGCCAGAACTTCTCGAACTTGCCGGCAGTGCTCGACGGCGAACTCGACAAGATTATCGAGGCGCTGATCGTCTATGACAACGCCGAACGGCTACGCGCGAGCGGGATTAATAATTAGGGAACTGGACAGCATTGAAAGGTCTGTCATGGACGACGCTATGCCAAAACTCGACAAACCCACGGCTGAATCCAGACGAAACACATCGATCCCCTCCTTTTTTGGTCAACCATTGCTAAGAGGAACAATTATTCCAATTGAAGAAGCAAACCTAGACCCAAACCGACCTACTCTATACTACACTCATCCCCATGGTGAAATTTGGGTAGGTGACGCCATTGCATGGTTGCGTTCGCTTGATACAGAATCGGTTGATGTAGTATTTGCCGATCCGCCATACAATATCAAAAAAGCTGAGTGGGACACATTTGAATCGCAGGCAGCTTATGTTGATTGGTCACTGCTATGGATCCAAGAAGCAGCGCGGGTGCTAAAATCTTCAGGTAGTTTATTTATTTGCGGATTTTCCGAGATCATCGCTGACATCAAACTCCCCGCGTCACGATTTTTTGCAGGTTGTCGCTGGCTAATTTGGCATTATAAAAACAAAGCCAATCTTGGTTCAGATTGGGGTCGCTCCCATGAAAGTATTCTTCATTTTAGAAAGAGCAAAAACTTCACGTTCAATATCGATGATATTCGTATTCCCTACGGGAAACACACACTGAAGTATCCCGATCATCCGCAAGCAGAGACAAGCCAATATGGGCGGGGAAGAAAGAATCCCTCTGTTTGGCGACCGCATGCTCGCGGTGCTAAACCTCGTGACGTCCTTGAAATACCTACCACATGCAACGGCATGCATGAAAAAACCCCACATCCAACCCAAAAACCAGAAGAATTATTACGCAAGCTGGTTTTAGCTGTATCAAACGAAGGTGACTTAGTCATCGATCCTTTCCTAGGTTCAGGCACAACTGCGGTTGTTGCTGAACAATTACACCGAAACTGGAAAGGATGCGATATATCCTTAGAATACTGCCGCTGGGCAGTAGAGCGTATCGAGTTAGTAGAAGATTGGCCCATTGAGAAGTGGATCCAATATGATTTTGAGAATGCTGAACGAAGGAAGTCGATAAGATGACCATCGCACTAGCCGATTTACAAGAGGCTATTCAAAATACTCAAAAATTAACCAGTTTACAAGATTATTATCAAATTTGCAGAAAATTTCTCGATCTTATTCCTAAAACTCAAATACAACGAATTGTATCACAAAATCGAAACAACTATATATTCTACCAATACCATCAAACAACCCATTTCCAAATTACGCGGCCAATTAATACGAGGTTATTTATCGAAACAGTTCAGGATTTCGACAATGCTTGGCAACAATTTTTGTTCTTTTTGGCAGAATTGCGCCATTATCAAGAACAGATTACTTGCCTGCCTAGCGTTAATGCGTATCTTAGCGCCTCTGCGATCAATAAACTTGTTTACACTGTTCAGCAAGCTATTGGTTGCATTAGCGACTCCTTACCCAATCCTAATCAAGCCCGAAAACGGGTTGGACAGCTTTTTGAGTTGCTCATTAAGCTGATAATCCAAGAGATAGGTTGGGTGTGCGAATCGCGCACTGTTAGCATTCCAATACCTTACTATCCTGATATTAGCATATCCTATGAACTTGATCTCGTTTTCTCACGCCAACATACTATTGTTGACCCAGAACCAAGGTTTATCAATCCGAACGAGATTGTAGGATCTGTCAAAACAACAAGTAAAGATCGGATTGATAAAATATTTCTTGACAAATATTTACTTACAAAATTATTAGGCAGAAACATTCCGGTTGTGGCAATTTTCTTACATGACGTGCAACGATCTAGAATCGGAAATAATGATTTTGGTGTCAACTCAACATTTAAAAGTAATCATTTTCTCGGTTATACCATCGCCCTTAACCAATTAGACGGTGTGTATTATGTAGACACGGAGACTGTTTTTAGTGATCGCTTACGCAATTACATTAGCGATTTTCAGTCATTTTTGGTAAGAGACCTTTGGAGGTTATCAAAATAATTGCAGCGAGCATAGTCTTATCTTGCAGAGGTAAAGCTTATTGATCGTTTGTAACCAATTCTCGATTACCTTATCTACTACCATCTCACGCTGGTGTTCAAATCGCCTGTTTGTAGAACAACTCACCAGCACAGCGACATTGCCCCCACACGCTTATCCACTACCACGCATCAGCGAACATCCATTACAATACTACGTACTATCGTTCCGGCCGTGGAGGAGGAAGGCTATGCTCACGCCGGCACTTGCCACATTTATCGAACGGATGCCGAAGGTCGAATTGCACCTGCATCTTGAGGGTGCCGTTGCCCCGCGCACCTTTCTGGCGCTGAGCCGGCGCAATGGCATCGCGCTGCCGGTGCGCACCGAGCAAGAATTGGCCGACCTCTTTCACTACCACGACTTCCATGCGTTTTTAGGCACGTTTATGGCGCTCGCTGCCACGATTGTGCGTGGCGAGGATTTTGAGCTGCTAGCGTTCGAGCTTGGGATGGAACTAGCAGCACAACATGTCATCTACGCCGAGGTGATGATCTCGCCGATGCAGCACGTGCGCCGCGGTATCGATCTCCGCGAGGCATTGGCCGGCGCTGCCGCCGGCTTTGCGCGCGCTGCGCAACATGGCGGGCCACGGGTGGGGCTGGTGCTCGATTATGGCCGCCAATACGGCGCTGCCGCAGCGTGGCCGATCCTCGAAACAGCCATCGCTTGTCGCTCGCTTGGCGTAGTCGGCTGGTCAATCGGCGGCAATGAGATTGACCACCCGCCAGAAGAGTTTATCGAATTGTTTGCCGCCGCCCGCGCTGCCGGCCTCGGCGTGATGGCCCATGCCGGTGAAGTGGTCGGCCCGGCGAGCGTCTGGGGCGCGATTGATGTGCTTGAAGTAAGCCGGGTCGGTCATGGCATCCGAAGCATTGATGATCCAGAGCTACTAGCCACGCTTGCCGCGCGCAGAATTGTGCTTGATGTCTGCCCGAGCAGCAATATTCGCACCAAAGCTGCCACCTCATGGCGAGACCATCCGTTGCGCCAACTGTACGATGCTGGCGTACCGGTCACGATTAATTCCGATGACCCTACCTTTTTCGAGACCACCATCACTGAAGAGTTCCGCCGCGCCGCGCGTTATCTCGGCTTTACTGCCACTGATTTCTGCGCCATGACCCGCACTGCGGCCCAAGCCGCCTTCTTGCCACCTGCCGAACGGATGGCATTGCTTGCCACGATCGAACAAACCCATCGCCATCTGCGTATGGAGTTGGGTGTGTAGTCAGTTGCCGGCGAAACGGTCAGAATGTGCTACAATACCGTATATCTCCGGTAGCGCCAATGGACGGCTGTGCTCGTTTGATGGACGCACTACGCTTGCAATGAGGTCGCCTGTGACGCAAAATGGCCTAGAACGCCAAGTTGTGCTCGAAGCACGCGGTATCACCAAACGCTTTCCCGGCGTCGTTGCTAACGACAACGTGTCGCTGAAACTGTACAAGGGTGAAGTCTTGGCCCTGCTTGGCGAAAATGGGGCCGGGAAGTCAACCCTGATGAACATCCTCTACGGGTTGTATCATCAAGACGAAGGCGAAATCTTTGTCAAAGGCGAGCCGATTCGCATTACTAATCCGCACGAGTCGATTGCCCGCGGCATCGGCATGGTTCACCAACACTTCCAGCTCGTGCCGGTGATGACCGTTACCGAGAACATTATTCTCGGCAATGAAGTGACGAACGGCCCTTTCCTTAACCGCAAACAGGCTGCCGAACGAATCCGCGCGATCTCTGAGCAGTATGGGTTGCCGGTCGATCCGAATGCGCTCGTGGCCGATCTTGACGTCGGCGCGCAACAGCGAGTTGAGATTATCAAGGCGCTTTACCGCAACGCTGACATTCTCATTCTCGACGAACCGACCGCGGTGCTGACCCCGCAAGAGGCCGACGATCTCGTGCGCGTGATGCGCACGCTGACGGCGCAAGGCACTTCGATCATCTTCATTACCCACAAGCTGCGCGAAGTATTAGAGGTTGCCGACCGGATCATTGTCTTGCGCAGCGGCAAGGTTGTGGGTGAGACCACCCCGGCGCAGGCAACTGAGGCGAGTTTGGCAGCCATGATGGTCGGGCGTGAGGTGATTTTGAAGGTTGAAAAGCAACCGGCTCATCCCGGCGCGCCGGTGCTGGAAGTGCGCGGCTTGCGCGTGCGCGACGATCGCCGGCTGCTGGCCGTTAAGGACATTGATCTGGAAGTGCGCGCCGGCGAAATCCTCGGCATTGCCGGCGTGCAGGGCAACGGCCAGACCGAGCTGGTCGCGGCGCTGACCGGCCTCCGCCCAAGCGAAGCCGGCACGGTGCGGATCGCTGGCGTTGATGCCACCAACGCTACCCCACGCCAAATTAGCGAATTGGGAGTTGCCCACATCCCCGAAGATCGCCAGCGTGATGGGTTGGTCACGTCGTACCCACTGACCGATAATTCGGTGTTGGAACTGTACTACCTGCCGCCATTCGCCCGTGGCATTGTGCGCGATGATCAAGCCATCAACGAACATTGCGCCCGGCTGGTGGCAGAGTTTGATGTGCGCACCCCTAGCATTCACGTGCCGGCCAGTTCGCTCAGTGGCGGCAACCAGCAAAAACTGATCGTCGCCCGTGAGTTTACCCGCCAACTCAAACTGTTGATTGCGTCACAACCTACCCGTGGGATTGACGTCGGTTCGATTGAGTTTATCCATAATCAGATCGTGAAAAAGCGCGACGAAGGCGTCGCAGTGTTGCTGGTCTCAGCCGAGCTTGATGAGATCTTATCGCTCGCTGACCGGATCGCAGTGATGTACCACGGCCAAATTGTGGCCACCGTCAAAAATGGCGAACTGTCGCGCGAAGAGTTGGGCCTGCTGATGGCCGGCGCCAAGCTGGATCGCACGGCCCCGGTGGAAGCATAGGGGCTTATCCCCGCTCATAGGTGATGCGACAGCAGGAGATGCTTCGCACAGGAAGGGTTACTGCGAGGTTGTCGCCCCTGTAATATGCGTAGTGACAGCACGAGGGCAAACATTAGCGGGGAACATATAGTCGCGTGACAAAGTAATCTCTCGCAAGCAGACGATTACTGCGAGGCTGCACTCTGTTGCAATGACAAGGGGCGTAACGGCGCTACATGTGAGCGAAATTGAAGTAGAGTGCATTTAGGCATCCGGATTCTTTGCCAAATAGCATTACTTGCTAATCGGCAGAATTCCCGGACATATTCGCAGTTAGCGCATATTTACGCGATTAGGGAGACGAGCATGGCGCAGGCAGCTACCGAAACGGGGGTTCACCCCTCGGCGCTCCGCCAAATATGGGATCGCTGGTCAGGCATCTTAGTGCCGATCCTTGCTGTATTCAGTGCGCTGGTCGTTGGCGCATTTATTATCGGTATTACCGGCGCCGACTGGCAAGCCGCTTATATCGGTTTGTGGGAAGGCGCATTCGGCTCGCCGCGCGCCATCGCCGATACAGTCGTGCGTTCAACACCGTTTATTATCTGCGGATTAGCCGTAGCGCTCGCGTTTAAAGCCGGCTTGTTCAACATTGGCGCAGAGGGGCAGCTCTATGCCGGCGCAGTCGCTGCCGTCGTCATTGGCACCACCTTGCAGATGCCGGCAATCTTCCATATTCCAGCCACGCTGATTGCCGGCGCGCTTGGCGGCGCGGCATGGGCCGCGATTGCCGGCTTTCTCAAAGCCCGTACCGGCGCTCACGAAGTGATTAATACGATCATGCTCAACTATATCGCGTTGCGCATGACCGATTGGTTGATCCGCAGCAAGACGCCATACATCCTTGGCGATCCGGCGGATACGACTGGCGCGCGGTCGCGCTTGATCGCCGAGACGGCGCGCTTGCCCGGCATTCAGGTCGGAAGCTCAACCATCTTGCACCTCGGCATTCCGCTGGCGATCGTGCTAGTCTTTGTCATCGCATGGCTGCTGTATCGCACAACCCTCGGCTTCGAGATGCGCACCGCCGGCACCAACCCAAATGCTGCTCGTTATGCCGGCATCAGCGTGCCACGCACGATTGTGTTGGCAATGGCCTTTGCCGGCGGGCTGGCCGGCATTGCCGGCGCGATTGAAGTGGCGGGGGTGCGCGGCGCGCTCAGCGCTGACTTTTTTTCCGGCCTTGGCTTCGACGCGATTGCCGTTGCCTTACTAGCCCGCGCCAACCCAGTTGGGATTATCTTCTCGGGATTGCTGTGGGGCGGCTTGCTCACCGGCGCGCGCCTGATGCAGGTGCGGGCTAGCCTGTCAATTGACGTGATCAAGATTGTGCAGGCGCTGATTATCATGTTTGTCGCCGCTGACCAGATCGTTCGCTTTCTCTATCGCTTGCCCAAACGCAAACCCGGTGAAGAGACCCAGCTCTCGAAGGGGTGGGGTGGTTAGCTAGACGCGAACGCCGTTTGGCCTAGTGACGAGTAACTGTATGCTCTTCGTGTAGGACGTGGCAGTTTTTGCAGCCTGCGCACTTCAGCGAATAACATCGAACGGATGTCGCTCTGATGTCGCATACTGAAAACCCAGTGATAGACTGCGGCAACGCAACGGACACTCGCCCGAAACATCGCGCCTATGGGATAATAGGGCGATTACTGCCCGATCATTGACAATACCGGCATACATGACAGCACAGCACATCCTTCACTATCGCCAATGACGGCGCTCGCGTGAGCGCCGTTAGCTACCTTTTCGAGCGCCTATGGATGACACCAAACTGCAAAACCGTCCGGCTAAGCCGGCTGCCGAAGAACGGATGGCCGAGATCATCTTGCCCCATCAAACCAACGGGTACGGCACCATGTTCGGCGGTGATGTGATGGCGTTAATGGACAAAGCCGCGGCAATCGCCGCCTTACGCTTCTGCCGGCTACCAATCGTCACTGCCTCGACCGAACGGCTCGACTTTCGCACCCCGATTGAGCAAGGCGAGATTGTGGAAGCATTCTCGCGGGTTATCTACGTTGGGCGCAGCTCAATGGTAGTGCGCGTGCATCTGTTCGCCGAACATCCCCTCATTGGCGATCGGCGACTCTGCACCACCGGCTACTTCAGCATGGTCGCAATCAACCGTGATGGCGGCCCACCACCGATCGTACCGCAACTGCTCTTGCTCGATGACGATGCTCGCGCTGAACATGCCATTGGCGCTGAAATTCATGCCGCAATCGCAGCCCGCCGTAACGCAGGACGATCATGATCGACGAATCACTCTTTCGCCAAACGATGAGCCACTTCGCCTCAGGCGTCACGGTAGTAACGACCGCTCACGAGGGTCGGCTGGCCGGCTTGACAGTGAGTTCATTTGCCTCACTCTCGTTACATCCGCCGCTGGTGCTGATCTGCATTGATCATGCCGCTGCCAGCCATGATGTGATCGCCGCTGCCGGCCAGTTCGCGGTCAATATTTTGGCCGAAGATCAAGAGTATCTCTCCCGCCGCTTCGCTATGCACGACGGCGAGAAATTTGCTCCGCATAGCTACACCATCTCGCCACGTGGCTTGCCGTTGCTGTACGGCGTGATAGCCCAGATCGAGTGCCAGCTGCATAGCGCCCTACCCGGCGGCGACCACACCATCTTTGTCGGCGAGGTGGTTGATGCGCGCGTCTTCGGTGGCAGACCGTTGTTGTACTATCGGTCTGGGTATCACCAGTTGGGCTGACAGTGACACAAGAGCAGTTGTCGATTATATCGAAGGAGAGTCATAAGTAATATGACGGATGAAATTAACATCAGGATAGATCGTCTGCCTAAAAGCTTGCAAGATAAATTCAGAGAAATCTATGCTGATAATCATGGAAAGAACCATTCTCAATATCTACTTCCTAATCAGATTTACTTAGGAGATGCAAGAGTTCTTCTGCCACAGATACAACCCAACAGCATCGCCTTGAGTGTATGGTCACCACCATATTTCGTTGGCAAAGAGTACGAGGCGCACTTATCGTTTGAAGATTGGCAGGATCTTCTCAAAACGGTCATCCGACTCCACTTTCCAATTATTAAGCCAGGAGGATTCTTGGTTATCAACATAGCTGATATTCTTGTCTTCAAAGATCCTTCGATGCCCCGTATTCAAGCCGAAGCAGTGACAAGGAAACGATCACCTGTTACACGAGAGGACATCTTGAAAGCGATGGCTGAACATCCTGATTACAATCGTTACCAGCTAGCTAAACTCCTTGGGTGTAGTGAACAGACTATAGATCGCCGCCTTAATGGAAACAATATACGAGGTGGAAAGTACGAGCCGCAAACAAGAGTCAAAATTGTTGGAGGTCTTGTAGAAGAGTGGGCGTTACACGCTGGATTTTACCTGTACGATCGGCGAATCTGGGTAAAGGATGCTGCTTGGGAGAACTCGCGGTGGGCAAATCTCTCTTACCGGTCGGTCGATGAGTTTGAGTACCTGTACTTCTTTTGGAAACCAGGTATTACCAAGTTTGACAGAAAAAGACTTTCAGCGGATGAATGGAAGGATTGGGGTTCTAGAGGAGTGTGGTATTTTCCCTCCGTAAGAGTAAATGATGATCACGAAGCTAAGTTTCCTATAGAACTACCCACGAGAGTCATTCGCCTGCTTACTGACCCCGGCGACATTGTGCTCGACTGCTTTATGGGAAGCGGCACAACCGCAGTCGCTGCCATCCGTGAACAGAGACAATATCTTGGGATAGAAATCTTAGAAAAATATGTACGTATAGCTCAACAAAGGGTCGCAGTCGAAAAAGCTATCATAGAGAGGCAACAATGATCCTCGATCCCGAAGGACTTACACCAAACCAGATCGAAGACATTGAGAAAGCAACTCTGCGACTGGTGACGCAAGCCATCTTTGACTACAGGGTAACTGCGCTTGAGATATTTCGTGAAGAAACCGATCTCGTCTCAGATATTGGTGAAGATATCACACGAGAGGCTCTTGATCGATTAGGCATGCCTAGAATTGATCGTCGTCTGTTTGGTAAGGTGGATTACAAGCAAGCCTGTTACTTATTCCTACCGGACTATGCGATCAAGCAGGCTCTTTTTGTGGATTCAAAAGCAGAGAAAGTGAATGCACAGGACACTGCAACATTACAAATATCGCAAATTTCCATGACCGTTATGCAAGTACGGCGTAATAAAGAGTATAAAATTTCTGGAACCTTACCAAAAGTAATCACCTTTGGTGCAGAGAAGTATTTGACAACAACCCTACTTGTGAAATACAACTACGAAGAAACAACAAGTGATGGTCGAACTCTTAAGAGCATCACAGTAGCTGCTGTTCCTAATGGAAAGCTGCAAGACCAGTATAACCCTAATCCAGAAGAGACAATATGGAAGGCTGGACGCAACGCTAAGAATGAAGAGTTTAGGGTTCGCTTATGCTTTTCAAAGTTAGCAGAAAAAGCAAAATGGCGTGTCCAAACTATTCTTATACCATCTGATCATCTCGAATGGAGCCAATAATCCTATACTGACAGATATATCATACCGATGTGAGCGACTTACGATTCTCAAAATACATAAGAATGCCCCCACATACGACTAGGATCGGCAGAAAAAAGTAACAAATATTTACTCCTAGCTATGAATGACTGCAATGCCACGCATACTGCTCACACTTTCTATTAGCCTCATCGTGCTCACCGCCTGTGCCGGAGCTGCCGCGCCAATGAACGTTCCAGCTGGCGTGCCGACCCTTATGCCCACTCAACCGGTAACACCCTCGGCATCTACCAACGATTGGCGCCAATTGGCCGCCGGCATCGAATTGCGCCATCTCGATACGCCGGGAGTGCCAGCGCAGGTGATTCGAGTTGATCCCACAAAGGTGCGGTTCGTCGTTGGCTATGACCCCGCCGCGCCGCGCGCGCTCAGCGTTTGGGCAGCCCAATATGGCGCGGTTGCGGCGATCAATGGCGGCTTTTTTGATGCGCGTGGCGAACCGGTGGCGCTATTGATCAGCGATCAACAGGCGATTGGCCAAAGTTATGTCGATCAAGGCGGCATGTTTGCAATTGATGACCAAGGCATGCCGCATCTCTGGTCGCTGGCCGATCAGCCCTACGATGGCACGCCGTTTACGCAGGCAATCCAAGGCTGGCCGTTGCTAGTGCGTCCGGGTAACAAAGCCGCCTATACTAGCGACGACAGCCAGCGTGCTCGCCGGAGCGCAATTGCGCTTGATCGCGCCGGACGTGTGCTCTTGATCGTCGCTCCCGGCGCTACTTTCAGCCTTGCCGAATGGTCGCAATTTCTCGCCAGCGCCGATCTCGATATTGAAATCGCTGTCAACCTCGACGGTGGTTCCTCAACTGGCCTGATCGCGCAGAGCGAATATGGCGGCGTGCGGATCGATTCGTTTGTGCCGCTGCCATTCGCTCTGCTCGTGTTGCCGCTTTGACAGGCTGCCAGAGCAAGGTTAAGATGCAAGTCAGGGGCATAGCACGCTGTGCCTGTACGGGAGGCGTTATTGGTAGTTATGAGTTGGTTTGGTCATTGGTGTATTCTTTCCCGAAGCGGGCGGCACGGTATGCAGCCCTATTGTACTATGCCCTGATATGTGCAAAGCAGTGCGGTTCCCTGAGGTGGGCATAGCAGCGCTGTGCCCGTACAGGATGAGGGGATTTTTGTGCGTTATTGGAAATTATGGATTGGTTTAATCATTAGCGCGATCTTCCTTGGGGTTGCCCTGTATGGCCTCGATTTGGCCCATTTTTGGGCAGCGCTGCGCGAGGCGAATTATTGGTGGCTGCTGCCGGGTATCGCCGTCTATTTTGCGACTGTTTGGGTGCGGGCATGGCGCTGGCAGTCAATGCTCAACCACATTGCGCCAGTGCCGCTGCGCAACCTCTTCCCGATCGTAGTGATCGGCTATATGGGTAATAATGTCTACCCGGCGCGCGCCGGAGAGGTGTTGCGCAGCTATGTGCTGCGCCGTAACTGCGGCATTGCGATGAGCGCTTCGCTAGCGACTGTGGTGCTCGAACGATTATTCGATGGGCTGGTCATGCTCCTCTTCGTCGCGGTCACGTTGCCTTTTGCGCCGCTTCCAGCCGCGTTTCGCGCTCTTGTCATCGGATTTAGCGCCTTATTCATCGTGGCGCTGGTTGGTTTTGTCGCACTAGCTGCTCGCCCCCAACGCATGAGCCGGCTT
>JANWYE010000049.1 GCA_025057175.1 Chloroflexus sp. | reverse complement strand
TAAGCAGCGCCACTGCGGCGACGCCTACGGCCGCGCCGATCAGCAGACCGGCCACAAACGCGCCGACTGCCGAAGCGGTTTGGCGTTCGTGTTCGCGGCGCAATGCGGCCAGCAAACGCTGGGCAGCTTCACGCTCGGCGGCTAGCGCCTCGAGGGTGGCGGTGCGTTCGGCATGGATCGACTCGGCGAAGCGGCGCGCTACCTCGGCAATCGCGTCGTGCTCAACAGTCATTGGGTGCTCCTCAACTTGTCAGGATTGGGCAGAACCTTTGGGGAGAGCGGGTGTTCAGCGTACCCGCTCTCCCTACCTCTCTCCCCACAAACGGGGAGAGAGGTGAATTGCTCGCTCGTGAGCCAAACCGAACCGGCAAACGATGGGCGAGCTGCATTCGTCAACTGCGCGTGCGAATCTCTTCAAGGGCGCGGGCCAAGAATGCGTCTACCGGCATCGCGCCGAGGTCTTCACCGGCGCGAGTGCGGACAGCGACAGCATCAGCGGCCTCCTCTCTAGCGCCGATTATAAGCATATAAGGTATCTTCTGCAACTGAGCGCGCCGGATCTTGCCCTGCATGCGGTCGCGATTGTCGTCAAGCTCAACCCGCAAACCAGCAGCAAAGAGGCGCTGGCGCACTTGCCGGGCATATTCCATTTGCTTGTCGGTAATGGGGATGACGACGGCCTGCACCGGCGCCAGCCAAAGCGGGAACGCACCGCCGTAGTGCTCGATTAAGACCCCCATAAATCGCTCGGTGGTGCCGGTGACCGCGCGGTGCAAGACGACCGGCGTGTGGGGCTTGTCATCTTCACCGATGTACTCGCAGCCCAACCGAGCCGGCTGGATGAAGTCTACTTGGATCGTGCTCAATTGCCACTCGCGCCCCAGCACGTCGCGGGCCAAAAAGTCAGCCTTCGGGCCATAGAAAGCTGCTTCACCCTCGGCCTCAAAATATTCGACGCCATTGGCTTCGAGTGCCGCGCGCAAGGCTGCGGTTGCTTGCTCCCACTTCTCGTCGTCTTGCACGTACTTACCTTCTTTGCCGCGCAACGACAAGCGCACCTTGTAATCGGTGAATTTGTAGGTTCCCAACACCTCGCGGATTACCTGCAAGGCAAGGCTAAATTCCTCTTGGATCTGATCGGGCCGGCAGAAGATGTGGCAATCATCTTGGGTCAAGGCCCGCACTCGCGTCAGGCCGCTCAACGCACCACTATCTTCGTAGCGGTAGAGCGTGGCAAACTCGGCAAAGCGCAGCGGCAGATCGCGGTAACTGATCACGCCAAGCTGGTTGTAGAGCGTCATGTGGCTGGGGCAGTTCATCGGCTTCAGCCGGAAGACCAGATCCTCGCTCTCGACCATCGGCGGGAACATGCTATCGCGATAGTTGTCGTAGTGGCCCGACTTGCGATAAAGCTGCTCCTTGACCACGTTGCCCGTCCAGACGTGCTGATAGCCGTAGCGCGTCTGCACCTCGCGCACGAACTTCTCCATTTCGTGGCGAATGATCTCGCCTTTGGGCGTAAAGATGGGCAGACCGGGGCCAATGTCATCCGAGAAGAAGAACAGGCCTAACTCCTTGCCTAAGCGGCGATGGTCACGCTTGCGCGCCTCTTCCAACCGGTGCAGATAAGCTTCTAGCTCCTCTTTCGTATTCCAGCCGGTGCCATAGATGCGCTGCAACTGGCGATTCTTCTCATCGCCGCGCCAGTACGCGCCGGCAATGCTCGTGAGCTTAAACGCTTCGGGATTAATCTCGCCGGTGTGGTTGAGGTGCGGCCCGCGGCACAGATCTTCAAACGTATCTTGCCGGTAGGTCGAGATAACCGTATCGCCGTGGTGCGTCTCGCCATACTCATCAAGCCCTTTCGCCAGCCCTTCGATCAATTCAAGCTTGTAGGGCTGGTTGGCAAAAAGCTGGCGGGCCTCTTCGGCGCTGACCTCACGGTAAATAAATGGATGATTGCCAGCGATAATCCGCTTCATCCGCTGCTCGATCTCGCTCAGGTCTTCCGGCGTCAGCGGGCGCGGCAGGTCGAAGTCGTAGTAAAAGCCATTTTCAATTGGCGGCCCAATGGCAATTTTGGCATCAGGGAAGAGTTCGAGCACCGCCTGCGCCATGACGTGGGCCAGTGAATGGCGTAGGCGATAGTAGGGATCGCTCTTGGGATCGACCGGCATGATTTACACTCCTTTATCTCAACACAATCGTGAGTATACCATCATCAATCCGCGCCGCAACAACTTGGCGACCTTGCCGGAGCAATTCGGCATTGAGCCGTTCGTTAAGCGCAGCGCTCAGATCGCTGGCCGAGACCAACGCTGCCAATGGCCCTTCGATCTGTGGATCAACCGGCACAACGCGACCATCGCGCACGGTTATGCCACTGCTAGCTACACTCGTCATGCCATAGGCGCGCACGGTGATGATTGCGCGATTGGCGATCAAGCGCACACTGGCAGCTTCGACCGGCAGTGCCTGCTCGATCCCGGCAAGATAGCCGTTGATCTCGGCTTCGCTGACGGTCACTTCGCCGGTAGGCAAGGCGGCAATCAGTTCTGGCAGTGGCGCTTCAGCAGTAGCCGGCGACGGCGCGATCAGATCGGCAATGCCGCGACCAAGCGCAGCGCTAAGCTGTGGACGGGCTAAGAGCAGATAGAGTGCAACGATGACTAGTAGCCCCACACTAAGGCGGATCAACTGGCTGGCGCACCCGCTTGGCTCACGGCGTCGCGCCGGTAACCGGCGCGCGGAAGAACGCATATCAACTCCTTATTCTTCGTGGCAGCGGCTCTCACCCCCGGCCCGCTAGGGTGAAATCGCAACCAAAAGACACAATAGGTTACACCCGATAAGGGCGCGGGGCGCTGCGTGGGTTCCTATCAGCCATTTTAAACGCAGCAAAAAAAACCGCAGCCCTTGCCTCTCGCTAACTCAAACAGCTCTCCGCCCGCACGGGGACGAAGAGCTGCTTCGTGGTTCCACCCTGTGTTTACGCAATGCAGCAAATGGCATTGCGCCTCATTGCTCGCGATAACGGGCGAATCCCGTGCTCCCATACTAGCGTGTGGCGTTCCGGGAGCCGCTCAGAGGGGGTTTTCGCCAAGCCCATCGCCGGGCGCGCTCTCAGTCGCGACGCGCCCTCCCTGTGGCCGGAGCAAGGTTACTCGTCCTCGTCGGCGCTTTTCGATATTAGTTGCCATGGTAGCGCGAAGCGGGCGGCGCGTCAAGGTGAAGCGAAACCATTCTTGAATAGCCACACGCCAATTCACCGTGACCGGGGCAAGGGCGCTGTTGGCTAGCGAGAGGTAGCGTGTCACCACAGCGGGCAGCGGCCTCTACGCGCCGACTGCGCTGTAGCGATAGACGCCGTTGCGCCAGAGCCAGCGCAGCAGCAATCCCAACAGCACGGCCCAACCGAGTTGGTGGGCTAACCCCCAAGCGATCGCTGCCGGATCGAGCCGGCCTAACAACAGTTCTAATGGGAAGGCCAGCATCGCGCGGAATGGCAGCCACGCCAGCACTGCCGTGACCGGCGGCGGCAAGAGGTCGAGCGGGATGAGATAGCCGCTGCTGAAGGCATAGACGCCAAACCAGAAATCTTGCAACGCCAGCACCTGCGTCCACCAAAAGCTGAGCGTGCCGATACAGCACTGGTTGAGAAAATAGACGGTGAAGGCGAGCGCGATCGCCAGCGGTAAGACTGCCCAACTGAGCGGATCGGGCTGGGGAATAGCGCCGGGAGCAATCAGGGCGGCGATCAGGGCGATCGGCGCTACCATCAGCAGGCGGAGCGGTTTATCGGCCAACGCCATCGCCAGATAGCGCCAGAGCGGATGCACCGGACGCAACAGGTGCGGCGACAGTTCTCCCAAGCGGATCTCGCGCTCCATATCCCAGATAATCCAGACCCCGGTCAATTGGCGAATGCAAAGTGCGCCGACGAAATAGGCAACGAAATCATCGCTGGCGTAGCCGCCAATAACGCCATCGCCAGCTAAGGTGCGCCAGACGGCCAGCATGATCAGCGGCAGCATGCCGGTGATAACCCAAATGAAGAGTTGGGCGCGGTAGGCGAGGGCGTCAGCCCACGCGGCGCGCATCAAGACAGCGAATTTGGCAGGCATAGGCAGGTGCTGTGAATGGGAAGGCGTGAAGAGCGACTATGTTGTGCAGCATTGTAGCAAAAGATGGCCAGATGTAAAAGCACTATAGACACGCTATTGCGAAATAGCGCGTCTATGCAGTGTGTCATGGGTGAGGGCTACATTAGAGTGTTATGCAGCCTTGTAGGCGCAGATCGCGCGATGATGCGCCGATCCAAAAGGTGTACATACCGCTTGCTGTCAACCATGTACCTTGTGCATCATCCCAATAGCTCAATGGGCTGGCTGGAGGGTGCAGCACAAGGTTCACAGTCACTTCTCGTTGCTCACCCGGATCGAGTTCAACCCGCGCCCAACCCACGAGACGGCGTGGCGGTTCGCCTAGCGCAACCGGCAGGCTTGCATACACTTGCGCTACCTCTGCGCCACGCCGTTGGCCGGTATTGGTAATGGTAAAGCAGATATTGATATCCTCTGCAGATCGATCAATCCGCAGTTTGGAATAGGCAAATGTGGTGTATGACAAACCATGCCCAAACGGATATTGTGGTGTGAGACCAAGCTGGTCATAACCACGGTAGCCAACCAACAAACCTTCGGAGTAGGAGACAACCCCCTCAACACCGGGGTACTGTTGCGCGGTGGCAACGGGTGTGTCAGCAAGATCTCGCGGGAAGGTTAGCGGCAATTTGCCCGCTGGATTGACTTCGCCAAAGAGTATGCGAGCCACGGCCCGCCCCTGCTCTTGGCCGGCGAACCAAGCCTCCAAGATGGCCGGTACATGCTCTTCCCATGCTGCAGTAGCCACTGGCCCACCATTCATCAAGACGACCACCGTGCGTGGATTGGCCGCGGCAACTGCGCGGATCAGACGATCTTGCCCGTTCGGGAGCGAGAGATCGGGCCGATCCATCTGCTCACCTTCAAAGGTGCGGGCTACGACGATGGCTGCATCACAGGATTGCGCCAATTCGGCAGCGGCACGGATGGGTGGATCGATGACCTCTGGCGGGGGAAGCCAGCCTAATCGTAACCGTGCTTCGGCAAAGCCAAAAGTGTGTTGATGCGGCAGCGACTGATATGCAACCTGTAACCTAAGTCGCGAACCGCCGCGTAGAGTGACAGAAGCAGTGTAAAGCGTTGTCAAGCCGGCCGGTTCACCAAACATGGCATCAGTATCAATCAGTGCTTCACCATCAAGCCAGAGCCGGGCTGTGCCATAACAGCTTAATTGCAGCCGGTATTCTCCATCAACGGGAACTATCAGATACCCATCCCAACGAGCTGAAAATTCGGCGGGCAAGCCATCTGGACGAGCCGGCGCGCCGGGGGTAGCCGGGCTTGCGCCGGGAAAGAGATCAAAAAAGCCGAAATTGAAGTTGAGGTTGGGTTCAACCCGCTCACTATGTGGTTCCCCCTCCCAAACCCGGTTAGGCCAATAGGCGGCACGAAGGCCTGATGCAATCGTAGTGCCACTTGGTTGCAACCAACAGGAAGGAATAGGTGGCAGGCCCGGCAGAAGTGTGCCGGGACCAATTGGATCAACTCCCGGTGCGTAGTGAATCTGGACGGTAGGGCCGAGGTAGCGACGCAAACCTTCGACAACGCTAACGCCATAGGTTGGCTGTACCGCACCGCTGCCGCCGCCGGCAGCAGCTACACTATCGGCGTCGGGGCCAAATACCGCAAGTGAACGGATTTGAGTTCGTTCCAAAGGCAGGGTCTGCCGTTCGTTCTTCAGCAAGACCATACAGCGTTCGGCCATCTCGCGCGCTAGTTCACCATGCTCAATGGTTGGCAGCGCCGTAATCTGCGGTGGATGTTCATCGAGGCCCAGACCAATAGCTGGACGCAAAATTCGGCGTACCATCTCATCAAGCCGTTCGATGCTCACGGCGCCGCTCTGAACTGCTGCTAGTAACTGATCGCCCCAATGGCGCGGTCCCAATTCCCAGTCTAAACCAGCATTTGCTGCCATCACAGTATCGGGTGTAGCGAGATAATCGCTAATGACCCAACCGCGAAAACCGAGTTCGCGACGCAAAATATCGGTGAGCAACCAAGCATTGCCGCAAGCATATATGCCGTTGACCCGATTGTACGAACCCATCACCGCGCACACGCCGGCTTTCACGGCAGCAGCAAATGGCAGGAGATAGATCTCGTGCAGAGTGCGATTGTCAATCTGAACATCAATCGTATTGCGTTCAAATTCCTGATTGTTGGCAATATAGTGCTTGATACAAGCCTGCACGCGATGAGCCTGAATAGCCGGAATCTCGGCAGCCACCATCCGCGCTTGCAAGAGTGGATCTTCGCCAAATGACTCAAAGATGCGCCCTCCAAGCGGAACACGGGCAATGTCTACGGCTGGACCAAGCATCACATTGTGGCCAGTAGCAGCGAATTCGGCTCCTAGCCGGTCGCCGTAGAGTCGGGCCAATGCTTCATCCCAACTCGCAGCAATGGCAATCGGCGCCGGCCAAGCCGTTGCCTTGCCATCATTAATTGCCGGTGTATTCATCCGCACTCCGGCTGGCCCATCAGCCAGTGCCAATAGCGGGTATGGGGGCGGCGACGCAATGGCGCGATCAGGGCAGGCGGCGATGTCGTTCTTGCCAGAAACTAAATCGATCTTTTCAGCAAGCGATAGACGCTTGATGAGTGCCTCAACCTTGGCCTCGACAACGGGATCGTCATACCAGTGGTGCATAGTGCCCTCAAGTTCTTGCTTGTAGAGAATAGGCACACTATTGTGGCCGGGAATTGTTACTAAGCCGTATCTTCAGCCCCTCTCCCCACGTATGTCTTGGCGAGAAGGGCTGAGCTTGATCTACCACTAAATATCCAAGGCCGCCCGGCCAATCCCAAGAAACGAGCTTGCTACCGCGCAACCGTATGGCGTCCGGCGGTAAGTTGGCGTGGCGCTTGGCCGGGAAGATCGAGGACAACCGGGATCGGCGACTCGATGGTAACGGTTTCCGGCGTGACAGTGACCGCCAACAGACCATGTGGCGTCGGCACATTGCCGCGCAGCCACTTAAGCGGACCGGGCCGCGGAGCAACCCGGGCAACGGTATAGCCCGGCATTGCCGGGTAGACGCCAAGGGTATAAAAGATCAGATCGCGCGTAGGTGTGCAACTCCAGCCATGGACGTGAGTGCCGAAATCCCAGCATTCACCAATCGTGTCGTATCCATCAACTAGAAACTGGCTCCATGCACGGTAGAGGGTAGGCAGCAGATCGGCAAAGCCGGCCTGCGCAACCGCATCGTGGACGAGGTAACTCATAAATGGTTCGGCCTTGACGACCTCACGTTCTACATCCCACGTAATTTCATACTGCCCACGCTGCACCTGCGCTTGCCAGCGTTCCATCGACTGTTCGCCGCGACCATTGCCCAACCACGAACGCACGACTACGCGCTGGGGATCGGTAATGGCACGGATAATGCGCGCATGCCGTTCGCGGGGGGCAAGGCCAGCGACAATAGCCGCCGCACCGGGAATCTGGCTCATTTCGGGGCGTTGCTCGCCATTGACGATATGATCAACATACGAGCCACGCGCTTCGTCCCAGAAGACCTCGAAGCCGGCCATAACCCGCCGGTAAAGATCTTCGGCCCAACGCCGGCTAGCATACTCTTCGAGCCAGCCAGCCATCTCGGCAAACTCGCGCAATCCACGCGCCCAAAGCGCAGTCAGCGACGCACTGCAATCTTCATTTGATACCGCTGCCCAATCAACGAGCGTCCATTCCGGCACATCCTTTAACACGCCGATCTGGGTTTGGTACGGTGCAAACCAAGCTAAAATCCGGCGGGCAGTCGGTAAAAGATCGGCAATTAATTCTCGATCACCGGTAAACCAATAGAGATTGTAAAGCGCATGAATCCAGTGCAGTGACCAGTCGGGAATGGTATAGATACCGCTGGCCTCCAGATCACCAGCAATGGTCATTGGCAAGATGCCATCGTAGCGCGGGGCGTTACTGGCCACTAGAAAATGGCGTGCCAGACGCCAATCACAATTGGTAGCCAGATGCACCATCTGATGCACCACTCCGTCGCCGACCCATGCCCGTTGTTCACGGGTGGGACAATCGATGAAAGTGTCGTGCGAGCAGAGGGCGACTGTGCGCCGTCCGGCTTGGTAGATGGCGTTGATTGCATCATCATCACAGCAGAAATCGGCTCCCTCTACCCATGGGTAGAGTAGCTCGCGCACGCCAAATCGGGTCAGTGTAACCGGCTCAGTAGTCTGATGCACTAATACATGCGCATAACGAAAACCGTTTGACTCAAATGCCTCAAATTCATCATGCTCGCCGCGGGCAATATAGCGCATCCCGGCGCTCATCTTATCCATGCTGACATCGGCGCGTAAGGGTTCTTCTGTATACGAAACATCGATCACAGTTCCGGCTGGCGCGCGCAATGAAAAGGTAGTGAGACCAGAAACGATCCGGCCCATATCGAATGTTATTCGCATAGCGCCGGCAGATGGGATGTTTAGGGTAAGCGGCAGCGTCATATCGGCGCGCGCAGCAACGATCGGCAAGTGGCACGACGCGCGCACGCGAGCAATCGGGCTAGGCAAGGTCTGATCAACCATACCGTCTAACACGGCCATTGTCAGCCGGGCTGGCGATCGCAACGCTCCTGTCAAGGGCGCAATTGGCCGTGGCCAGAGCGGGCCATACGGATCGGTAGGCGGCTGGCTGCGGGCAAAACCGCCAATGTGCATCGCTCGAACCACTTGGGCTGCGCCCCATGCCCGATCATCGAAGCTTGGTTCACGCCAATTTGCCGGCAAGCGGCGGGCATCAAATACCTCCACCGGAACCCCGTCACCGTGGCTCAATCCGGCTCGTCCTTCATCAGACCAAGCATCTGCTTTGTAGGCGCGCCAACTCTCATCACTAACGATCCAGCCGGCCCGGCCAAGGTTGGCCTCGAAGACCAACATACCGCGCCGGCCAAGCGTATTATTGGGCACTGCCGGCATCCAGAATGACTGGGCACGTCCGTAATATTTGACATAGACAGCCAATACATTGAGACCGGGGCGCAGCGCTGGCGCCAAGTCAACCAAATCGTAAAAGAGGCGGCGTGGCTGGCTACGAATTGGCCCACGCATCAACTCATGACCATTGACATACAACACGTAGCGCGAATCGGCTGTCACTCGGGCCGGTACCCGGCTCGGTACGCTCTCAAGCACGATGGTCTTGCGAAATAGCACATGCGCTTCGCGGTTAGCCGGGTTAATCCCCTCTGTCCAAAATCCACGTGGTTCAATTGGCTCTTCAGGCGCCCAAATCCAATGTCCACGCCAGCGAATCTCGCTAAAATCCTGTGGTGAAATCTCCATTGTTGTTCCTGTACAAATCCGCAAATCCCCTCAACCCTTCACCGATCCGGCGGTGAGACCTCGAATGATCAGGTTATTGAGCGCCAGATAGATGATCAGAATTGGGATCACCGATGAGGCAATTGCGGCAAAGGTCGGACCCCATTCGCGTTGGCCATACTGGCCAACAAAGTTGAGCAAACCGGTTTGAATAGTGCGCATCGAGACATCGTTGATAAAGGTCATCGACAGGATGAGATCATTCCAGATAAAGAAAAATTGCACCAATCCGACGGTTACAATCGCGTTTGCCATCATTGGCAAAACGATCCGCGCAAAGACCTGATAGATATTCGCGCCATCGACAATCGCGGCTTCGATCACCTCGCGCGGGATTGGTTTGAGGTAGCCAGTGAACAGAAAAATAGTCAGCGGCAAACCAAAAGCAGTATAGGTCAGAATTAAAGCCAGATGGTTATTCAGCAATTGCAACTGATAATACGCTGAAAAGAGCGGTAGCAACACAATTTGCAGCGGTACCATAATCCCGGCGAGAAAGGTGAGTAAGACCAGATTACGCCCACGCCAGCGCATGATCTCGATCGCGAACGCCGCGCCGAGACCGGTGGCGATAATCAACAACAATGCTGGAAACGTCACTAGTATGCTATTCAGGTAGTAAATATTCAGCCGCCCGCGCGTCCATGCATCGAGATAGTTTTGCCAGTAGAATCCTTCCGGGAGGGCATAGATTGGGCGTAAATTAAATTCAGTTGGTCCTTTAAATGATGAGAGCAACAACCAAATCAGCGGATAGAGTTGAATGATGAGCAGTAGGCCAACAATAAGGCCGGCAGCGATTCGTCTGGGATGTAGACGCTGGCGTAGGTGGGTAGCGGCCTGCGCTGAGCGGCGCAACGTTGTTGCCATCGTGGTTCCTCCTTTATACATCGCGCCGGGCAAACCGGTAAGCCAGCAACGACACGATGAGGCAGTAGAGCGTCAGCATCACTGCGATGGTGCTGCCATAACCATATGCGTTGTTGGTGAATGCTGCCCGATACATATATAACGTGAGCGGTGTGGTAGCATTGCCGGGACCTCCGCCAGTCAGGGCAACAACCGAATCGAAAACCTTAAGCGTGCCATTAAGGCTAAAGATCAAAGCCGAGATGGTAATGGGCATCAAGAGTGGCAGGATCACTAATTGGGCCAGCGCCCAACCGGAAGCGCCATCGAGCCGCGCCGCTTCGATGGTTTCAGCAGGGATTTCTATCAGCCCGGCATACAGGATCACGGCATAAAATCCCATAGCTCGCCAAACATCCATTATCACCAGCACCCAAAACGCCGTCTGCCCTCGCCCCAACCACGGTTGCACCAAACTGTGCAGCCCGATCAGATCAAATACGGCGTTGACTACCCCGTATTGCGGCGCAATGGCAAACAATTTTTGAAAGATCGCGGCTACAGCGACCGTTGGCAGGACGACCGGAAAGAAGACTAGGGTACGGATGAGCGCCGATGAGCGCTTGAGATAAAAATGGTAGAACAGCGCCAGCGCCAGACCTAACCCAATTTGGCCGCCGGTCACAAAGATTGCATAGCGGGTGCTAAACCAGAAAGCATCCCAGAAACGGCGATCTTGGACGAGCGTGGCATAGTTTTGGAAACCGGCAAAGGTGAAGCCGCTGATTGGTGATCCGCTAAAAAAGGTATACCCAATTGACCAGCCGATTGGAATGAGCAAGATGCAGACATAGATGACCAGCGCCGGCCCCAGAAAGATAACCGCAGCAGTGCGGTCGCGTAGTACCCGTTCCATGGGTGTTCTCCTTGGCAAGGGCGAGCAGCCGCGCTAGCGGCGAGCGGCTGCTCGCCACCACCGAGTTAATTGTCAAGCTCGGCCTGTAACGCGCGCATAAACTCTTCGGCGCTCATATCGCCGGTGATGAGCAATTGGGCATTGCGCTGCGACAAGACAGTAGCGGCAGAGTCGAAGCGAGCTTCAAACCAGAGCATCGGTGTTTGCGCGGCGTCGATCTGGCTTTGCACCATTTGGGTCAATTGCGGAGTATTGGCCGGCATATTCTCGACCTTGAAACCAGTGATCGCACCCAATTCGCTCATTGAGCGATCGCCGTATCGCTCGAAGACATAGGTCAGCCATGCATCAGCCAGCGGCTTGTTGGCTTCGTAGGCGGCCCTGCCCAACGAGACGGTCAAACCGGCATTCATCGGCCAGTCATTGAGCGAGCCGGCGCCACCGGGCACAGTTGGGAAATTGAAGAAACCGATTTGTTCGGCGCCGATCAGATTGCGAGTCGGGTCATTAAAGGTGCGCAACTCCCAGCTTCCCATATAGAACATAGCCGCGCGACCTTGGACGAACAGATCCACCGCCGTGGCATAATCAATCGTTACCACACCCGGCCCGAAATATCCCTTCAGGCCAAGATCTTGCACTGCCTGTGCCGCCTCGATAAAACCGGGATCGGTCAGCTTCAGCTCGCCGGCAGCGACCCGTTCGAGCGCATCAGGGCCATATTTGCGCTGTGCATAGAGACCGATTAGGCGCGTCAGTGGCCAGCCCTGTTCGCCCGAAGCGGCAAAGGGCTGAATGCCGGCAGCGTGTAATTTTTCAGCAGCGGCCACGAGTTCTTCCCACGTCTGTGGCACTGCAATGCCCTGTTCAGCAAAGATTTTTTTGTTGTACCAGAAGCCTTCGATGTTTAGCTCCATCGGAATGCCGAGTGCAGTGCCGTTGCCAAGATTGCGCACCAGTGACAAAGCGACCGGATTAAGCTTGTCGACAATGCCCAACTCGGTGAATGTAGCCTCAATATCGAGCACGAAGCCGTTGCGGTACATTTCGATCAACGTGCCGGTCGCCGCCGATGGAAACATCAGTGGTAAGCTGTTGCTGCTGGCCAGTAGTTGCAATTTTTGTTCGAGATCGGTCTGCGGCGCTTGCTCGAATTCGTACTTCACCCCCGGATTAGCTGCGGTAAACTCTGCCGTAAGCAGATTGACGATCTTGGTATACCCTTCGTTCTCAGCCTGCACCGACAAAAACTTGAGCGCGCCTGATGGTGTTGCGCTGCCGGTAGCCGGCGCGGTGGTGGCTGCAGGAGCCGGAGCGGTGGTGGGCGCTGGCGCAGCAGCCGGTGCGCCACAAGCGGCAAGCATTATCACAACCAGCGTGACGGCGATCACCATTGATACCCTGCGCATCAACATAGATCATCTCCTTGCAGTAATAGTTACCTGATCGGCTCATCATCGGACGAATCCTAGCTCCGGTTTCCGACACCTTTGGCGGAAGAACACCTCCTCACTTGCCAGTTGCAGACAACACGGTTCCTACCTACCTCACGGCAGGCTTTACCAACGACGCGCGTAGCGCCAGATTTAAGCTAAGGGGAAGGAAATACGAATTGCTTCAGCTTCTGTGCGTGGTGTTGCGCCAAATAGTTCACCCAACACTACACAAGCAGCGCCGCGCGCCCAGAGATCATTTCCGCCCGGCTCATGCACAATTTGCACCACGTCGGCCAGCCCATCGAACGCGCGCGCTCGTAGTTGCGCCTCCATTTCTGCAAAATACCAGTGCCCCCAATGCACTGCTTCACCGGTAATGACGATCAATTTGGGATTCAACACGTTTACTAAGCCTGCTAGGCCAATCCCCAACCAAGCGCCTGCTTCACTCAACACCCGACGAGCTGTCTCATCGCCAGACGCCGCGGCCTGCGCAATCTGTTCCGGTGTCAACGCCGGCAACTGACCGAGCATGCCACCGGCGCCAGATTGCACCAATGCTTGCGCCTGCCGGATAATGGCCGGTTCGGCAGCCAACGCCTCTAGGCAACCGGGTTTACCGCACGAGCAAATGGGACCGCCCGGCAGCAATGGCAAATGGCCAAACTCGCCGGCGCCACCTAACGCGCCGCGATGTAATTTCCCATTCACAACAAATCCACCGCCAATACCGTAACCGACTGCAACAACTAGAAAGGTATCAATGTCACGCCCAACGCCAAACCATTGCTCGGCAATGGCCAGCGCGCGCGCATCGTTTTCTAAATAGACCGGAATGTTGAAGCGCGCAGCTAGCGGCGCGGCCAGTGGCGCATCGCGCCAGCCAAAATGGGGGGCAAATCGCGAAATACCGGCCTCAGCATCAACAATTCCATTGATCGCTACACCAATCCCAACAAGCTTTGCCGGATCAATTGCAGCTTCGGCGAGTAATCGTTCGATCGTCTGCACCGTTACCGCTACAACTTCGTCGGGCACAGTATTGGCAGCGCTTTGGCGCGCTCGCTCAGCAAACGCAAAAGGCAGGCTGACGGCGTAGAGGACATTCGCGTCAAGATCGGTTAATACGGCGTCAATCGCTCGGATCGAGAATTTCACCCCGACAACATAGCCGGCGCGCGCATTCAATTGCAACAATACTGCCCGCCGTCCGGCACGCCCCTCAGTTTCGGCTTCACCTACCTCTTGCACCAATCCACGCTCGATCAGCTCAGCCGTAATGCCAGATACTGCTGCCGGGCTAAGGCCGGTAAGCTGGGCAATCTCTTTGCGCGAAATAGGGCCGCGACCCTGTATCAGTTGCAATACGAGCTGCTGGTTGCTCTGCTTCATCAGGGTGCGGTCACTCTTCATAGGAGTCATAGGGCGCTCTCTTGAATTTATTCATTCATTGAATGAAATATATATCAAAGGGAGCGGTTTGTCAATCCCTTGGATGCTGTCGTCACCAGAACCGGTTGCCCAACCGGCTGCTATGGTGAATCTACGAGTGTTGCCTGCGGTGCAGCCTGTAAGCGCTGCCGTTGATAACGAGTGAGTGCATCTTTGAGGCAACCAGCACTGGGCCAACTACTTTGGTCAACGCAGGTCAATTATGCAGGACTGATCAGCCCCAAACTATACAGTGGTAGGAGGTCTTTCAAATCCATACTTGTGTTGCGTCAAACAATTCCACCACTTTCGATTATGATAGAAAAGGTATCGTTATTGCACCCGGAGACCCCATGCGCATCGCCTTTCTCGATTCGTGGCTCCAGCACGTGGCCGAAGGCAGCGGCACCGCCGCCGCGATTGGCGGGTTGGGCCGCGCGCTGCGCGCCCATGGCCATCACGTGGCTCGCATTGCCCCCTTGACGGCGTGGCCGCCTAACCTTACCCTGCGCCGGCTCCTGTTTAACTTGTACGTTCCGGCACTGCTGCGCGCATTGCCCTACGATCTGATTGTCGGTGTGGATATTGATGGCGTGCTGGTAGCCGGGCGTGTCACCACACCGTATGTGTGCAGCGTTAAGGGCGTGATCGCCGAAGAGTTGCAACACGAGCGCGGCAATATCCGCCGTTTGCTCTGGTTACTCTCGCGGCTTGAGCGGATAAACGCCCGCCGCGCGCCATTAGTGATTACTACCAGCGACTATTGCCGGCGCAGTATTCATCACCATTATGGCGTGCCGGTAGAACGCATCCGGCTCGTGCCGGAAGGAATCGATCTGGCGGCATGGCCGCCGCCGGCATCCCGTGGCGCGGGCCAGACCATCTTATGCGTGGCCCGCCAGTATCCGCGCAAACATATTGCCGATCTGATCCGCGCTTTTGCGCAGGTGCGGCAGAGCCTGCCCGCCGCCGAGCTGGTGATTATCGGCGATGGGCCGGAACATCCTAACCTACGCGCGCTGGCCGCCGAGCTGGAATTAGGAACTTCGTGCAAATTGCTCGGCGCGCTGCCTGATGATGAAGAGGTGAAGGCGTGGTATTACCGCGCCGATCTCTTCTGCCTGCCCAGCGTGCAAGAAGGGTTTGGCATCGTTTTTCTCGAAGCGATGGCCGCCGGTTTGCCGATTGTCGCTACCACCGCCGCCGCGATTCCCGAAGTTGTGCCGCACGGTGAGGCCGGTCTGCTGGTGCAGCCCGGCGATGTGCCGGCACTGGCTGCGGCATTGACTACGCTGCTGAGCGATCCGGCGCTGCGCCGGCGGTACGGCGCGTTTGGTCGCGCGTATGTCGCCCGTTTCGACTGGATGCGGGTGGCGGAACGGTTTTTAGAAGTGACCCGCGGTTGGTAACAGATGTTTGATAAGCGAGAATATTATGTCAATCGAAGTGCGTGGCCTGCGTAAATACTACCAAGTGCATCGCAAAGAGGCCGGCTTAGCCGGCTCGCTGCGAGCGTTTGTGCGCCGGCGCTACGAGACGGTGAAGGCCGTGGATGGCATTGATTTCACGATTGCCCCCGGTGAGATGGTTGGATTTCTTGGCCCTAATGGCGCCGGCAAGACGACCACACTAAAGGTGCTGGCCGGTTTGCTCCATCCTACCGCTGGCGAGGTGCGTGTCTTGGGGTATACGCCGTTTGATCGCCAGACCGCTTTTCTTAAGCAGATTACGCTAGTGATGGGCCAAAAGCAGCAACTGCTTTGGGATTTGCCGGCGATTGAGACCTTTGAAGTGAACCGGGTCATTTTCGAGGTGCCGCCCGACGAGTACCGGCGCACGCTCGATGAGCTGATCGACCTGCTCGAACTCGGTGATCTGCTCAACAAGCAGGTGCGTAAGTTGAGTCTGGGTGAGCGGATGAAGTGCGAGCTAGCTGCGGCCCTGCTCCATCGCCCGCAGGTGCTCTTCCTTGACGAGCCGACGATTGGCCTCGATGTGACGATGCAGGCCCGTGTGCGCGAGTTTGTTGCCGAGTATAACCGGCGCTACGGCGCGACAGTGCTGCTGACCAGTCACTATATGGCTGACGTGACTGCGCTCTGCCGGCGGGTGATCGTGATTAACCACGGGCGTTTGCTCTACGATGGCAATTTGCAAAGCATGGTTGAGCAGGTCGCGCCGCACAAGATCATCCATCTGGTCTTGAGCGAGCCGGTGGCGATCGAGGCGCTGGCCCGCTATGGAGAGGTGCAGCGCGCCGATGGGCTTGAGGTCGAGTTGAAAGTTGCCCGCCACGAAACTACCCGCATCGGCGCGCGCCTGTTGGCTGAGTTGCCGGTAGCCGATGTCAATATCGCCGAGCCGCCGATCGAAGAGATTATCAGTGAGGTATTTGGCCAACCGGTGTAACCACCGTCCCGGCAGCGACAATCGCGCCCCGGGTGCGCATCTCTGCTAGGGTCAGCGCGCCATGTACGACGGCTACCGGCTGAACATCAACCCTTTCGGTAGCGGCGAGTACAGCGTGCGGCCCAATTTGCGCCCGGTCGTCAACCCACGAGTGGCTAATCATAGCGCCGGCGCCGACCATGACCTCAGCCCCGATTACCGATCCACCGACCATTGCCCCATTGCCGATCGTTGCCCCGGCTTCAAGCGCCGAAGCAATCACCAATGCTCCCGGCCCCACCACTGCGCGCGGACCGATCACGGCAGGGCCAACGATCCGCGCCTGCGGGCCGATCACTGCACCCTCGCCAATCACAACCACGCCCTCTAGATCAGCATCTGGATCAATCTGCGCACTGCTTGCAATCCGCGACTGCGCCATCCGCGCCAGCAAAAACCGCGCCGCCAGCAGGGCATCCCACGGAGTGCCGACCGGTATCCAGTGGCCGGTGCAGATGTGGCAAGCGATCGGGTGGTGATTAGCCAACAGCGCGATCAGGTCGGTCAGTTCGAGTTCGCCGCGTGGCGACGGGATAATCTGGCGCAATAGCGGGAAGACTGCTTCGTCAAAGTGGTAGATGCCGGGGTTGACCAGCGCATCTGCCGGTGGGTTGGCCGGCTTCTCGATAATCCGATAGACGAGGCCATTTTGCACATCGAGGATCCCAAACGAGCGTGGATCGACGACGCGCAGCCCAGCAACGGCGTAGCGGTGTTGGCTGACGCCGATTACATCGGCGCGGTCAATCAGATTATCGCCATACAGGACGAAAAAGGGTTCGTCAATCGGTGCGGCAGCCAGCAACGCGCCGGCTGTGCCGTTAATGACCGTCTGATGGACATAGCGCAGCGCAATGCCGCGATAGCTTTCGCCAAAGGCGGCGATGATCTGATCGGCCCGATAGCCGACCACCAGCGTCACCCGGTCTACCAAGCCGACCAATTCATCAAGAATATGGGCCAACAGTGGTTGGCCCAGCAACGGTATCAGTGGTTTGGGGCGGTGTTCGGTCAATGGCCGGGTACGGGTAGACGCGCCGGCAACCAAAATCACCGCGTGGCGAGCAGCAGCCATGGTCTCCTCCTTTAGCGGTTCGATCCGGCTTCAGGATACCATGACCAGTGGCGGTTGGCGATAGCGCGAACGGTGAGATGTTGGCCCGTAACGCGGTTTTAAAGCTTGGGGCGAACAGCGCCGCTAAGCTGCGGTAAGCCCCTGACGGGATATGCGAAAGCTGATTGCTGACCCTTCCACGGGATCTAGCCACCGCCAAGCGCCCTCACTTCCCGTCAGGGGTCTGCAAGGCATCGGCTGTGCTGTGCGCTTGAGGCGGGGATTGCTTCGGGCGCATACGCGCCCTCACAATGACATGAGGAGCGAATGGAGCAACGTCCGCCGTGCCGGCGGCGCTGCTCGCAATGACGTGATGAGCGAGCGTAGCAAAGCGCTAGCGCCGGTCACCGGTCGCGCGCCAAGACATGCGCAAGCGCCGTGTCACGCTGGCAGGCATGCTACCCGCC
>JANWYE010000499.1 GCA_025057175.1 Chloroflexus sp. | reverse complement strand
GACGGCTTCCTGGAACGAAATCCCGAAATCGAGTTTGCCTGCGGCGACCAGTTGTTCAACCGTACCGCCTTCCTGTGCGCCCAAAATCTCGACATCCAGCCCCTGCTCCTGATAGTACCCCTTGTCGCGCGCGACGTACAGTCCAGTATGGTTCGTGTTTGGCGTCCAGTCCAATCCGACGCGCACCGGTGTCAGTTTCTTCGCTGGCGCCGACGGTGCGGCGCCGCCGCAGGCGGCGAGGATGAACACCGTCAGCGTCACTATGATCATCATTCGTCTCATGACTCGTCCCTCCACGAAATGATCCAGCGTTCCAGCAGCGTCACAAGCGTAAACAGGCCGATCGTGAGCAGCGAAGTCACCAGCGCTGCCACAAACACCTGATCGGTGCGAAAGGCGCGCAATGAACGCGCGATGTAGACGCCAAGACCGGCATTCGCGCCGATCCATTCAGCCAGAACCGCCCCAATGATGCTGTAGGTGACGGCAACTTTGATGCCGGTGAAGATCGAGGGGAGCGCGGCTGGCAGGCGCAGCAGGCGCAGCAACTGCCAGTAATTCGCGCCCATCGCCTCCAGCAACCGCCGCTGATCACGGTCAGCCGCCTGCAGTCCATCGGCGGGGTTGACCACAATTGGGAAGAACGTTACCAGCGCGAC
>JANWYE010000498.1 GCA_025057175.1 Chloroflexus sp. | reverse complement strand
TCCCCGTGAGGGGATTGAAATCGTATACGTATTGTCGCTGATGTCATAATGAATAAGAAAATATAGCTTCAAAAAACCAAAATCCCCGTGAGGGGATTGAAATGCATAGCCCTCGCGCGGCGGGTACGCCAGCGTGTACCTTCAAAAAACCAAAATCCCCGTGAGGGGATTGAAATCGGCGGGGTAGGCGGCACGGAGGTCGTAGCGCCACGTCTGCCTTCAAAAAACCAAAATCCCCGTGAGGGGATTGAAACCAAATCGAAGAATTAATTGCTGACAAAGAGGTTATTAACTTCAAAAAACCAAAATCCCCGTGAGGGGATTGAAACATTTTGCACGTCAAACAGCACTTTAAAAACGCTCATTTAACCTTCAAAAAACCAAAATCCCCGTGAGGGGATTGAAACCGCTTGCTCCCTTCATCTTTGATACAGACGATATACGTATCTTCAAAAAACCAAAATCCCCGTGAGGGGATTGAAACTCAGTGTCTGTCCATTTCACAATAGTTGACCATCGCTGACTTCAAAAAACCAAAATCCCCGTGAGGGGATTGAAACGTATGTCACGGCGTCATGATCACCACTGGCGAGAAACTCGTTCAAAAAACCAAAATCCCCGTGAGGGGATTGAAACCTCACGAAGCGTGACAAGCCCGCGGC
>JANWYE010000497.1 GCA_025057175.1 Chloroflexus sp. | reverse complement strand
AGTATAGCACGCGCAATAGTTGCGTGCAGTAAAATAGGGTCATTCTTTGGCAACCGTGCATTGTCGTTTTGTTCACGGAGTAAACGCATGACAACCATTCGCTTGGCAGAGTTGCAATCCAAAACGTACAGGTTTAGATGATTGCTACGAGGCGGCAGTACCCAATATCAGATGCACAATCGCGAGGTTGTGGCTGTCCAACCGGTGCCGGTGCCGATTTTGCGCTGAAGCCACTCTCTTAGCAACCGGTGCGTTAATGGGGGGGCACGACGAAGGTGTGCCCCCCCGCTTCACCAAGATTACCGTTGGATCATCGGCACAAAGACCTGACGTGGCGGAGCGCCGATGGTAAAGCTGGTGGTGTACAGTGCCGCTAGCGCATTGCCCCGCATCCCTCATCCCGGTGGTGACTGTCACGCGGTAGGTGCCGTTGCTTAGGGTGACACGCGGCATAATGGTGATCTGGGTGCTGGATGGCGTATAGGCAACGTTGATCGGTACTTCTGTGCTGTTGGCGCGCAAGAGCTTCACCGTGACGGTTGTCACCGTCGTCGCATCGAGCGGTTCTGACGCACCGAGCATAATGGCTGGCGCGAAGACCGGGCCAACGGTATCGGTGTAGACCGGCGTCGTGCCGGCAACCAATCCGCTCGCATTATTGG
>JANWYE010000496.1 GCA_025057175.1 Chloroflexus sp. | reverse complement strand
AAGCCCCCGAAGCAATCCCCTACTCAAGCGGAACGGATGCCTCACCGCAAGCCACCTGCGCCCCTTTGTCATTGCGAGGGCGCGCAGCGCCCGAAGCAATCTCCTGCTCAAGCGGGAGAAGTGCCTCGCGGCACCTAGGCCAATGGCGGAAAGCAGGAGATTGCTTCGCCGCCTGCGGCGGCTCGCAATGACAGATCGGCCCCAGTGTCCCTGCGCGAGGGCGCGTAGCCCTTCTGTCATTGCGAGGGCGCGCAGCGCCCGAAGCAATCCCCCGCTCTAGCTCACGCCGTGCCTACACGCGAACCACTCGCACCCCCTCTTACCCACCACCGTTGCCCCGAATTGGTATTACAATGGAGGAGTGTTGATTAATCATACATTGACAGGTTTAGCGCCAATGATGCTCGACTTTGCCATTGATCTCGCCTACCGCGCCGGCGCTCTCATCCGCGCCGGAGCAGAACGTGACGTTAGCTACGAACCAAAACAACACGCCGATGTCGTGACCGAAGTTGATCGCGCTAGCGAAGCCCTCATCGTCGGCGCAATTCGCGCTCGCTATCCCGACCATGCCATTATTGCCGAAGAGGGAAGCGGCGTGAGTATGTCATCCCCATATACGTGGCTGATCGATCCGCTCGATGGCACCCTCAACTTCCTTCACG
>JANWYE010000495.1 GCA_025057175.1 Chloroflexus sp. | reverse complement strand
CCCCGTGAGGGGATTGAAACACAGTGGCGCGAGAAATCAATGCCGTCGCCGGCATCTGAAGGTTCAAAAAACCAAAATCCCCGTGAGGGGATTGAAACATAATGTCGAAAAGGTTGTTGGAAAGGAAATTATAGAAATTCGGTTCAAAAAACCAAAATCCCCGTGAGGGGATTGAAACCGACAAGTCTTGCCACGCCTCTAAGCGACATAGAGAGTTGGTTCAAAAAACCAAAATCCCCGTGAGGGGATTGAAACGAATTTTTACGAATTTTGTCCACGGCAAAACGCCGTGAAGTTCAAAAAACCAAAATCCCCGTGAGGGGATTGAAACTCGAAAATGCTCAATCGGGCGGTTCAGCAAAACAGCAGTTCAAAAAACCAAAATCCCCGTGAGGGGATTGAAACAAAACCTAGACTAACCAAGTATTCCTTCCACTCTTCTTTGGTTCAAAAAACCAAAATCCCCGTGAGGGGATTGAAACGAGATAACGCCGCGCAACACGAGCAACATTGCCGGTGCAACGTTCAAAAAACCAAAATCCCCGTGAGGGGATTGAAACGCATTACGAAGCGCTGCACCCGGCAATGCAGCGCTTGCGGTTCAAAAAACCAAAATCCCCGTGAGGGGATTGAAAGGCCTAATGCGGACAATTCTAATACAATGCCTGA
>JANWYE010000494.1 GCA_025057175.1 Chloroflexus sp. | reverse complement strand
AAATCCCCGTGAGGGGATTGAAACCGACAACGATGCCGCGCTCGCCGATGCCGATGTAGACGTCGTTCAAAAAACCAAAATCCCCGTGAGGGGATTGAAACTCATTGGTTCCCGTTGTACTGGCTGTCGGTGTTCGCCGGCGGTTCAAAAAACCAAAATCCCCGTGAGGGGATTGAAACCGGCGGACAGGTCTCCCGTGGTCACGGGGATTAACGCCTGTTCAAAAAACCAAAATCCCCGTGAGGGGATTGAAACATAAGCTCAGCCAACAATTCCTCGCTCGCCGTCCAATTGTGTTCAAAAAACCAAAATCCCCGTGAGGGGATTGAAACGTGTGTGCAGTCTATAATGTTGAGGTTGCCGTCTAGGTAAGGTTCAAAAAACCAAAATCCCCGTGAGGGGATTGAAACAAGTCAGCGTGTGTCACTTGAAACGCTGCGCACACTTGCGCGTTCAAAAAACCAAAATCCCCGTGAGGGGATTGAAACCCGTCCCCTTCAAGGGCGTGGATAATGTCAAAAAGGTTGTTGGGTTCAAAAAACCAAAATCCCCGTGAGGGGATTGAAACAAAGAAGGGATTTTTGGATGAGGTTTGGAGTGAGTAGTGTGGGGTTCAAAAAACCAAAATCCCCGTGAGGGGATTGAAACGGAGCAGCTCGAGCGCGAGCTGGGGGC
>JANWYE010000493.1 GCA_025057175.1 Chloroflexus sp. | reverse complement strand
TCACGGGGATTTTGGTTTTTTGAATCGCAACGAAGATGCGCGCAACGAAGATGCGCGCAGTGCGAGTTTCAATCCCCTCACGGGGATTTTGGTTTTTTGAATAACCCGTCTGTCGCACTATGACGATAACTACGTACTCATTAGTGGTTTCAATCCCCTCACGGGGATTTTGGTTTTTTGAATACATAGACGTGCATCATACTCTTACCCCCATTGTCATTATAAGTTTCAATCCCCTCACGGGGATTTTGGTTTTTTGAATGAAAGATGTAGGCATTGTAAAAGAACGCGAAGGTTTTACGTTTCAATCCCCTCACGGGGATTTTGGTTTTTTGAATCCAGCTTCGTGAAGTTCAGGCCGGCGGCTTGGGCGGCCTGAGTTTCAATCCCCTCACGGGGATTTTGGTTTTTTGAATTCAACCTGCGCTCCGGCGCCGAGGCTGATGCGCTGGAGCAGGGTTTCAATCCCCTCACGGGGATTTTGGTTTTTTGAATACAATCGATCCTATCGCCGCGTTGAGTTAGAAAACAATCGTTTCAATCCCCTCACGGGGATTTTGGTTTTTTGAATCGATTGGCAAGAATTGCTACGCCTCAGATCGGAAGTGCGTCGTTTAGTTACAGTGTGTTCGTGTTTGGTTTTTTGTATTGGTGGGGCGCTGCGGGGCGGAGGGG
>JANWYE010000492.1 GCA_025057175.1 Chloroflexus sp. | reverse complement strand
AGCGCCACAAAAAAGCAACAAGCCCGGTTCAAAAAACCAAAATCCCCGTGAGGGGATTGAAACCCCGATTGTATCGGGCCACTTGCTTAATCGGATGTTCGGTTCAAAAAACCAAAATCCCCGTGAGGGGATTGAAACATTTGACTGGTACGATTGGTACCAGTCAACATTTGAGGTTCAAAAAACCAAAATCCCCGTGAGGGGATTGAAACTGACGGTAACATCATCCTTGGCAACACTGATGCCATAGCCAGTTCAAAAAACCAAAATCCCCGTGAGGGGATTGAAACCAAAAAGTTACGCATCGCGTATGGATGCGCTTCTTTTATGTTCAAAAAACCAAAATCCCCGTGAGGGGATTGAAACTTCGAGTGCGCGACGCGATTGCAACTTTACGATTGTGATTCTTCAAAAAACCAAAATCCCCGTGAGGGGATTGAAACGCAGAGACGTTTCTCCTGTTGTCAATACCAGTATGAGTTCAAAAAACCAAAATCCCCGTGAGGGGATTGAAACTTAGACCGGTCACGTTCGGTGTAACGTTTATTTCACGCGACTGCGTTCAAAAAACCAAAATCCCCGTGAGGGGATTGAAACCGGAAGATGAAGCGGATGATGGTCGGGGCCCAGACCGACGTTCAAAAAACCAAAATCCCCGTGAGGGGATTGAAACATA
>JANWYE010000491.1 GCA_025057175.1 Chloroflexus sp. | reverse complement strand
CGTCAACGACAAGCGAGACCACGGCGCAAGGAGGCGCCCACGGCGCAAAGGGCACGGTTAAAATCCGGCTCTCTGCTCCGGTGCAGGCGCGGTTTATTCGCATTGGCATGCGCAACACATCGGCGTCGTACACGATCCGAGAGTTCTACCCCCGCTCGGTCGTGCAAGCCGACGATATTGCCGGCGAGACGTTGAGCGCTATCAGCGCCAACCTTGGCACGATTACCGCAGGCTCTATTTCAAGCGTGTCGATTGACGCGGTAACGATTACCGGCTCAACAATTAATGGCGGTACAATTACCGGTACAACAATTAATGGCGGTACAATTACCGGTACAACTGTGCAAACGGCAACAAGCGGTTCGCGGGTTGTGCTCAATAGCTCAGGCTTGTTTACGTATAATAGCGCAAATCAGATCGTTGCTCAAATCACGACGACAACAAACGGGGAGATACTCGTTGGGTCTAAATTGAGGTTAACGCCAGACACAATAACGTTTTTGCAACCTGACACATCATATACTGGTATTAATGTTATATTTCCGTCAGGTAATTTTAACCTGTTGTTTGAAAACGCTCAATTTACCGATACTGCCAAATTGACTTATCAATCTACGAACGGGTTATCTAGCGCTTCAATTGATTTTATCCAAGGCAAACAAATTAACACCACATTG
>JANWYE010000490.1 GCA_025057175.1 Chloroflexus sp. | reverse complement strand
TGCTCGAAGCATTTGCGCTCGCCAGTCGCAGTGTGCCTAATGTGCCGTTGGTCATTGGCGGTGGCAAGGGCTGGATGTACGAGCCAATCTTTGCCCGGCTCGAACAACTTCATCTCCGCGATCGGGTGAAGTTTGCCGGCTATATCCCCGAAGAGGAGTTGCCGCTCTGGTATGCGGCTGCAACCGTTTTTGTCTTTCCGTCGGTCTATGAGGGGTTTGGCATGCCGCCGCTCGAAGCGATGGCCTGCGGCACGCCGGTCATTACCTCGAATACGTCGAGCTTGCCGGAAGTGGTGGGTGATGCTGGCTTAATGGTTTCACCTTCCGATACTGCCGCGCTAGCCGAGGCGATCCGGCGTTTGCTGACCGATGCCGAGTTGCGCGCCGAGCTACGCCAACGCGGATTGGCGCGCGCGCGCCGGTTCTCGTGGGCGGAAACGGCTGCCAAGACGCTGGCAGCCTATCAGGCAGTGGCGAATACCTTTCGTTGACACACCCCCGCGCTGGGGTATAATGATCAAGGACGCGCATCGCTAGTGCGCGCCGGTTGCACGAGGAAGGAGTGCGGGTATGATTGGTGGTCTTGGCTGGGGTGAGCTGTTAATCATCCTCGTGATCGTGATTGCAATTTTTGGCGCCGGCAAGCTGGCCGGCATTGGCGGTGCGCTCGGTAGCAGCATTCG
>JANWYE010000048.1 GCA_025057175.1 Chloroflexus sp. | reverse complement strand
CACCACGGGCGCTACAGGAGGAGATTGCTTCGCCGCCTCCGGCGGCTCGCAATGACAGATGGGGTGCGGGAGGAGTGCCTTGCGGCAATTGGGCGAATGGCGGGAAGAGGGAGATTGCTTCGTCGCGCTGCGCGCTCCTCGCAATGACAGATCGGCCCCCCTTGTCATTGCGAGGGGGCGTAGCCCCCGAAGCAATCCCCTGCTCTGGCGGGAAGGGTGCCTCGCCGAAAGCGCACCACGGGCGCTATAGGGGGGGATTGCTTCGCCGCCTGCGGCGGCTCGCAATGACAGATGGGCGCGGGAGGGGTGCCTTGCGGCAATTGGGCGAATGGTGGAAAGGGGGAGATTGCTTCGCCGCGCAGGGCGCGGCGCGTAAGGGCAGACGGGGTGCAGGTGCCTCCCGCGCTCAGGGGGATTGCTTCGCCGCCTGCGGCGGCTCGCAATGACAAGAGGGACGCGAGGGGGCGTAGCCCCCGAAGCAATCTCCTGCAAGAGTGGGAAGAATGCCTTGCCGCAAGCGCACCACGGGCGCGACAGGAGGAGATTGCTTCGCCGCCTTCGGCGGCTCGCAATGACAGATGGGGTGCGGGAGGAGTGACTTACGGCAATTGGGCGAATGGCGGAAAGGGGGAGATTGCTTCGTCGCGCTGCGCGCTCCTCGCAATGACAGATGGGGTGCGGGAAGAATGCCTTGCCGAAGGCGCAACGGGCGCTACAGGAGGGATTGCTTCGTCGCCTGCGGCGGCTCGCAATGACAGATGGGGTGCGGGTGCTTTGGAGGTGATATGGATCTGTTGACTGACTATACGCTGCGTAACGTCACGATCGGCGCAATGTTGCTCGGCGCGATCAGTGGGTTGCTGGGCTGCTTCGCGGTGTTGCGCCGGCAAGCATTGCTCGGCGATGCGATGTCGCATGCGGCGTTGCCCGGCATTGCGCTCGCGTTTTTGCTCACCGGCCAGCGCAATACCTTCACCTTGCTGCTCGGCGCGGCAGTGGCGGCGTTGGCTGCTGCGCTCTGGTTGCTGGCAATTGTGCGCACGAGCCGGATTAAGGATGACGCAGCGTTAGCGCTGATCCTCGCTGTCTTTTTTGGTTTTGGCTTGGTGCTGCTCTCGTATTTGCAACGCCAACCTACTGCTGCACAGGCCGGCCTGAAGAGTTTTCTGTTCGGGCAGGCAGCCGCCTTGGTCGAACGCGATCTATGGGCAATGCTGGCAATTGGCGGGCCGGCGCTGGCGCTGGTCGCCATCTTTTGGCCGCAGGTGAAGCTGATCAGTTTCGATCCCGATTTTGCCCGCAGCCTTGGCCTGCCGGTGCGCCGGTTTGAAGTGTTGTTGACCGGCGTGATCGTCGCCGCAATTGTGATTGGGTTGCAGACGGTTGGAGTGGTGTTGATGAGCGCGATGCTGATCGCGCCGGCAGTGGCGGCTCGGCAATGGACGAACCGGTTAGAGACCATGGTCTTGCTCGCCGCCGGGTTCGGCGCGCTAGCGGCATTTGCCGGCGCGTGGATCAGCGCGCTTGGCGAGGGTCTGGCAACTGGGCCGGTGATTGTGTTGGTGATGAGCGCCTTGACCGCACTCTCGCTCTTGATCGCACCCGAACGCGGGTTGCTCTGGCGACGATGGCGGATGGCGCGGCGCTGGCTGATGGGGAATGGTGGTTGACAATGGCGCCACAACTCGAAGTGCAATTGATTGCCGTGATTATCGCTGCCGCCTGCGCTTTGCCGGGAGTGTTCCTCGTGTTGCGCCGCATGGCGATGCTGAGCGATGCGATCAGCCATACGGTCTTGCTGGGCATTGTGTTGGGCTACCTTGCCAGCAATAGCTTGTCATCACCGTTGCTCTTTGCGGGCGCTGTGGCAATGGGCGTGATCACGGTCTGGCTAGTCGAAATGGTTAGCGGTAGCCGGCTGGTGCGCGAAGACGCCGCGATCGGGCTGGTCTTTCCGGCCCTGTTCAGTCTCGCGGTGCTGCTCATCTCGCGTTACGCTGGCAACACCCACCTTGATGCCGACAGCGTCTTGCTTGGCGAGTTAGCGTTTGCGCCATTTGACCGGATTGAGTTGTGGGGCCTCGATCTGCCGCGAGCGTTGATCTTCGGCAGCGGCGCACTCGCCTTGAACACAATCTTGCTCATGCTCTTCTACAAAGAGCTGAAATTGGCAACCTTCGATCCGGCATTAGCGGCAACATTAGGCTTCGCACCAACTATCATTCACTACGGCCTTATGACCTGCGTCTCGCTCACTGCTGTCACCGCCTTCGATGCAGTTGGTTCGATATTAGTGATTGCCTTGATGGTCGCCCCGCCAGCCACGGCGTATCTGCTCACCGACCGGCTGCCACGCATGATCGGATTAAGTGTAGCAATCGGGGCGCTATCGGCTCTGAGCGGTTACTGGCTGGCGCGGCTGTTTGATGTCTCGATTGCCGGCGCGATGGCAACAATGGCCGGCATTGGCTTCGGCGCAGCGTGGCTCTTGGCGCCGCAGCGCGGTATCATCGCGCAGGCGTTGCAACACCGCAGCCGCCGCGAGCAGTTCGCGGTACAGATGCTGGCGCTACACCTGCTCAACCACGAAGGCGCTGGCGACGCCGGCATCGAGTGCCACCCGCGCCACCTGATCGAAGAGCTGCGCTGGCAACCGGCCTTCGCCAACGCGATTGTCCGCCGGGCTGAGCAGAGCGGATTGGTGCAACGGCAAGGCGACGTCTTGTGCCTAACAGAAGCGGGGCGCGCACTGGCGCGCGCAGCAAGTGTTCAGTAACCGGTTTCACTGTGGTGGGCTGCGCCATGGCGCGGCCCACTCTTCCCACGGCATATTTCCCCATTCTGCCAATGTTGCGCCACCCATCCCCACGCTTGAACATCTGCGGTACAATGACGAAAGCAATGTGAATAGGTGCCACTGAAGGAGGGAGAGTCGCATGGCGCGCAAGCCAAGCCGGCTCGAATTCGCCGTGATCGGTTTGGGCCGCTTCGGGCGCAGCGTTGCGCTCAATTTGATCGAACGCGGCCACACGGTGTTGGGTATTGACCGCGATCCGAATATTGTGCAGCAACTAGCCGACCGCATGACGCAAGTAGTGGCGCTCGACTCAAGCAATGAAGACGCCCTGCGCGCGGTAGACATTGTCTCATTCGATACGGTCGTGGTTGCGATTGGGTCGCAATTTGAAGCCAACTTAATGACGACCGTCGCGCTGAAGCAATTAGGCGTCAAGCGAGTAGTATGCAAGGCGCTCAATGAACGGCAGCAGTACATTTTGACCAGAGTCGGCGCCGATATGGTTGTGCTGCCCGAACATGAAGCCGGCGCGCGGCTCGCATGGCAATTGTCTGAACCGCATGTGCTCGAGCACCTCAATCTCGGACACGGCTTCAGTGTAGCCGAAGTGAAAGTGCCGGCGCCACTGGTTGGGCAGACGCTGATGCAGAGTGGCTTGCGCCGGCGCTACGGGATCAATGTGCTGGCCGTCAATCACAACGGCAAAATGATCGTCACTCCGCCACCAGACTACGTCTTCAAGCGCGATGACCGGATTCTGATTATCGGCGCTGACGCCAGTATCAGCACCTTCTGCGATCTATCGTCATGACTACTCTTGTCACTGGGCGCAATCTGGCTCGCTTGCGGCGCAAACCCATCCCGCCACCGATCCGGATTGTCGGCGGATTAGCGTTCTTGGTTGTGATTGGCACTGGTCTGCTCCTACTGCCGATCAGCAGCACGCGACCATTAACGTTTATGGAAGCGCTGTTTACCGCCACCTCAGCGCTGAGCGTCACCGGTTTGTCGGTGATCACGCCGGTGCAGGATCTGTCATTGGCAGGCCAAATCCTGCTCATGCTCCTGATCCAGATTGGCGGGGTTGGCTTTATGGTGGTGGCGGTCATCATCTTCCGCTTGCTTGGGCGACGGATCAGCTTCACCGATCGCATGGCGCTCAGCGACTCGCTTGGCCTGCTCTCGCCAGAAGCAATTGTCACCTTAACCCGGCGCGTGCTGATTACCGTCCTTGCCATCGAGGCGATCGGCGCCGCCATGCTGTACATCCATTGGCGCACCGATCCGCGCCTCAGCGAAGGCCAAGCCTTCTTTTACGCAATGTTTCACGCGGTCTCAGCCTTTTGCAACGCCGGATTTGATCTCTTTGCCGGCACACCCGGTTTTGCAAACGGCATCCCCCGCGACAGCATCACGCTCTTTGTCATGGGGACGCTCATCTTTCTTGGCGGGTTAGGCATACCAGTGGTTGCCGATCTGATCGCATATCCCCGTGAACACAAGTTGTCATTGCATACCCGCATCACCCTCATCGTTGTGCTTCTGCTAGTCAGCAGCGGCGCAGTTGGGCTTTGGCTAAGCGAGGGGTTCGATGCTGACGGCGCTTTGCACGGGCAACCGCTCGACCGCCAGATCATCGTCGCCACGTTTCAATCTATCTCTGCCCGCACAGCCGGCTTTTCCGGCATTGCCAATTTTGAAGAATTGACGCCGGGCAGCCAATTACTCTTAATTGCATTGATGTTCATCGGCTGTGCGCCGGCCTCGATGGGCGGCGGTATCACCACCGGCACCTTCGCAGTGCTCTCGATTTCACTTTGGAGCTACGCGCGCAACCTTCCCACCGCCCAATTCGGCGGGCGCAGCCTCGCCACCGGCATGGTGCGGCGCGCTGCGGCGGTCTTGACCATTTCGCTGTTTGTGGTCTTGTTTGCGTCATGGCTGATCGTCACGACCCATGATACGACCCTTGATCGAGCCGTGTTTGAAGTCGTCTCGGCATTTGCCACATGCGGCTTGACCCTAGGACTCACCGGCGAACTCAATACGTTCGGCCAGCTAGTGATTATCGCAGTCATGTTTTGGGGACGCTTGGGCGCGTTGACGATTATCACTGCTATCGCTCGCCCCACGACCGCACCACAAGCGGTGACCTATCCCGAAGAGCAGATTTTGATTGGGTAAGTTACGCCATCAAACCAGAATAACGCAAGATGCGCCATCTCTATTTGCACATCCCATTTTGCCATCGCCGTTGCTCATACTGTGATTTCAACACCTACGCCAATATGGAGCACCGGATTGCGGCGTATGTTGATGCGCTTTGCGCCGAGCTAGCAATGCTGCGCGAGCACACCCCGCCATCGCCGGTCTCTGCCGAAGCTGCCGCCTTGCGGCCCAGCATCTTCTTCGGCGGCGGCACGCCAAGCATGCTCACGCCGGCCCAGATCGAGCGCATTTTGCAAGCAGCAGCGGCGCTCGTGCCAATCGAGCAGGCCGAAATTTCGCTGGAAGCTAACCCCGGCACCGTATTGGGCCGCGATTACCTCCGCGATCTGCGCTCGCTTGGCGTCAACCGCTTGAGCATGGGAGTGCAGAGTTTGCATGACCCGACCCTTCGCATGCTGGGGCGCATTCATACCGCTGCTGAGGCGCGCGCCAGCTACGAAGACGCCCGCAGCGTTGGGTTCGACTCGATTAATCTCGACTTCATCTTTGGCTTACCGGGGCAAGATCTGGCTGAATGGCGAGCAACATTACAAGAGGTCATCGCGTGGGAGGTCGATCACTTCGCGCTCTATTCGTTGATCCTCGAAGAGAACACGCCGCTGTACGCGCAAGTAACAGCAGGGCGCTTGCGCGTGCCCGACGATGATCTGACCGGCGCGATGTATGAGCTAGCGATGGAGTTGCTCGGTAAGGCTGGTTATCGCCACTACGAAATCTCAAACTGGGTGCGCGCGCATCCTGCCGACCGGCCTGACGCGCCTCCCACACTGGCTTGCCAGCACAATCTCGCCTACTGGCTCAACAGCGACTATCTGGCCGCCGGCGCCGGCGCGCATGGCCACATCTTTCCCTGCCGCTACGCCAATCTACGCCCAATTGACGGGTATATTGCTGCGGTGCAGGCTGGTCGCCGCCCGATCGCCGAAGAGACGCGATTGACGATTGATGATCTTGCCGCCGAGACGATGTTTATGGGGCTGCGGCTCGACATTGGGGTCAGTTTTGCCCATTTTGCGGCGCGAACGGGGCGGCCATTGAGCGAGGTTTACGGTGAAGCCATTGCCGAACTGCGGGCGCAGGGCCTCATCGACCTCGACGACCGGCGAGTATGGTTGACCGCGCGCGGGCGGATGGTGGGCAATCAGGTGTTTGCATATTTTGTGTGAGGCGCAGCGCGCCACGCCCCTACGAAGGTTGTTAGCAGTTGACGGCTGTGAATTCCATTTGCCGCTTGCCAATAACCGTGTTATAATCGCGCACAACGTTCGCGTGCGGTGCCATGGTGCGCCGGCGAACTTCAGACGCTCATCGAGATGGGCTGAGGGACTGGCCCGATGACGCCCGGCAACCCCCGCAAGGGAAGGTGCCAAATCCAGCGGCAATGGACAACATTGGCCGGAAGATGAGAGGAACGAAGTGACTATCGGAGCCTCTCGCCGCGCGAGTGGCTCCATCTTATTGTGACGCCTATGGAACTCCGCACTGTCTGGTGGGAAGAAGAATCGGTTCGCCTGATCGACCAGCGCAAGCTGCCGCACACTTTTGAGGTCGTGCATTGCACCGAACTCAGCCATGTTGCCCACGCGATTCGCAGCATGCAAGTGCGCGGCGCGCCGGCGATCGGCTGCACCGCTGCGTACGGCATGGCGCTCGTCGCTCGCCAAAGCAGCGCAACGACGCCACATGCATTGTTGGCCGAGCTACGGCAGGCAAAAGCCACTCTTGATGCTCAGCGTCCCACCGCAGTGAATTTGGCATGGGCCACCTCCCGCATGCTGCGCCGGGCTGAGGCGGTGGCGGCTGAAGGTGTTGTGGCAATTAAGGCGGCATTGCTGGCAGAAGCCGAGGCGATTTACGCCGAAGACTTGGCGATGTGCCATGCGATCGGCGATCACGGCGCGCCACTGATCCCACCCCGTGGTCACGTGCTGACTCACTGCAACGCCGGCGGGTTGGCTACCGCCGGCTACGGCACTGCGCTGGCCCCCATCCGCACTGCCTTTGCCCAAGGTCGCCCGATCCATGTCTTTGTGGATGAAACGCGCCCCTTCTTGCAAGGCGCGCGCCTGACGGCATGGGAGTTGTTGCAGGCCGGTATTCCCCAAACCCTGATTACCGACAACATGGCCGCTTTTATGATGCAACGCGGCCTAGTTGATTGTATCATTGTTGGGGCCGACCGCATCGCTGCCAACGGTGATGTGGCCAACAAGATCGGTACGTATGGGCTAGCCGTATTGGCACGGTATCACAATATTCCCTTCTACGTCGCCGCCCCATACTCCACGATTGATCTCGCCACTGCCAGCGGCGCTGAAATACCGATTGAAGAGCGCGATCCAGCCGAGGTAACTCACATTGCCGGGATCGCCATTGCGCCGCAGGGCGTCAACGCTGCTCACCCGGCCTTCGATGTTACGCCGCATGAACTCGTGACGGCGATCATCACCGAGCGCGGTGTGGTGAAGCCGCCCTTCACCGATGCCTTACGCCAGCTTGCGAGCGAGCCATGAGTGGCTTTGGCGCCTTTCAACCAGCTTGCCGGCCACTCTTGCGCGGCGGGTTGCCCCACGCAAACCCGGCAACGGTTGCCCAATTGATCTGCCAGTATCTGCCGCAAACGCCGGCATGGCCACTACCGCCGCCGCGCGCGCTGGCCGATACGCCCTTTGCGCTGGCAGCGCAAGGGTTGCCCGGGATGCAGATTGATGTTGAGCGTGACCGGCTGGCAGTCGAGCACGAGATTCTCGAGCGCGACGCCGCCCGCGTTGGCCTTGCCTATCTGCGGAGCGAAACCCAGTTCGCGGCGCTAACCGGCCCGGCGGTAACGGTGCTGGAAGAGTTGTTGCGCCGGCTTAATGCCGAAGAACGCAAACCGCTGCTGTTTAAATATGAGACGATTGGCCCGGTGAGCCTGAGTCTGGCCCTGACCGACGACCACGACCGGCCACTAGCCTACGAACCGGAATGGTGCGAAATCCTGTTGTATTTGTGCAGTTTGCGCGTCGCTTGGCAGCACGAGCAGGTGCAGGGGTATGCGGTACGCCGGTTAGCAATGATCGATGAACCGTTCCTCGATGCACTCTCAACGCCACTCTGCCCCCTGACGTGGGATGATGGGATCGATCTGCTCAACCGGTTGTTCGCCAACCTCCCCGGACGTCGTGGTCTGTTTCTTAGCGGCGTGGTGCAGTGGGCAGAGATTTTGCGGCTGCCGGTTGATGTGATCGGCTGCCACCTTGCTGAACATTTACAGCCAATGCTGGCCGTAGCTGCGCCGCTGGCCGAATTTCTGGCTGATGGCGGTTGTGTCGCGTGGGGGGTGATACCGGTGGAAACCCGCCTGTTGGCCAACGCGCAGAGTGCCGGCTTGCGCGATCTGGTATTGCAGGCGATACAGCAGGTCGCTGAAACGACCGGCGTTGAGGCGGCTGTGGTGCAGCGCCAATCGTTCCTGTCGTTTACCGGTAGCTTGGCCTACCTTAGCCCGGCCCAAGCTGAGCAAGCGTTGCAGCTTTGCGCCGAAACGGCGCAGCTAGTGCAACAAGCGGTTGGGTTACGTGACGTGTAACATCGGACTCCCGCCGGTTGCGGGTTATGTAGAGGAGAATACGCTGTGAAGATCGTAGTCACCGGCTCGCTTGCTTTTGATTACATTATGGATTTTCCCGGCTATTTTAAGGATTTTATGCTCAGCGACAAAGCGCATATCATTTCGGTCAGTTTTCTGGTCGACTCGATGCGCAAGTTGCGGGGCGGCGTGGCTGGGAATATTGCCTATAATCTAGCGCTGCTCGGCGAACGGCCGCTGATCGTTGGCGCTGCCGGCCACGATTTCGGCGCCTATCGTGAGTGGCTCGAAGAACAAGGCGTAGACACGAGCGGGATAACGATCATCGAGCACGAGTTTACCTCCTCTTGCTTTATCAATACCGATCAGGCCAATAACCAGATTGTCGCGTTTTATGCCGGCGCGATGGGGCACGATCACCACAATTCCCTGCTTAACCGCGGTCTGACAGCCAACGATCTCGTGCTGATCTCGCCGACCAACCCTGATGCGATGCGCCGGTTTGCGCTCGAATGCCAGCAAATGGGCGTGCCCTATATCTTTGATCCGGGTAAGCAGACGCCGCGCCTTGATGCCGATCTGCTGACAGTTGGCATACAAGGGGCGCGCGTGCTGATTAGCAATGACTATGAGTTTGGCATGATGGCCAAATGTCTGGGGATTAGCGAAGGTGAATTGATTGCTAAAGCGCCGATCACGGTCGTAACGCGCGGCGTTGAGGGTTCGCAGATTTACGTTGACGGCCAATTGGCGGCCCAGATCCCGGTAGCGCCAGTAGCCGAGGTGCGCGACCCGACCGGCGCTGGCGATGCCTATCTGGCCGGGATTGCGTTTGGGCTGGCGCGCGGTTTGCCACTAGAGATCACCGGCCGGATTGCGGCGCTCTGCGCAGCTTACGCGATTGAGGAGCGCGGTTGCCAAGAGCATCGCTTTACACTGGATCAGTTTGCCGTACGGTACCGCGCGGCCTTTGGTCACGATCTGCCGCTCGATGGCATATCGTTGCGGGAGGCGGCATGAAGTGGGGCATTCTCAGCGCCGGTCGCATTGCCCGCCGGTTTGCCAGCGCGCTGGCCGCATCAACCAGCGAGCAGGCGGTCGCTATCGCTGCCCGCGATGCCGAGCGCGCCAACGCCTTTGCCGCCGAGTTTGGCATTTCGCGCGCATATAGCGACTATGCTGCGCTGTTAGCCGATCCGGCGGTGGAGGCGGTCTATATCGCGCTGCCGAACAGCTTGCACGCAGCATGGGCAATTGCAGCCTTGCAAGCCGGCAAGCACGTGCTCTGCGAGAAGCCAATGGCGACGACTCTGGCCGATGGGCTGGCGATGGTTGCCGCAGCGCAGGCTAACCGGCGGCTCTTGATGGAGGCGTTTATGTATCGCTTCCACCCGCAGACAATCACGGTGCAGCAACTGTTGGCCGAGGGCGTGATTGGCGAGGTGCAGCAGGTTCGCGGCAGCTTCGCCTTCTTGCTCGATGACGCTGCTAATATTCGGCTCGACCCTGCCTTGGGTGGCGGCGCGCTTTATGATATTGGTTGCTACCCGCTGAGCTATGCGCGGATGGCGTTTGGAGCGCGTCCGCAGGCGGCAAGCGCCTTTGTCGCTGGCGAACCGATCGATCTTAGCCTCAGTGGTTTGCTGCGTTTCGCCGCCGATCGTTTCGCTACTATCACATGCAGCTTTCGCAGCGCGTGGAACCAGCGGGTCGAGATTATCGGCAACGCGGGCTGGATCCACCTCGAACGGCCGTTTAACCCAACCCCCGACGCAGCTACGACCATTGCCGTCGCCCGCGGTGGCCGCCATGTTACGGTTGAAACCATCACCATCCCGCCGGCCGATCATTTTCGGTTAGAGGCGGAAGGCTTCGCCAAGCTGGCCGCCACCGGTGAGCCAATTCCCGCTATTGGCGCGATGCCGCTCACCGAATCACTTGATAATCTCGCCGCAATGGAGGCGCTATTTGCTAGCGCCAAAACTGCAACTCATTCCGTTATCCTCGAACCAGCAGTAGCGCCGGAGTGGCCGGTATGAACGCTGGTTGGTCAAAAGTAAAGGAGCGACAACACCGTATGACCGCGAGCTACGACATTAAAGACATTAGCCTTGCCGAACAGGGTCGCAAGCGCATCGAGTGGGCCGAAAAAGAGATGCCGGTGCTACGCTTGATCCGCGAGCGCTTTGCCCGCGAGCGGCCACTGGCTGGCTTGCGCATCAGCGCCTGTCTGCACGTCACCACCGAGACTGCCAACCTGATGCGCACGTTAGCCGCCGGCGGCGCCGATGTAGTGCTGGTCGCCTCCAACCCGCTGAGCACCCAAGATGACGTGGCGGCGGCGCTGGTTGCCTACGAAGAGATCCCTGTCTTTGCGATCAAGGGCGAGAGCAACGAGGTCTATTACCGCCATATCCGGGCGGCGCTCGACCACAACCCGCAACTGACCATGGACGATGGCGCCGATTTGGTGACCGGCGTGCTGAAAGATCGGCCTGACCTCATTCCACATATGGTTGGCAGCACCGAAGAGACGACCACCGGTGTGATCCGGCTCAAGGCGATGGCAAAGCAGGGGGTCTTGCCCTTCCCGGTGATTGCGGTCAACGACAGCGACACTAAGCACATGTTCGATAACCGCTACGGCACCGGCCAGAGCACACTCGACGGCATTATTCGCGCGACCAACATTCTGCTCGCCGGCAAGACCTTTGTTGTCGCCGGCTATGGCTGGTGCTCGCGTGGCATCGCTGAACGGGCGCGCGGCTTGGGCGCGAACGTGATTGTGACCGAGATTGATCCGATCAAGGCGCTCGAAGCAGTGATGGACGGGTTCCGGGTGATGCCCATGGAGCAGGCTGCGGCGCAGGCCGACTTTATCGTGACGGCGACCGGCAACAAGCATGTGATCGACAGCAATGCCTTTGCGGTAATGAAGGATGGCTGCGTGATCGCCAACAGCGGCCACTTCAACGTCGAGATCAACATCCCGGCCCTCGAAGCAATGAGTGTTGAGAAGCGCCAGCCCCGCGCCTTCGTCGATCAGTACATCCTGCGCGATGGGCGGGCGATCAACCTGCTCGGCGAAGGCCGCTTGATCAATCTTGCCAGCGCTGAAGGCCATCCGAGCGCGGTCATGGATATGAGCTTCGCCAATCAGGCCCTAGCCAGCGAGTTTCTGTTGCGCAATCAAGGCAAGTTGCCGGTAGGAGTGCATGCCCTGCCTAAAGAACTCGATCGCGAGATCGCAGCATTGAAGTTAGCGGCCATGGGGATTGCCATCGACACCCTCACCCCCGAACAGGAGGCCTACCTCAATTCGTGGCAAGAGGGCACGTAGGGACACCCGGCGACACGGCGGTGTGTTCTGACAAGCACACGGACGCGCGCCCCGTCCGTGTGCTTCACCGGCAAACGATAGACAGAAACCAAAACGGACACAAAGCAGCAGAGGTTGACTATGGCGAACACCTTCATGAACTCCCCACGCTTCTACTTCACCAGCGAAAGCGTAAGCGAGGGGCACCCCGACAAAATGTGCGACCAGATCAGCGACGCCATTCTCGATGCCTTCCTCAGCCACGACCCGAAAGCGCGGGTCGCGGTCGAGACAGCCACCACCACCGGTTTGATAGTGGTGTTGGGCGAAGTGACCTACGAACGCGGTTACATCCCAATCGAGGAGATCGTCCGCCGCACGGTCAAAGAAATCGGCTACACTAGCGCCGAGTACGGCTTCGACGCCGACACCTGTGGCGTGATGGTCGCCATCCATGGCCAATCGCCCGATATTGCGATGGGGGTTGACAAGGCGCTCGAGGCTAAGATCGGCGCGATGCAAGACGACGTTGAAGCTGTAGGCGCTGGCGATCAGGGCATGATGTTCGGCTTTGCCTGTGACGAAACACCCGAACTAATGCCGGCCAGCATTGCGCTAGCCCACCGGCTCATTCGCCGGCTCGAGCGGGTGCGCAAAGATGGCACCTTGCCCTACCTGCGCCCCGATGCTAAGTCGCAGGTAACAGTCGAGTACAGCTTCGGCAAGCCGGTGCGCGTCGATACGGTGCTGATCAGCAGCCAGCATGCGCCTGATGTCACCCAAGAGCAGATCCGGGCCGATTTGATCGAGCACGTGATCAAGACCGAGGTGCCGGAAGCGTGGCTCGACTCGCAGACCAAGATCTTTATCAACCCCACCGGCCGCTTCGTGATCGGCGGCCCGATGGGTGATAGCGGCCTTACTGGGCGCAAGATTATCGTTGACACCTACGGCGGCGTGGCCCGCCATGGCGGCGGCGCGTTCAGCGGCAAAGATCCGTCGAAGGTCGATCGCAGCGCCGCCTATGCCTGCCGCTGGGTAGCCAAGAATATCGTCGCTGCCGGCCTTGCCCGCCGTGTCGAGTTGCAAGTGAGCTACGCTATCGGCGTGGCCCGCCCGCTCTCGCTCAGCGTCGAGACCTTTGGCACCGCCACAGTGCCTGACGAGGTAATCCTCAAGGCGGTCAACGAGGTGTTTGATCTGCGGCCGGGCGCGATCATCCGCGATCTCGACCTGCGCCGCCCAATTTATCGCAAGACGGCAGCCGGCGGGCACTTTGGCCGCACTGACATCGATTTACCGTGGGAACGCACCAATCGAGTTGAGGAACTGCGCCGCGCGGCAGGGTTGTAGCGCTGCGCGGCAGGGATGAACGCGAGGGCGCGAAGGCGCAAAGGGTTTGGGAAACGGGTACCTGCCAACCGCTATGGTTTAGCACTCCCTCGACCAGACCTTTGCGTCTTTGCGTTTTTTGTGATTGACTGCGGAGGAGCATGATTATGAACGCAGCGCCACGCTGGCGGCGCATTGCCAAAACCTTCTCTGATTATCTGTTGCTCACCATCGGCGCGCTGCTCAGCGCCACCGCTGTGCGCTTCTTTTTGGTGCCAAATCAGGTTGTGACCGGTGGCATCACCGGCGTTGCCCAGTTGCTCAATACCTTTCTCGGTACGCCAGTCGGCGCAGTGGTGCTCATTCTCAATGTGCCGCTGTTGATTGCCGGCTGGCGCTACCTCGGCGGGGCCGTCTTCGGCGTGCGCACCTTCTACACGGTAGTCGTGATGTCGTTGGCAATCGATGGCCTTGCCCCCTTTGCGCGCCCAATCACCAACGATCCGCTGCTGTACAGTCTGTACGGCGGCTTGATTGACGGTTTAGGGATCGGCTTAGTGTTGCGCGCACGCGGCACGACCGGCGGCAGCGATATTCTGGCCCGCCTGATCGAACGGCGTTTTGGCGTGCAACCGGGCCGCAGCTTATTGAGCTTCGACACACTGGTCTTTACCGCTGCTCTCTTCAGCTACGGTCCCGAAAAGATCCTATATGCGCTGCTGGTTGCATTTACATCGAGCCGAGCGATTGACACCGTGCTGGCTGCCGGCAAAGGCGCGCGGCAGGCCTTGATTATTACGTCAACTCCTGACCCGATCCGGCAAGCAGTGCTCCACCGGCTTGGCCGTGGCATCACCCAACTCGAAGGCATTGGCGGCTACACCGGCGCGACGCGGGCCGTGTTGTTGTGTGTAGTAGCCCGCACCGAAATCGGCGCGCTCAAGAACATCGTCAGCACGGTTGATCCTGCCGCGTTCGTCATCGTTGGCGAGGTCGAAGAGGTGATCGGCGAAGGGTTCAGTCGATCAACATGATCACGCGCGGGCCAGCACTACTAAACGGGCAACCCTGCGGATGCGCATTGCACGCGCAACCGGCGCCGGTTCCGCCACAGCTCAGCGCTGACGTATCGCGCAGCCGGCCTTTGCGCACCCAAAACGCAATCATCCCCTCCAATGCGCTCGGTTCAACCTGCAACCGCTGGCTGAGTTCGGCCAGCGACAGCGGTTGCTCAGCCTGTTCAAGGATTTCAAGGATTTGATAGAGCATAGTTAGACCTCACCAGCGGCCTTCTCGCTGCGCACAAAGAGAGGCGATCACCGGAACCGCTATGTCTCCGACCATGGGAAGTACCCCCCGCAACCACTGCTCCCGCCTGTGCAGGAGATTGCTTCGGGGGCTACGCCCCCTCGCGTCACCCTATGTCCTTGCGCGGAGCGCGCAGCGCGACGAAGCAATCCCCCCCTTTCCGCCATGCGCCCAATTGCTGCAAGGCACTCCTCCCGCTCGTGCAGGAGATTGCTGCGGGGGCTACGCCGCGCGCCCCTCCTGTCATTGCGAGCCGCCGCAGGCGGCGAAGCAATCCCCTCCTTTCCGCCATGCGCTCAATTGCTGCAAGGCACTCTTCCCGCTTGAGCAGGAGATTGCTGCGGGGGCTACGCCCCCTCGCAATGACATAGGGGGCGTGCCGCCCCCTCGCAATGACATAGGGGGCATCCAAATCGCGGCGAGCCGCTGCTACACTCCCAACATCAACCCACCCTGAAACACGATCAGCGCCGCCAGCCACGCGATAGCAAACTGGCCCAGCAAACTTACCAACATCCAACGTAGACCGAACTCGTGCCGGCTTGCAGCCAACGTGGCTACACACGGCGTATAGAGCAACACGAAGACGAGAAAGGCTAGTGCCGCTAGCGCGCCGTGACCGTTGCTGCTCGTAGCCAAGCTGGCCTGTATTGCCGTTGCCAACCCGGTGTTCACCGGCTCTGCGGGGGTTGCGTTCAAGTTGATCCCAACGATCCCCGGCAGCGTGCGCAACACATCGCTAATGGCAGCACCCAAACCGCTGACAATCTCGATCACATCGGCGCTGAGCGATACCGGATCACCGGCTGTTGCCGTCTCGTCGTTCCCCACATATACTTGCGTCAGCGTGCCAACCACCACCTCTTTCGCGATCAGGCCGGTTACCAGCGCGCCACTGCTTTCCCAGTTGCCAAAGCCGAGCGGCGCAAACACCGGCGTCGCAGCATGGGCCAACGCAGCGAAGGCGCTCTGTTCGACTGGTGTATCGGCAAATTGGCCATCGCCACGCACCGGTGTTGCCAGCAACAGCCAAACCACGATGCTCGTGGCCAGAATGATGGTGCCCGCCTTGCGCACAAACGCCGAGGTTCGTTCCCACATCTGCCGCAAGATATTGCGTAAGGTCGGCAGACGGTAGGGTGGTAGTTCGAGCACGAACGGCGTCGCCGGTTGGCGCAAGAAGAGCGTGCGGCGTAACAAGGCCCCTACTCCTACTGCCACCACAATGCCGGTTAAATACAACCCGAAGATCACCTGCCCAGCCTGCGCCGGAAAGAAGATCATCGCCATCAACACATAGACCGGCAAGCGCGCGCTGCAACTCATAAACGGCACCAATAAACCGGTGAGAATCCGATCACGGCGACTATCAAGCGTGCGGGTGGCGTAGATCGCCGGCACCGAGCAGCCAAATCCGACAATCATGGGCAGAAAGCTCTTGCCGTGCAGCCCAAACAACCGCATCACTCGATCCATCACGAAGGCGGCGCGAGCCATGTACCCCGAATCTTCCAACAACGCCAATGCAAAGTAGAGCGATAGCAACACCGGCACGAAGGCCAACACACCGCCAACCCCGGCAATAACGCCATCGATCAGCAACGACTCAAACCAGCCGCCACCGGCCCCAACCATACCGAGCAGCGCAACCACCCAGCGACTGATCGGCCCGCTCAGCACGCTATCCAACCAATCAACCAGCGGTGCTGCGACATCGGTGGTGAGTTTGAACACAACCCACATTACGGCCAAAAAGATGGGAATGCCGAACCAGCGATGGGTCACAATGCGGTCAATCCGATCTGAGAGGGTTGCCGGCGGGGTCGCCGGACGGATCATAGCGCGGGTGGCGACATCGTGAACAAACCGGTAACGATGATCGACGATCACAATATCAAGCTCGTCGCCGTAGCTAGCGCGCAGCCGCTCAAGACTGGCGTTCAACGCTGCGGTTACGGCGCTGCCACCACGCGACTCGATCTCAGCCAGCATGGTTTCATCGCCTTCCAACGCCTGTATCGCTAACCAGCGCGCGGGATAAACGGCCAATGCCGGCGTTTGGGCAAAGAGTATCGCCAACTGCTCAAGCTCAAGCTCGATCGGTGAGGGGTAACGGAAAGGAATTGGGGACACAGGCGCAGCTACTGTTGTCATACCGCCACCTCGCGCGCTATCTCACTCGTCTTCAGCTTAGCCAACCTCTCGGCCAGCGCCGCCTTCAGCGCCGGCAGACCCTCGCCACGGCTAGCCGCCAACGTTACCACCGGAACACGCAGACCGGCAGCAAGAGCAGCCGGATCAATTGTGATCCCGCGCGTTTTGGCAATGTCAATCATATTTACTGCTACAACCAGCGGCACACCGGTCTCAAGCAATTGCGCCGTTAAGTAAAGATTGCGTTCGAGATTAGCGGCATCAACCACATTAACCACCAGATCGGGCCGCTCACGCACAATAACATCGCGGGCAATCTGCTCTTCAAGCGAACGAGCGGCCAGACTGTACGCGCCGGGCAGATCAACCACCGTCACCACCCAACCATTCAGCGCCAACCGGCCCTCTTTGCGTTCGACCGTCTTGCCGGGCCAATTGCCGACATGCTGATTGAGACCGGTGAGGGCATTAAAGATTGTGCTCTTGCCGACATTAGGATTGCCGGCTAAGGCGACTATGGCAGACCTCATTAGCAAGCTCCATGTTCAACCACCGTCACCAACAAGGCGTGAGCCAGTGGATACTCAATCGCCATACGGCTATCGCCAAGGGCGATCATCAAGGCACTGCCGCTATCGGCGATGACCGACAATTCTATGCCGGGCACAAACCCCAATTCAGACAAGCGCCGGCTCATCCGTTGGCTACTCTGGATGCCAACCAACTTTGCGCGCGCCCCCTGCTGAACAAACCGCAGCGGAATAGGATGGCTCGTCTGTTTCATCGTGGCAGCTCCACCTGAATACATCGCGCATCGGCTTTGCGCAGCGACAGCCGGTAGCCCTTGACCGTCACCTCCAACGGATCACCGAGCGGCGCTACGCCACTCAGCGTCACCGTTTCACCGTGAATCAGCCCCATATCGAGCAAGCGCCGGCGCAACGCGCGGTCGCCATCGATCCGCACAATCACCGCCTGCTGGCCTCGCACCAGTTGGTCGAGGGTCATTGTCATCGCAGTTGCCATAACGTTCTGGCACTCCTTAGCATTGAAGCAAGGAAACTTATGGTACGCCTTAACACTTATACCAGAAACATCGGTTGCAGGAAAAGTGAGAGATATGCAACTGTGGGAGAAGAAAAAATGACTGTGCCAATGTGTTACCGTAACGAACGGTTTCTGGGGTTAGCGGAAGAGATTGCAAGGGGATTTGTCATTGCGAGGAGCGCGCAGCGCGACGATGCAATCCCCCTGAGCACGGGAGGTACCCGCTCCCCTCCTGTCATTGCGAGAAGCGCGCAGCGCGACGAAGCAATCCCCCCTTCAGCGCCAGTGGTACCCTTTCGGCAAGTCACCCTTCCCGCACCCCATCTGTCATTGCGAGGAGCGCGCAGCGCGACGAAGCAATCTCCCCCTGAGCACGGGAGCTACCCGCTCCCCTCCTGTCATTGCGAGGAGCGCGCAGCGCGACGAAGCAATCCCCCCTGAGCACGGGAGGTACCTCAACACACGCAAACGAAGCAGCGAGAGAGCAGGCGCGCGACGAAGCAATCCCCCTGAGCACGGGAGGTACCCGCTCCCCTC
>JANWYE010000489.1 GCA_025057175.1 Chloroflexus sp. | reverse complement strand
AGGAGACACAGGAGGCGGCATGACGACGACAATCGAACTCTGGCGTTTCAATCCCCTCACGGGGATTTTGGTTTTTTGAAGCGATCTTAACAAGATCGGTTTTCAGACAAACATTGTAGAGAGTTTCAATCCCCTCACGGGGATTTTGGTTTTTTGAAGTTGACTGTCAGGAGGTTGATGAGCGAGAATATGATCTTCCAGTTTCAATCCCCTCACGGGGATTTTGGTTTTTTGAAGGTAAGTAAGGGGTAAGTAAGCGGCGAGTGAAGGAAAAATAAAGTTTCAATCCCCTCACGGGGATTTTGGTTTTTTGAAACAACTATTCGCCGTTGTCAAGGGGGTAATGAGAATATGTGTTTCAATCCCCTCACGGGGATTTTGGTTTTTTGAAGATCAGTTGAGCACGCGGCATTTCGAGAGAGAATAGAGCAACCGCTGTTTCAATCCCCTCACGGGGATTTTGGTTTTTTGAAGCCAAGTGGCCCGACACAGTCGGGCAAATTGACCTAGATAGGTTTCAATCCCCTCACGGGGATTTTGGTTTTTTGAAGTGGTCTGTTGCGTAGCGTTCGCGTCGCTCCGCAACCTCGGCGGTTTCAATCCCCTCACGGGGATTTTGGTTTTTTGAACTGCGCAATGGCGATTCTTATGTTGCAAGTCATCAATGATGAGTTTCAATCCCCT
>JANWYE010000488.1 GCA_025057175.1 Chloroflexus sp. | reverse complement strand
CATCACAAGGTACTTCAGCTTCAGTGCGCCTGCGACACCCACGCATTGGAAACACGCATGCGCCGTTGGCCGAATGAATATATCAATCTCGGCAATGCCGTCGAGCACATCGAAAAATGTGTGATTTACCCGACCGCCGGCATTGCGAAGGACGTTGGCCGGCATGTCAACCCTACCAACGCCGCTATCCGACGCCATGACAATGAGTTTCTTCGCCGCCGAGAACGTGAGCGTGATGTACGGGTTTTTCGGCTCGTTGGCCAGCGCAGCGCTGCGCGCAGATGATAAAAATTGCTCCACCGGCACATGCAGCGCTACCGGCTCAAACCCGCGATCAAACGAAGAAATATCGAGGTAGCGATACGCTTGGTTGCGCTCCGCGACAATGCGCCACGGCGTGCCTGCTTTGTCGCTGCCGGATACCACAACGGCCTCGGCAGAACGCGCAAAAGTTACCGTTCCCTTCTTTGCGCCGCGCAACAAAGCGATCATGTCGTTGACGATGACGCGATGAAGCACGAGCGTGAGCGGGTTGTCGTCGGCAAATGCGCCGCTGTCAATGCGGGCGCGGAGAAGGCGATAGTTATCGGAGACGACTAATTCCCCCGCCGGCGAGATATGCAGGTAGTGAAATGGCGATGCGTGCGACGGCGAGACGGTGTCAAAGACACGCTTGGCGCGCTTTA
>JANWYE010000487.1 GCA_025057175.1 Chloroflexus sp. | reverse complement strand
CGGGGATTTTGGTTTTTTGAATGAAAAGATCAGGTCAGCCGTGGGCTGGCCGTCTGTAAAGGTTTCAATCCCCTCACGGGGATTTTGGTTTTTTGAATGCGCTTGTCTTCGCCGGCTCTGCTTTCGCCGGCTCCGTTTGTTTCAATCCCCTCACGGGGATTTTGGTTTTTTGAATGTCGCGATCCCTGCTGCCTCGCCGGGTCGGGCAGGGACGGGTTTCAATCCCCTCACGGGGATTTTGGTTTTTTGAATTCGGTGAGCAGGGCTGCCCGTCAAAAAACGTCTGCCCAGTTTCAATCCCCTCACGGGGATTTTGGTTTTTTGAATTTATTATACTCACGAAGAGTTACGTTACGCAATTGAGCGGTTTCAATCCCCTCACGGGGATTTTGGTTTTTTGAATATTCACTTCTCGGTACGGTTCGAGGCCGCCCAAGCCGCCGGTTTCAATCCCCTCACGGGGATTTTGGTTTTTTGAATGTATGTCTGTCTGTCGCAGTCGTATAAAGACGTTGCTTCGGTTTCAATCCCCTCACGGGGATTTTGGTTTTTTGAATCCGAAAGGCGGACAGGCTGCTCGTTGAGCAGTGCGGGATGTGTTTCAATCCCCTCACGGGGATTTTGGTTTTTTGAATAGAAAAGGTATGGATCTCGTAGATAAAGTTGAAAAGGGTTTCAATCCCCTCAC
>JANWYE010000486.1 GCA_025057175.1 Chloroflexus sp. | reverse complement strand
CATCGGCAAATTCAAAAAACCAAAATCCCCGTGAGGGGATTGAAACCGGTCTGACGTTCTCAATCCATACGGAGTTAGACTACATTCAAAAAACCAAAATCCCCGTGAGGGGATTGAAACAACCGCGCCGCTATAAACGCAAAGAGTGCGGTTGTAATCGAATTCAAAAAACCAAAATCCCCGTGAGGGGATTGAAACATCCATCGCAAGCAGCGATTGACACACTTCTCAGTTCTATTCAAAAAACCAAAATCCCCGTGAGGGGATTGAAACGGATTATCAACAAATGCAATACGATTTCCCGTCTGACAGATTCAAAAAACCAAAATCCCCGTGAGGGGATTGAAACATGAGATTAAACCGGGTCGATCTCCATTTCGAACTCGTATTCAAAAAACCAAAATCCCCGTGAGGGGATTGAAACATCGCGGCTTCGGTATCGCCGTTCCAGTATTCTTCTTCGAATTCAAAAAACCAAAATCCCCGTGAGGGGATTGAAACAGTGAAAGGGTAGTGAAGGGGTAGTGAAGGGGTAGTGAAGGGGTAGTGGAGATTCAAAAAACCAAAATCCCCGTGAGGGGATTGAAACCCTAGCCAGATGGCTTCATTGACGGTCTCCGCTTCGTAGGATTCAAAAAACCAAAATCCCCGTGAGGGGATTGAAACTTCTCGTCAACAGCCCTAATGGGC
>JANWYE010000485.1 GCA_025057175.1 Chloroflexus sp. | reverse complement strand
GTGCACACGCCGTTAACGGACAGGTGGAAGGTCGGACGGGGTGGTGGGAAATCAGCCGTTGCCCACCTGCGAACGCAGGTAGGCCTCGATAAAGCCGTCCAGGTCGCCGTCCAGAACTTCATCGGTGCGGCTCGTCTCGAAGTCGGTGCGATGGTCTTTGACCATCTGATAGGGGTGCAACACGTATGAGCGGATTTGCTGGCCCCATTCCGCCTTGACGCGCTCGCCCTTGAGCGCGGCGATCTCCTTCGCCCGCTCTTCTTCGCGTAGGGCGAGCAATCGCGCCCGCAGCACCTTCATGGCGTTCTCCCGGTTCTGGGTGAGGGAGCGCTCGTTCTGGCAGGTGACCACCAGGCCGGTCGGCAGGTGGCGGATGCGGACGGCGGTGGCGTTCTTCTGCACGTTCTGGCCGCCCGCGCTGGAGGCCCGGTACGTCTCGATCTCGATTTCGTTGGGCAGAATTTCGATCTCGCCGATGTCCTCGACTTGCGGATAGACCTCGACAGAGGCAAATGAGGTATGTCGCCGATGGGCCGAGTCGAACGGCGAGAGCCGTACCAGGCGATGCGTGCCTTTCTCGGCCTTCAGATAGCCATATGCATAAGGGCCTTCTACGCCGAGCGTGACGCTTTTGATGCCGGCTTCCTCTCCCTCGCTCAGGTCGAGCACCTCCGTTTTGAATTTGCGCTTC
>JANWYE010000484.1 GCA_025057175.1 Chloroflexus sp. | reverse complement strand
CACGTGGATTTTGGTTTTTTGTAGACCTAATCGAGGCCGGTATCATGCATATTCCGGGTGTATTTGAGTTTCAATCCCCTCACGGGGATTTTGGTTTTTTGAAGACAAGATGACAATTCGTAGTCTACGCCTACCCCGCGCTACCGGTTTCAATCCCCTCACGGGGATTTTGGTTTTTTGAAGTTATCTGGCTTTCAAACAGGATGGTATCCGCCGGAACTGGGTTTCAATCCCCTCACGGGGATTTTGGTTTTTTGAAGTTGGAAGTGGAATTAGCTGAAATTGGGCTTATTGACTGGTAAGTTTCAATCCCCTCACGGGGATTTTGGTTTTTTGAATCAAATATTACCCCAGAGATTGTAGTTCAAGCGCTCATTACCGGTTTCAATCCCCTCACGGGGATTTTGGTTTTTTGAATGCAACAGCCTCATCATAGACAGAGCGGAGGTAGACAGCGTTTCAATCCCCTCACGGGGATTTTGGTTTTTTGAATCCCCATTGTTGTGCCACCTTGTCAAAAAGGTGGCTAGCTCAACCGTTTCAATCCCCTCACGGGGATTTTGGTTTTTTGAATACACAACTTCAGGAGTCCACCCAGTGTCTGTGTCTGGATTAATGTTTCAATCCCCTCACGGGGATTTTGGTTTTTTGAATTTGGCAAGAGGGCTACGCGAAGGTGTTGCGGGTAGGGA
>JANWYE010000483.1 GCA_025057175.1 Chloroflexus sp. | reverse complement strand
GAAGCGGAGGCCGCTGGCGCCAACCCCTGTGCCCACGACCGGCGGTTCGGGGAGATCGAGCCGTTCACCGGGGCGATTATCATAAACGTCGGCCATACTCGCCGCTTCACCCGAAGGCGGGATCAACGGAGATGCCGCGGGTGGCGCCGGTGGTGTTGGCGGTGTGAGGCGGAAACCACAATTGGTGCAAAAACGTGCGCCTGCGGTTACTGGAGAGCCACATTGCGGACAGTTCATGCCATAACCTCCTTAGCTGCGATGTGTTCCACATCAGACGCAACAATCTACGCACCCACTACATCAAAAGTTTCAACTCTTGCTCAAGGTCTGCAAAAATTCGGCGTTGGATTTGGTCTTCGCCATCCGGGTGAGCATCAGCTCGGTGCCCTCGTTGTCGCCAAGCATGCTCACCATCCGGCGCAATGTCCACACTTGGCGTAACGTTTCTGGGCTAAGCAGGAGATCCTCGCGGCGCGTGCCTGAACGTTGAATATCAATCGCAGGAAAGATGCGCTTTTCAGCCAGCTTGCGATCGAGGTGCAACTCCATGTTGCCGGTGCCTTTGAATTCTTCGTAGATGACGTCATCCATCCGCGAGCCGGTGTCGATGAGACAGGTGGCAATAATCGTGAGTGAACCGCCATTTTCAATGTTGCGCGCCGCGCCAAAGAAGCGTTTCGGCGGGTAGAGCGCCACAGG
>JANWYE010000482.1 GCA_025057175.1 Chloroflexus sp. | reverse complement strand
AACCAAAATCCCCGTGAGGGGATTGAAACCCTTATCATCAGCTTGCTTGCTTAACCTGACAAATCTATCTTCAAAAAACCAAAATCCCCGTGAGGGGATTGAAACGCAAATGCGACGCAACTAGACTTCATCGGCACAGAAATCGTCACTTCAAAAAACCAAAATCCCCGTGAGGGGATTGAAACCCGATGAGCGCCACGTAACTGCGCCGCGCCAAATTGTCTTCAAAAAACCAAAATCCCCGTGAGGGGATTGAAACTTATTTGTGAGGAAGTTGAAGAGTATGACCCAAACCTACCTTCAAAAAACCAAAATCCCCGTGAGGGGATTGAAACGAGATTATGTCAAACAGGTTTTGCGCGATAAAGTTATAAACCTTCAAAAAACCAAAATCCCCGTGAGGGGATTGAAACAGTAGATGGTCTTCATTTTCGTCCTCCTTATCATTAGCTTGCCTTCAAAAAACCAAAATCCCCGTGAGGGGATTGAAACCGCTGGCGGGCGCAGAAACGCGCACAAACTCGAACAATCCGCTTCAAAAAACCAAAATCCCCGTGAGGGGATTGAAACATTAACTTCGAATAGAACACTTCCTTGTCCTTGTGAATGTCGGTTCAAAAAACCAAAATCCCCGTGAGGGGATTGAAACGAGGATCCTTATGTCCACAGAGCGAGCGGCTACGCTCTCGGAGTTCAAAA
>JANWYE010000481.1 GCA_025057175.1 Chloroflexus sp. | reverse complement strand
ACGGGGATTTTGGTTTTTTGAATTGATCCCAGCGATTATTTCTGTGTTTTCGAAACTCAAGTTTCAATCCCCTCACGGGGATTTTGGTTTTTTGAATAGCAGCACTTGAGGGACTGGGGGTTTATTTGTGAGGAAGGTTTCAATCCCCTCACGGGGATTTTGGTTTTTTGAATTGATAATTGAGGAAGAGCGAAAATACCGCCAGCTTATTCAGTTTCAATCCCCTCACGGGGATTTTGGTTTTTTGAATATAGAGCGCATTGACGCGATGATCCGCGCAGGCGCATATGTTTCAATCCCCTCACGGGGATTTTGGTTTTTTGAATTCAATGGTGACGGTGATGCATGGACGCGGCTAATTCCGTAGTTTCAATCCCCTCACGGGGATTTTGGTTTTTTGAATTTGCTAGACTTGTCTAGCATTGCCCAGCCTAGACCTGTCTGTTTCAATCCCCTCACGGGGATTTTGGTTTTTTGAATTAACGCATTACAGCGTTCAAGATAGACAGTTCATCACTGTGTTTCAATCCCCTCACGGGGATTTTGGTTTTTTGAATCGCTCTGGCAAGTTATGCGCGTACACCAAGATGGATACGCGCAGTTTCAATCCCCTCACGGGGATTTTGGTTTTTTGAATTCATATACACGCTTCCTAGCGCAACGCGATGAGTGGCATCTGTTTCAATCCCCTCACGGGGA
>JANWYE010000480.1 GCA_025057175.1 Chloroflexus sp. | reverse complement strand
CGCGCCAGCCGTTGCCGTCGCTCTCGATGCCGAGGCGGTCGATCTCAGCCTGCACCCGCGCCACGAGTTCCTGCTGGTCGCGTTCGAGTTGCGCGCGCTCCTCTGCTGTGCCGCCGACGATGTGGAACGCGCCCCAGGTCAGCATACACGCGACCGGGTTGAGGTCGGAGGCGTAGACATCGCACCCCAGGCGGGCGGCCTCGAACGGGATCTGCCCTGCGCCGCAGAAGGTGTCGGCGACGCGCGGACGCTGCCCGAAACGCAGCACGCCGAGCTGCTCGACCAGTTCGGGGAAAGAGTGCGCGTTCGTGCCGAGATGGCGGTTCACCGCATCCCAGATATGGTCGTGAACGTCGGGGACCTCTTCGGGGCGATAGAGATCGGCGATCCGCTCGCGGTAAGGCGCTTTGGGGAGCAACGCGGCTTCGAGGCGGCGGCGCTCGGCGAGCGGCAGGTCGGCGCGCCAGGCGACGCGCACATTCGCATACGCCGGGTTGCGCCAGTCGATGGGTGAGGAGCGCGGCAGCACATCGGGGGTGACGGTCACATAGTCGCGGATGTTCGCCAGCGGAACCTGCGCCAGAATTTCTTTGGGCGTTGGTTTGCGCTTCATGCGCGCCGCGAGCGAGGCGTCGTCCATGCCCATGAGCATCTCGAAGATCTCGAGGTCGCGCTGCGGATCGTCAGTGGCGGGGAGGAG
>JANWYE010000047.1 GCA_025057175.1 Chloroflexus sp. | reverse complement strand
GTTACGCCAAGGCATGGCGCGCCGGGGATGGCTGCGCTGCCATAGCGGCAGCGCGCGATGACAGCGAGAGGCCAAAAACAACCCCTCCGCTACGCCATGTAGCGGAGGGGGGCAAGGAGGAGGGGATATTTCCGTATTACTTGGCCAGCGCGCCGCTCACGCTGCCGCTCGCCGGGGTGCCGGCCAGATCGGGGTAGGCCACCATCCCGTGCTCGCCAATGTCGAGACCAGCCTCTTCCTCTTCCTTGCTCACGCGCAGGCCGATCGTCGCCTTGATGGCGAAGAACATCAGCGCCGCTGTCGCTACCGTCCAGAGACCGATTGCGACCACGCCAACGAACTGCGAGATGAGCAGGGTCAGGCCGCCGCCATAGAACAGACCGGTAGTGCCGGTGTTGCCGGGGATCGAGGCGAAGAGACCGACTGCCAACGTGCCCCAGATACCGTTGACCAAGTGAACCGGCACAGCACCAACCGGATCATCGATCTTCAGCTTCTCAAGCAGTTCCGCCGAGAAGACCACGATCGGGCCGGCAATGAAGCCGATGATGATCGACGAGAGCGGATCCACATAGGCGCAACCGGCAGTGATCGCCACCAAACCACCGAGCACGCCGTTGAGGGTCTGGCCCAAATCGGGCTTGCCGTAGCGCAGCCATGCGGTGAAGAGCGCGCCAAGTGCGCCAGCCGCCGCGGCCAGATTGGTCGTCACCGCCACCATCGCTACCGCATCGGCATCACCCTGCGACGCGATGGCCAACTGCGAGCCGGGGTTAAAGCCAAACCAGCCCAGCCAGAGGATGAACGTGCCAAGCGCGGCCAGCGACATGTTGTGTCCGGGCATGGCGCGCGGCTTGCCATCGGGGCCGAAGCGGCCAAGGCGCGGGCCAAGGATCATCGCGCCAACTAGCGAGGCCCAACCGCCCACGCTATGCACCACTGTGCTGCCGGCAAAATCGGTAAAGCCCCAATTGCCTTCAGTGCTGCCACTGTACGTATTTAGCCAGCCAGCGCCACTCCAAACCCAGTGGACGACAACCGGATAGATGAAGAGCGAGATAATGAAGCTGTAAATCAGATACGCGGCAAACTTTGTGCGCTCAGCCATCGCGCCGGCGACAATAGTGGCTGCGGTACCGGCGAAGACTACTTGGAAGAACCAGCTCGCTAGCACTGGAACCTCGCCCTCGGCGGTGATGTGCGAAAGGAAGAACTGGTCGGTGCCGATAAAGCCACTGGCAGAAGTGCCGTAAGCAATACCCCAGCCCACCGCCCAGAAGGCAATCGAGCACATCACAAAGTCCATGAGGTTCTTGAACAAGATGTTGGTGGTATTCTTCGAGCGGGTGAGGCCGGCCGTCAACATTGCAAACCCGGCCTGCATAAAGAAGACGAGCGCGGCAGCAACGAGGAGGAAGAACGTATTCATTGCTACGGCCAATTCAGCCGTGGTTGGGCCTTCCTGTGCAAAGGCACGCCCGCTGCCAATTAACCAGAGACCAAGGCCGAGACCTAGACCGAGACCGATCTTTGTGCGCCATGCAAGCTTCATGAGAGCAGCTCCTTAAAAAATGTACCGTTCAGCGATTGCATGTATTGCATGGGCTAATATGTACCATGCAATTTGTGTAAAATGCACAAACCATCTGCCTCTGCCTCGTCGCAGGCCAAACCAGCATCATCGCGATTGCAAGCGGCATAGTGCCGTTGCTATGGACTTGTGAAAAGGGAACAATGCGCAGCTATGAGTAGTACCTGAAGCGATTCCTCGTCTGTGCGCCCGCGGTTCATGCTGCAACGCCGCAGATGATGTCCGCGCACCGCGCGCTCACCCCCTTGCAATCTACGCATCGTGGCGATCACCAGCTTGTGCAATCAATGACGTTGGTATGATAACAGCCCTCTTACGACCTGCCAATAGACAGGATGGCCAATCTTGATGGATAGGGTATTGGATTTTTTGCACAATTGATGTTCTAACCCTCATTTTGCACAGCGGTAAAAATTTGGTATAATCAATATTCAAAGATGGTACGGATCTGGTACGCGCGAGCGCTCCCCCGCTGAGTGCCCTCCTCGGTCGAGAATGGACGCAACGCAGCCCCACGCACCGGCCACCTAAACCCTTCGTTGTTCTGCTAGAGGAGTAGCGAGCCATGAGCTTCGCAGACAAGACCCTAACCTGTCGGGATTGCGGGATGGATTTCGTGTTCACTGCGGGAGAGCAGCAATTCTACGCTGCCAAAGGTTTCACCAATGAACCAGTGCGTTGCCCGTCGTGCCGCAAGGCGCGCAAGACGCAGATGAGCGAGGCGCCCGAACGGGGCCGCTCCGCCCATGTTGCGCCAGTTGCGCGTGAGCGAGTCAATTATCGGGTTACATGCGCTAGTTGCGGCCAAGAGACAACGGTTCCATTCGTGCCCCGCGGTACCAAGCCGGTCTACTGCAGCTCGTGCTTTAACCGGATGCGTGGCGATCAGCGCGCAGCGTTTTAGGTGTAGCTCCCTCCCCCTGCCTCTCTCCCCACATGCGGGGAGAGGGGTTTGTGTTCCCTGTCCGTATCGAAATAAGGTGTCTCAGCACACTGCGGGCTAACATGCGCACGCAGTGCAGGGCAAGCCACACCTTCATGCGGCAGCTTGACTGCCGCACTCCATGATCGAACCACATTCGTTCAGAGTTCACCACAGCCGCAATTTTTGCAAAACATGTTCAAAGTATTGACAAAATCTTTGCGTTCGTGGTATATTACTTACCGGTCGGTAAGAATTTGTGAGACGAGCCTTGCGAAATGACAGAACTCAACCTTGCGCCAGATCCACGCATTAACGATAGTCCCACGGCGCTACGCATCCTCGATGTGGCCGCCCAGCTCTTTATGCAGCGCGGCTATCGGGCTGTTTCGATTAACGACATTATTCACGCTGCCGGCGTGACTAAGCCGACCCTCTATTACTACTTCGGCGACAAAGAGGATCTCTTCGTCCAGATGGGGTTGCGGGTGCTGGAATCAATGCGCCAACCACTGGCCGAGCTAGTTGGCGCTAACCGCCCACTGAGCGAGCGGTTGCACGCGATTGCAACGTTGCTCATCACCGGCTACGAGGGCGATATGCGCATGATGCGCCACGAGATGATGGAACACCTCGGTGAAACGGCCCGCGCCCGCCTTAGCGCCGCGTTTTACCAGCATCTGTTTGCGCCCCTTACGGTGGTGATGCGCGAAGCTAGCGCCGCCGGTCTAGTGCGCGCCGATCTGGCGCCGGCAATGCTGGCGATGCTCTTTTTGAGTCTGTGCGAGACCTTTCACGAATTGACGCCGGCCAATCCTATGCTGCGCTGGACAGGCGCAGTCTCGCCGGCTCTGCTGGTCGATCTTTTTCTGCATGGCGCTGGCACTCGGGCCGCGCCTCAGTCTGCAACAGGAATGGCATAACGATGAGTACAGTACCGCAGTCACGCCCTCGCTTTGGATTTCCTCGTCTTTCTTTGCCGGTATTGATCGCTGCTGGTTTATTGATTGCAGTGGCGGCGACGTTGATTATCCGCTTTGTCTCCACCACTAACACCGATCCGCTCGCTGGTATCACCCTCGCGCCGGTGACGCGCGGTGATCTGCGTTTAACTGTTAGCGCTACCGGTTCAGTAGAGCCGAATCAGACTGCTGAATTGAGCTTGACCCTGCCCGGACGGGTGCAAGAGGTGTTGGTGACGGTTGGTCAGACGGTTGCTGCCGGCGACCCGTTGCTGCGGCTCGATGATCGCCAGTTGCGCGCCGATGTGGCGGCGGCAGAGGCGGCTGTGGCGCTGGCGCAGGCCGATGTGCAAGCCCTAAACGAGCGCGCTACTCCCGAACAGCGGGCGGAGGCGGCGGCGTTGGTGGCGGCGGCGCAGGCTGGACTGGCCCAAACTCAAGCTAGTGTAACGCCAGCCGATATTGCGGCAGCGCGGGCTGCCGTTGAGGAGGCGCGGGCGCGGTTGCAGACCTTGCTGGCTGGCCCGCCGTCCGAACAACGGGTGCGGGCCGAAACGGCGCTTACGCAGGCTCAGGCCGAACTTGCGCGCCAGCGTGAGCTGTTGTCGGCGGCGAAGTCTGAGGCGTTGGCTCGCGTTGAGGCCCAAGCCAATGTGGTGCGCAACGCACAGAGCGCCTATAGCGATGCGTTCTGGAACTGGGAGCATGTCAAAGCCAATGGCACCGATCCGCGCACTGGCCGTTCGCTGAACGAGACTGAGCAGCGCGATTTCGAGCGCGCTTTCGAGCGGGCGGCGCGGGCCTTGGCAGATGCTGAAGCCGCGTTGGCGCAGGCTCAGATCGCGTACCAGACCGCAGTGCAAAATGAGATGAGCGGGTTGGCCGCTGCCGAAGCGCGGGTCGCTAGCGCGCAGGCCGATCTCGATGCGCTGCGGGCCGGGCCGAACGCCGATGCGGTGGCTGCCGCGCGCGCTCAATTGGCCCGCGCTGAAGCCGAGTTGGCCCGTTTGACCGGCGCGGCTCGCCAGAATGCGATCGCGGCCCAGCAAGCCCAACTTGAGGCGGCGCAAGCTCGTTTGGCCCAGTTGACTGCTGACCCGCGCGCCAGCGATATTGCCCGCGCTGAAGCGCGGTTGGCGCAAGCGCAGGCCCAGCTCGCAGCCGCTCGCATCCGGCTTGACGAAGCGACCTTGCGCGCGCCGTTCGCCGGCACCGTGGCTGCGGTCAATGTCGCTCCCGGCGAAGCGGTGGGCGGCCAAGCGCCGATTGTGTTGATTGATGTCAGCCGCTATCTGGTCAAAGTGACGGTGGACGAGGTTGATATTGCCCGTGTCGCGATTGGCCAGCCGGTTGAAGTGACGGTTGATGCCTTAAACGCGCTGCCTTTCAACGGGCAGGTGGTGAATGTTGAACCATTGCCCGCCAATGCCAATGGCGTCACGGCCTACCGCGTCACGGTCGCCTTCGACCCCGCCGGCCAGCCGGTGCGGCCCGGTATGACAACGAGCGCCGCGATTATTGCCGCCACCCGCAGCAACGTGGTGCAGATCCCTGCCGCTGCGGTGCGCAACGTGGGCGCGAAGACGCTGGTCGAGGTGGTGACGGTCGATGAGAATGGCCAGCGTAAGTTGGTCGAACGTTCGGTGTTGGTAGGGTTGCGCGCCAACGGCATGGTCGAGATTCAGAGCGGTTTGGCCGAAGGCGAGCAGGTGGTGGTGCGCTAGCTATTGCCTTGGCGTTTCACTGCGCTGTGGATCCATAACTCGGCGTGCTCGTGATGAATTGGCAAACATACCAGTAAGGAGTCTTCTGTGACTACCGAATATCTTGGCCGCCCAATTGTCGAATTACGCAATATTCGCAAGACCTTCCCTACCGGTGATGGCGAATTTGTCGCGCTGGACGATATTAGCCTGACGATTGCCGAAGGCGAGATGGTCGCGATTATGGGGCCGTCGGGCAGCGGCAAGAGCACGCTTATGACTCTGATCGGCTTGCTCGATAGCCCAACCACCGGCCAGTACATCCTTGATGGGATAGATGTTTCGCGCTTGAGCCGGCAAGAGCAGGCGCGCATCCGCAATCGCAAGCTGGGTTTTGTGTTTCAGAATTTCAACCTGTTGCCACGCCTGACAGCGCAAAAGAATGTCGAGCTGCCGTTGGTGTACGGGCGAGTTGGCGCGCGCGAGCGGGCCGAACGGGCGCGCGCCGCGCTTGAAGCAGTCGGCTTGGGCCATAAGCTCGACAGTTTGCCCAACACGCTTTCAGGCGGGCAAAAACAGCGAGTGGCGATTGCGCGCGCGCTGGTGCATGACCCGGCCATTATTCTGGCCGACGAGCCGACTGGCGCGCTCGATACTCGCACTGGCGCCGAGATTTTAGCCCTGTTCCGCGAATTGAACCGCGATCAAGGGCGCACGATCATCATTGTCACCCACGATCCTGAAATTGGCCGCCACATGGATCGGGTGATTGGGTTGCGCGACGGGCGGTTGGTTGACAACATCCTCAGCGAGTACTACGGTGTCGAGGTGTTGGAAGAGGTTGAGCGCACCCGCGGGCTTGATCCGGTGCCGGTGGCGCGCCGTCCGGCTGGTGAAGCGGCGTAGCGTTGTAGCGATGTAGCGTCGTAGCGTTTCAACGGTGCTACATCGACGCCCCAAAAGAGGAATACCCAATGTTTACCGAATTGATCGCCATGGCTTTCGATAGCCTGCGTGCCAATAAGTTTCGTTCTCTCTTGACTATGCTTGGCGTAATTATCGGCGCCGGCACGCTAGTGGCAGTGCTGTCGCTGGGCAATGCGCTGCAAGGCCAAGTCTTCGAGCAGTTTGTCGATCTCGGCACCCGCCGGATCGCGGTCACGCCGGGCGATCCGCGCGCGAAAGGCGCGCGTGACGTGCCGGGTTACGGCCTGCTCTCGGTGCAAGATTATCAAGTGCTAGAGACAATGGTCGCCAACCGGCCCGATCTCTTCCGCGCCATCGCGCCAGAGATCACTGTCAGCACGCAGGCCCGCGCTGGCGCGGTTGCCTTGCAGACGCTGCTGGTCGGCACGAGCGCCGCCTATCCTCAAGTGCAGCGCACGCCGATGTTGTATGGCCGCTTCCTGACGCCCGGTGACGAAGCGGAAGGCGCGCGGGTAGGCGTGTTGGGTTGGTTGGTGGCGCGCGACCTGTTTGGCGCCGACAAAGAGGCGCTGCGCAACGTGATTGGGCAGACGATTGAGGTCAACGGCCAGCCGATTGAGGTTGTCGGCATCATTGGTGAAAACGGCGGCCCTTTCTCGACCGACGGGCGCATCTTTACGCCGGTCAGCACGATGCGGTTGCGCTTGATTGGCGATCTTGATTTGCCGGGACGGGGCCTGCGCATGAGCAGCATTCTGCTCGGCTTGCAGAGCGAGCAGCAGGTCAATGCGGCAGTGGCTTTGATCGAGAGCACCCTGCGCGCCGCGCGTAATGTGCCGGCAGGGGCGATCAATGACTTCGATCTCCAGACGCCGACACAAGCGTTGACGGTGTTAGCTGGGATTAGCACCGCGATTACCGGCTTTATTGCGGTGGTAGCCGGAATTAGTCTGGTTGTCGGCGGGATCGGGATTATGAACATTATGCTGGTGGCCGTCACCGAACGCACCCGCGAGATCGGTGTGCGCAAGGCGCTGGGGGCTAGCGATGGCGATGTGCTCGGCCAGTTTGTGATGGAAGCGGTCGCGCTGAGTTTGGTTGGCAGCCTGATCGGCGTCATTGGCGCGATTGGGATTGTGTGGCTGATTAGCGCCGCCAGTGGCATCAATACCGGCATCTCGTGGATCGGGATTGCGCTGGCATTGGGCTTTGCGTCGGCAATCGGGATCGGGTTCGGCTATTATCCGGCCCGCCGGGCAGCGTTGTTGCCGCCAATCGAGGCGTTGCGGTACGAGTAGGGAAACGGTGGGCCGTGCCTCATCAATAGAGCACGGCCCGCTGTACCCTTACTCTGGCGTCGTGACCAATTCGGTGCCGGCGACCCACCCCTCGCGGCCATCGCTGGTGCGGATGTGCCACCACGGATAGCCGTCCTTCTCTTGAGGACCGGCGAGCAGAGTCAATTTCGTGCCGGGAGGCAATCCATCGAGCACGGTTGAGTCAAGGCCGGGAGCGCTGCGCAGGCGTAGGTTCTTGCCGCCGGCCTTTTGCACGTAGGCTACCCCGCCGATCTGCAACCCGCCGGCTGCCGGCGCAGCCGCTGCCGGGGCCGGCGTGCTAGGGCCGATCTTGACCGCGCCACTGCCACCAAGCGCGCTAGAAATAGCGCTGGCGACACTGCCGCTCTCGGCTGAGCCGCTCGCGCTCTTGCCGCCGCTTGCGGCAGCAGCGCCGGCTGCCGTGGCTGCTGCCAACTGTTCCTTCAACTGTTTCAGCTCAGCTTCCATCTGGGCCATGCGCGCCTCGGCGGCGGCCAACGCCTTGCGCGCCTTTTCGGCGGCAGCGGCATCTTGTTGCGCCGACTCGAGTTCCTCTTGCAGCCGCTTGATCTCTTGCGCTTGCCGCCCAATCTGATCGCTCATCGAGCGCATCGCTTGGCTAATTGCCTCGTTTTTATCGCCTTCTTCCTTCTTGCCGCCGAAGTTGATCATGGGCCTTGCTCCTTCCCTGCAACCTTGACACCGTTAGCTACGGTTAGATGCATTATAGACGGTGCGCGCCGATTCGTCAGCGGGGGAAATCGGCCCGAATCGCCTCGGCGCACCGTTCGCCACTGAGCATCGCCGCGTTGATGCTGCTCGCTTCGGTTAATTCGCCGGCGAGGTAGAGGCCGGGCCGCGCGGTGCGGTTGTCGGGCAGGTTGGGGTGGAGGCCGGGTGGTTGCGGGAATTGGGCGAAGGGAATGCGATCAACGCGCAGGATGCGCGCGTTGGCCAACGCGGTGGTGGCTGCCGTTTCGTTGACAAAGATGCGGTGGAGATCGACCATTGCGCGGGCAACGATAGTGCTGTCGTCGAGGTCGGGCACGCCGAGGATTGCCGCTGCGTACAGATGCCAGCCGGCAGGCGCGTAACCCGGCGCCACGGCGCTCATCGGGGCTAGGGTGTTGACAAAAGCCTGTTCGTCGGCGTTGAGCAGCAGTTTCTTGCCACGGTAGAGCGGATGGCGCGTGGCCAGCCAGACGCACGATGAACCAAGGCTGCCTTCCGGCATTGGCAGCCCGCTTAGGCGCGCAGTTTCGGGCGCCGGAGTGGCCAATACCACCGCATCGGCGAACAATTCGCTGCCATCATCCAACTGAACGCCTCGCACTCTGTCGCCGCTGCTAATTAACGCTTCAGCGCGGGTCTTGAGCCGCACCTTGCCGGCGGCCATCAACTCAGCGCCGAGCTGTTCAGCGATCGCGCCCATACCGCAATTCGGCACGACAGTTTGGCCATCGCTCATCATCTTGAAGTTAAAGCGGAAGCACTTGGCGCTGGTCTGCAACGAGCGGTTGAGGAAGATGCCGCCGAAGAAGGGGCGAAAGAAGCGATCGATCATCTGGTCGCTGAAGCCAAGCGCCTTGAGTTCGGCTAGCGTGGTGCGATCAGGACCGGCCAGCATATCATCGATCGTCTGTTGGCGCAGCCGTAGCGCGAGTTGCAGGGTGCGCAGCTTGTCGGCAGGCGAGACCACACTGGCGAGCGCCGCCCCGATCAAGGAGGCTGGATCGCGATCGCGCAGCGGGTCAGTGAGCACTTCGCGCCGCCCGCGCCATGCCACAATTGCGCCGGGATCGAAGGCGCGCAGATCGAGCGCCGCGAGATTGAGCTGGCGCTGCGCCGCCGGGTAGGCGGTAAACAGCACTTGGAAGCCGCGATCAAGGATAAAGCCGTCCACTCGATCCGAACGTACTCGTCCCCCTAAACCATCACTTGCTTCGATGAGTGTGACTTGATAGCCGGCGCGATGGAGCGCGCGGGCACAGACGAGACCGGCCACTCCGCCGCCGATCACGAGTAGGTGCATGGGTCGTTCCTTCTAGATATTCAGCTCGCCACGAACAGCCACAAAATGTCTCCTGCTCACCCCGGCGCTGCAGCCTTCATCCCTTCTCCCACAGGCCACCAGCCGGAGGCGCCACAGTGCGACCGGAACGGTCGAGTGGCGGCCCTCCCGTAGCGCCCCTCGCCCGCGTGAGCGGGAGCGGGGAAGGGGGTGAGGGTCGTCTCCTGCCTACCCTGCCTCTCCCCTGTTGAGCGAGGCGCGGAGGGGGCGGGAATGCCAAGACCCGTTACCATTTCGAGTATACTATGATCCACGACAAGCCTGCTCGCAAGGGTAAAGGGGGCGACTGATGATCCACAACTTCAATCCCGGCCCGGCGGCGTTGCCGCCCGAAGTGATTGCGCGCGCGCAAGCGGAATTGGCTGATTACCACGGCACAGGGATGTCGATTTTGGAAATGAGCCACCGCAGCAAGGAGTATGAGGCGATCAACGCTGCTGCCGAGGCAAATCTGAAGGCGTTGCTCGGGTTGGGTGACGATTACCGCGTGCTCTTCATGCAAGGCGGCGCGTCAATGCAGTTTGCGCTGATCCCGCTCAACTTTTTGCCTGCCGGCAGTGTGGCCGAGTATATCGTTACCGGTTCGTGGGGCGAGAAGGCCTACGAAGAGGCGCAGCGGCTCGGCAATGCCCGCTTGTTGGCGAGCACTGCGGCTGATGGCTACCGCAGCTTGCCGGAGGCCGGTTCATTCACCCCTGACCCGCAAGCGGCCTATTTGCACATCACTACCAACGAGACGATACAGGGCGTGCAGTGGCCGGCTGAGTTGCCCGATTTCGGGCCGGCGCCACTGGTGGCCGATATGAGTAGCGACTTTCTCTCCCGCCCCTTCCCGGCCAATCGCTTTGCTCTCATCTATGCCGGCGCGCAGAAGAATCTCGGCCCCGCTGGCGTCACGGTGGTTGTTATCCGCCAAGACCTGATCGAGCGTGGGCGCAAAGATTTGCCGGTCATTATGCGCTACGCCACCTTTGCTAAGAATAATTCGCTCTACAACACGCCGCCGGTGTTTGCAGTCTACATGGTCAATCTGGTGCTTGAATGGATCAAAGATCAGGGGGGGTTGGCGGTAATGGCCGAGCGCAACGCGCGCAAAGCGATGCTTGTCTATTCAGCGATTGAGGCCAGCAATGGCTTTTACGCCGGCCATGCTGCGCCGGCAGCGCGCTCACTGATGAATGTCACCTTCCGTTTGCCTTCGCCCGAATTAGAAAAGAAATTCTTGGCCGAAGCGCAGGCTGCCGGGATGGTCGGTCTGGCCGGGCACCGCTCGGTTGGTGGCATCCGCGCTTCGCTGTACAATGCGGTATCGCCTGAGTCGGCGGCAACGCTGGCCCATTTTATGCAGGAGTTTGCCCAACGGCATGGATGAGCAACCTTACGCCGCCGCAATCACGTTTGTGCCGGTTGCCGATTTGCAGGCGAGCGCAGCCTGCTATGGCGCTGCGCTCGGTTTGCCGCTGGCGCTCGATCAGGGCGGTATTCACATCTATCGGGTGGCGCGCGGCGGCTACCTTGGCCTTTGCCAGCAGCCTGCGCCACCCATTGCCGATGATCGGCTGATCTTGACCATCGTCACCGCTGATGTTGACGCGGTCTATCAGCGACTGGTCGCCGCTGGTATCGCCACCGACGGCCCGCCGCGTGAGAATCCGCGCTACCGGATCTACCACTTCTTTGCCCGTGATCCTGATGGCTACCGGCTAGAAGTGCAGCGGTTTCTTCACCCATTCGCTGAAGCGTAACGCGAAGCTCGCTCACGTATGCGCGTTGTCATGCTCTCAAAGGCCGTGGTTGCCGGCGCGTACCAGCGCAAGCTGGAGGAGATCGCGCGGCTTGGGGTGGAGTTGACCGTGCTCGCGCCGCCGGGTTGGCACGAGCCGCGGGTGGGTTTAATTCCGCTTGAACGACGCTTCACTGCCGGCTATACCCTCTTGACCCTGCCGATGGTCTTCAATGGCCACCATCACATCCACTTCTACCGTGGCCTGCGCCCGCTCATCCGGCGCTTGCGCCCGCAAGTATTCCACATTGACGAAGAGAGCTTCAATCTGGCGACCTTCCTAGCGATGCGAGCCGGGCTAGCGACTGGCGCGCGCTGCTGTTTCTACAACTGGGCCAATATTGACCGTCGCTACCCGCCGCCGTTTAGTTGGTTCGAGCGCTATAACCTGCGCCACGCCGCGCACGCTATTGCCGGCAACCAAGAGGCGGCAGCGATCATTCGCCGCCATGGCTACCGTGGCCCGATCAGCGTCATTCCCCAATTTGGCGTTGATCCCGACCTGTTTACGCCGGCAGAAGGCCCTCGCCAACGCAATCACTTCATTATCGGCTATGTGGGCCGGCTGGTACCCGAAAAGGGAGTGGCCGATCTGGTAGCTGCGTTGGCCGGGCTGCCGGCCCATGCTCGCCTGCGCCTGATCGGCGATGGGATCGAGCGCCCGCGTCTGTTGCAGTTGGCGGCAGAACAGGGCCTCAGTGAGCGCGTTGAGGTCTTGCCGGCGGTGAGCAGCACCGCTGTGCCGGCGGCTATGCGCGAGCTGGATGTGCTGGTCTTGCCATCGCGCACCCAGCCCAACTGGAAAGAGCAGTTTGGGCGAGTGTTGATTGAGGCAATGAGCTGCGGTGTGCCGGTGGTCGGCTCAACCTGCGGCGAAATTCCGCAGGTGATCGGCGCTGCCGGTATCGTCTTTCCCGAAGGCGATGTGGCAGCGTTGCGCGCGGCGCTCCGCCGTCTGCTCGACAATCCTGAGCTGCGCGCCGAACTTGCCCAACGGGGGCGGGAGCGGGTGTTAGCCGAGTTTACCCAAGCGGCGATTGCTCGCCGCCACGTTGCGGTCTACCGAGCGATGTTAGGCGCGTGAGCGCGTAACCACAGCAGGCATCGCTCTCGTGAAAAGGCGGCTGTCTACACGTTCAACCATAAGAAGCAACCTGCTTTGACGCGATACCAGCCAACAACAGGAGGAACACCACAATGCCGGTTAAATCCGATCGCTGGATTCGGCGCATGGCTCTCGAACACGGCATGATCGAGCCGTTCGTCGATCATCAGGTGCGGCGGGGCGTAATCTCGTACGGCTTGACCTCGTATGGCTACGATATGCGGGTCACCGACCACTTCAAAGTCTTTACCAACGTTTACAATGCGCTCGTTGACCCGAAAAAGTTTGATCCGCGCTCGTTCGTTGACATTCGCGCCGAGTATGTTGATATTCCGCCTAACTCGTTTGCGTTGGCTCAGTCGTTTGAATACTTCCGTATTCCGCGTAATGTGTGCTGTATTGTCATTGGCAAATCATCGTATGCCCGCTGCGGGATCATCATCAACGTCACCCCGCTCGAACCGGAGTGGGAGGGGCATGTGACGATCGAGATCAGCAACACCACGCCGCTGCCGGCGCGTATCTACGCTAACGAGGGGATCGGGCAGGTGTTGTTCCTCGAAAGCGATGAGCCGTGCGAGGTGTCATACGCCGATAAGAAGGGGAAGTATCAAGGCCAAACCGGGATCGTGTTGCCGCGGATCGATTCGTAGCGACGCCGCGTGGGTACTCCCACGCGGCATCCCCTTCCTACACTTCCATCACCATCGGCAACACCATAGGCCGCCGGCGCGTCTCGCGGTAGAGGAACTCGCTTACCACGTCGCGGATCTTGCGGTTAATGTATGCCGCATCAACCGAACCGGCGCCGTTCTTGCTCGCAAGCGCCGCGCGCACCGTCTCTTTAGTCGCCTCGATCAGATCTTGGCTCTGGCGCATGTACACAAATCCGCGCGAGACGACATCCGGCCCGGCAACCAATTCACCGGTGGCGCTGTCAATGCTCACTACCACGATCAGCATGCCGTCTTTGGCGAGCAATTGCCGATCGCGCACCACCACATTGCCGACATCGCCGACCGTGGTGCCATCAACGTAGATGTAGCCAACCGGCGCTTTGCCGGTGATCTTGCCGAAGCCGGGCGAAAACTCCATGATTGAGCCGCCTTCAGCCAGCAGCACCCGCTCGCTGTCGGGCACCACGCCAATGTTTGTTGCCAGCTTGCGGTAGAGCATCAGATGGCGGTAATCGCCGTGGAACGGCACGATAAAGCTGGGGCGGAGCAGCGCCAAAATCAGCTTCAGCTCCTCTTGAGCCGCGTGGCCTGACACATGCACCCGAGCTTCGGGGCCGTAAATCACATCGGCCCCTAGTTTGAACAGATTGTTAATGACCTTATTGACGCTTACCTCGTTGCCGGGGATGGGGGTTGCCGAGACCACGACCGTATCGCCGGGCTTAATCTTGACGTGCGGGTAGTCACGGTTGGCCATGCGATTGAGAGCGGCCATTGGCTCGCCTTGGCTACCGGTGCAGACGATGGCAATCTGATCATCAGGATAGGCTGCCATCTCGTGCGGACGGATGATGGTGCCCTCATCGGCGCGCAGATAACCTAGATCGAACGCAATGCGCGCATTGGTCTCCATGCTGCGCCCGGCCAGCATCACTTTGCGCCCATAAGCTTCGGCCGAATCGATCACCTGCTGCACGCGACTGATATTCGAGGCGAAGGTGGCGACGATAATCCGCCCGGGAGCGGTGGCAAAGATATTGTCGAACGCTTCGCCGACAGTCGCTTCGCTGGGAGTATAACCCTTTGACTCCACCCGCACACAGTCGGTAACGAGCACCAGCGGCCTCCGATTGCCCAGCTCGGCAATCTTTTCGAGATCGGTTGGGCGGCCATCAACCGGAGTATGATCCAGTTTCCAGTCGGTGAGATAGACGAGCAAACCGGCGGGTGTCGTAATTGCAAATCCCACCGCATCGGGAATAGAGTGAGCGATATGGAACGCTTCGACAGTAAAAACGCCCAATTGGAATGGCTCGCGTTCGGTAATCTGAACGGTCTTGACCTTATCTTGCAGCCGGTGCTCTTTGAGCCGGTTGCCGAGCAGGCCAAGCGTGAGCTTGGTTCCGTATACCGGTGGAAATCCTAGCTCGGCAATTAAGTGCGGCACAGCGCCGATGTGGTCTTCGTGACCGTGAGTAATGAGAATGCCTCTGATATGATCCGTCTTTTCGCGCAAATAGGTAATGTCAGGCAAGACGAGATCAACGCCGAGCATATCGGCATCGGGAAACATGACGCCGCAGTCGAGAATGACGATATCGTCGCCATACTCAACTACCCACATGTTCCGGCCGACTTCCCCAGCGCCACCGAGTGGAATCACACGGAGACGTTGTTTGGCCATAGGTTTCTCTTAGGGCCGATTCACCAGCGACCCTTGCTCCTTTCTGATGCACAATCATTACAATAATGCTGACGGACGCCTACGCTTGTGCCCAAACGAACGGTATAATGGCAGGGCAACGCTACCCTGACAAGACCAAACCCAAAGTCGCCGTTCCTACATTGACGGCGCATTTCCGACCAACACCTCAGCGCGCGATCGCGCGTGTGCTATTGCCTGTTCGATCTGCTGCACCAATTCGTCACGCTGTTCAATATCTGCGCCAATCACTAATCGCTGCCGGCCGTGCATCTGCCGGTGCAGCCAGCGTCGTAGTGGGTTGGCAATCGCTTCAGCCGGATCACGCTGGCAGTAGACAACTACTGCTTCATTGGGGTTTACGGGTATTGGTTGCAACGCGATGATGTCTTCCCATGGACAACACAACCGTACACCCATCGCTTCGTAGCGCAGGCCTTCGCTGGATGGTGTAAAGACGGTGTCCCATTCCGTAATGAAATTCCAGATCAGCAAGGGCGTTGCAATGATCAACACCAGCAACAGCAAGGCAGGCGCAGCCTGTTCGAGCGCCGGTGGTTGCGCGAACACTCGTTGCAGGTCAGACCAAAACGCCGCTGGGTGGAGATTTAGGCGCAGGGTGCTGGCAAAACTCCACAAAGCGAAGACCCAGAGGAGCATCGCGACCGCAATCATCAATAAGTTTTCGCGCCGGCCGGCCGGCGAGAGGCGATAAGATCGTGACATCGATTTGGTCACACCACCAGTGATGGGCGGCCAATAGTTAGAAGAGACGGAGCTGCTCAGGCGGCTTATCGTCTGGCGGCGTTGCCGGTGCGGCTTCGCTGCGCTGGCGTTCGGCATCGGCAATGATGGCAGGCAGGCGGCGGAAATCCTCTTCCAGCAACGGCCGGTTTTGGGGCTGGTGCAAGGCAGCGGCGGGGTGGATCATTGGCACAATCAACCGCCCATTAACGTAGCGCGGTTGGCCATGGATGCGTGAAATCCGCTCGCCGGGCAGGAACAAGCCCATCGAGAAGCGGCCTAGCGTCACAATCACCGCCGGATCAATGGCCGCAATTTGACGCATCAAGAACAATTTTGTACACGTTTCAATCTCGTCAGGCTCCGGATCGCGGTTTTGTGGCGGCCGGCATTTGACGACATTCGCGATATAGACTTCGTCGCGGCGCAACCCGGCTAGCGCTAACAGGTCGGTTAAGAATTGGCCCGATGGCCCGACGAATGGCCGGCCTTGCCGGTCTTCGTGATAGCCGGGGCCTTCGCCGATCAGCATGACACGCGCGTTCGCCGGGCCTTCGCCGGGCACGGCGCGTGTGCGCCCACGGTGTAGGTTACAGGCGGTGCAGCGTTGCACCTCTTGTGCGATTGTAAATAAGATGTCACTGGCTGTCACACGCCCTTCCTTGCATGTTTCAGCTTTACCTTCTTTATTATAGCATACCAATCGGGTAATGGCAGCGCTAAGGCGATATTCCTTGCATTGCGGGCTATATGGAGTGCGGCAGTTTGACTGCCGCATACGTAAAGATCACTACGCCATCTCCCCTATCTTATGTTACACTAACAACAACAGCGCTTTCATTCCGACAGGAATGCCTTCGATGACCGGACATTCGCCCTCGGCCCAGTTGCCGCCAGATGCCGAGTCGCCGCAATGGCAACTCAACCGTGAGGCATTGGCAGCGGCGCTCGATGCGCTGCTTGCCGCGCCAGCCCTTGCCGAGCTACGGCTTGGGCTGGCCGATCTGCGCCGGCGTCTGGCCGATCGGCGCGATCCGTTGCACCACGCCGGCGAGTATGCGGTCAGGTTTACCCCGGAAGTGTTGGCGGGTGAATTTGATCAGATCGCGGCGGCGCGCACGCTCGAACGCGCTCGTTACTACCTCTCCCGCCTGCGCCGCTCGCTCGATGCGCAGCGGTTTGCGCCGGCCAGCGATATTGATTTGCACCGCTGGAAGGAATATGACGACATTCTGACCGATAGCCTCTGGTTGATCGAGCGGCGCGACAACTCTGGCGTGCATCGGGCCGATTATTGGGGCAACTTCGTTCCCCAGATCCCGCGCCAGTTCATCCGTCGCTATACCCGCCCCGGTGAGTGGGTGCTTGACCCGTTTGCCGGATCGGGCACTACTTTGATCGAGGCGCGCCGCCTTGGTCGCCATGCGATTGGCGTTGAGCTGCAAGCGCCGATGGTCGAGCGGGTTCAGCATCTGCTCGCCGCCGAACCACCGGCGCACACGACAGTTGCTGCCATTGAGCAGGGCGATAGTCTTGCGCTGGATTTTCCCGCGCTGTTGGCCCGTTATGGCGCAACCAGCGTGCAGTTGGTTTTGCTACATCCGCCCTACCATGACATCATTCGCTTTAGTGACGATCCGCGTGATCTGTCGAATGCGGCGAGCATTGATGAGTTTCTGACCCGCTTAACGCTGGTCGCTGAACGGGTGGCGGCAGTTCTCGACCGTGGCCGCTATCTGGCGCTGGTGATTGGCGATACTTATCGCCACGGCGAGTGGCACCCACTTGGTTTTCAAGCGATGGAAGCGATTCGCGCCTGCGGTTTTAGCCTCAAGAGTATTATCGTGAAAAACTTTACCGGCACGCTCGGCAAGCGCGGCAGCGCCGAACTCTGGCGTTATCGCGCGCTGGCTGGCGGCTTTTACGTCTTTAAGCACGAGTATATCTTTCTGCTACGCCGGCGGTGATGGCGGTTGCTAACCTGTCGGAGCGTGGCAGTTGAGTTATTGCCCTCCTCATACCCGATGTAACGGCTGATCGAGCGATGCAGGAGCCAAAACCGATGCTAACATTCAGTGTGATCATTCCCGCTCTTAACGAGTCTGCTCACATTACAGCTTGTGTGCAAGCCGTGCGCCGGCTTGATCCACAGGTGGAGGTGATTGTTGCCGATGGCGGCAGCCGTGATGAGACGCCGGCGCTGGCCCGCGCTGCCGGCGCGCGGGTCGTGTTGGGGCCGCGTGGCCGCGGCCCGCAACTCAACGCCGGCGCTGCCGTCGCCACTGGCGATGTCTTGGTCTTTTTGCACGCCGACACGCGCTTGCCTGCTGATGCTTTCCCACTCCTGCGCGCGTTGTTTGCCGATCCGCAGGCGCAGGTCGCCAAGTTCCGGCTCTCGTTCGACGATCCCGATTGGTTGTTAGCCTTGGCTGCGCGCCTGATGTGGTTCGACTCGCTTCTCACCAGCTATGGCGACCAGTGCATGGTCATGCGGCGCGACCTTTTCTATGCCCTTGGCGGCTTCCCCAACTGGCCGCTCTTCGAGGATGTCGAACTCTTCCGTCGCGCCCGCGCCCGCACCCGCGTGCATGTCGTGCCGGCGCAGGTAGTTACCTCGGCTCGCCGTTTTCGCGCTAATGGCATTCTGCGCCAATTGCTGCACGATTTCTGGTTATGGCTGCAATACCTCAGCGGCGTCTCACCGCATGCCATCGCTCGCCAATATCGCTGAGCGATCACCCTTTTAGCCCTGCGCCACGAATGCAGGAAGCGGGGCAGCCCCCACCCCGGCCCTCCCCCGCTGGGGGAGGGGGAATACTGGGCGCGCAATTGACGCTGATGACCGGGCAACGCTGCTCCCCCTTCTCCCCTCGTGGGAGAAGGGGGCA
>JANWYE010000479.1 GCA_025057175.1 Chloroflexus sp. | reverse complement strand
TTGAAGGAAGGCCCGTAAGGGCCTTGTCAGAGTCAAGAAGATTGTCGGAGTTTCAATCCCCTCACGGGGAGTTTGGTTTTTTGAAGGGGCAGAAGAGAGGAGATATGGACGTAGATCGCCTTGAAGAAGTTTCAATCCCCTCACGGGGATTTTGGTTTTTTGAACCTCTACAACTTCATCGCGGATAACTTTTTTGATATCGTTTCAATCCCCTCACGGGGATTTTGGTTTTTTGAAGGGCGATCTGAGATCGGTTTGCACTTGGTACCTAACTTTGGGTTTCAATCCCCTCACGGGGATTTTGGTTTTTTGAAGAGACAATGTGCGACGCGCACTGCGTGAACTCTCGTCTATGTTTCAATCCCCTCACGGGGATTTTGGTTTTTTGAAGACAAGCTCGCCGCCGAACATGATAACTTTTATCAAGGCTTCCGGTTTCAATCCCCTCACGGGGATTTTGGTTTTTTGAAGTCCTCTGATTTGCACTTCGGCGAGGAGCCAGCCATTGTTTCAATCCCCTCACGGGGATTTTGGTTTTTTGAAGCCATCCTCATCTCGACTATTGCCGAACTCCGCGCCAAGGGGTTTCAATCCCCTCACGGGGATTTTGGTTTTTTGAAGGCGGATACATTCCCAACATCAAGCATCTCGACTGGATTGGTTTCAATCCCCTCACGGGGATTTTGGTTTTTTGAAGACCTAGTG
>JANWYE010000478.1 GCA_025057175.1 Chloroflexus sp. | reverse complement strand
GGGCGGGCCCCCCGCCAAATCACCGTGGGCGGGGGGCCCCCCCCCCCTCCCCTTGTCATTGCGCGCCGCCAACGGCGGCGAAGCCATCCCCTTCTCCCTATGTCATTGCGAGCCGCCGCAGGCGGCGAAGCAATCTCCCCCGAGAGCGGAATGCATGCCCTAACCGCACCTCTTCCGCGAAAGCAGGAGATTGCTGCGGGGCGGAGGGACACCGCGTTGCCGCGCCCCTACACCCCTCGCAATGACATCAGGGACACGGCGAGGCGCAATTTCCCTAGTTGACAAACTGTTCACGCTGTGGTATCCTCTCTGCGGATCGTCATTTAGGCAAAGTACACAAATCTATGGCCGCTCACTTTGTAAGCCTTATCCTCCTCGTACTCGTACTCCTCCTTAGCCTTATTGGCGGGTGGAGCAAACGTGTTTAGGGAGGGGAAGGTCACAAAGCCCCGGCTCAGGATGCAAGACTGAACCTCCCGCTCTGCGGGAGGTTTTTTAGTACCCGTGCGAGGATACGCGATGCGGCTCATTGAGATGATCATCGGTTATTGGCAACGACGCTTGTTTCAGCCGCGACTCGCGCTTGTGCCGGTAGTTGTGACCCGGCGTCGCTAGATGCATTCTGTTCACCGCCGCCTTGCCAGCGCATTGCCCCGCGGCTGGCCCGCTCACATCGTCGTGAGCAGCGGCGCATGCCCCATCGCTGTG
>JANWYE010000477.1 GCA_025057175.1 Chloroflexus sp. | reverse complement strand
GAAGACGTACATGAAGAGCGCCTGGCTGATGCCATGCTTGCCCGGTCCCGCCTCAATTGTAATGCCATAATCGGAGAAGACGTCGGCGATGTCCGACAGATGCTGCGGGATGCCGTACCAATAGCAGATGTGGTGGAGGCGTCCCCTGGCGCCAGCAGCGTCGCGCATGGTCGCAATTTCGTGGACGAGCGGGCTGACGCTGAGCCAGGCGCCCGCTTCGGAGCCGTCGTTCAGAATGATGTGCTCACGCAGACGGAACCCCAGTTGATCCATCAGGAACTGTTTGTTGGGCGTGACGTTCTGGCACAACAGGTTTACATGGTCGAGCCGGCGCACCGGCACGCCACGCAGGGGTCGCTTCTGCGGACGGTTGAGCAGTTCGGTGCGCATTGTCTCGGGCGCCTGGTAGTACTCCACGTCCCAGAACAGTTCCATCAGGTGACCATCGGGCGTGGTGAACTGATAGGCGCGCCCATGCCCGTGGTCGCCGTCGATCCACCCGCGCCCCAGACCAACGGCTTCGATTGCCTGCACGCGGCGCTCGAGCGCCTGCGGCGAGGTCGTGCGCCAGGCGACATGCCCCAAGCCCGGCTGATCCGCCTCGGTGACCTTCAGGCTGTGATGGTAGTAATCCTCATACGCGCGCAGATAGACTGATTTGCCGGATCGCTCGGTTTCTTCGAGACCAAGCAGTTCCTTGAAGAACCA
>JANWYE010000476.1 GCA_025057175.1 Chloroflexus sp. | reverse complement strand
GACGCAAACCTTCGAACCGGTTCACCCGTCACAAGCAGAGCCGCCTGGGCCGATGGGCGTGGCCGAACCGCGTAATGTGCAGTATGAGACGCGCGATGCGAGCGATTGGCTACCGCTTCGCGCCGTGCGCGATGCTCAACCGGTCGTCTACCTCTTCCCGTTCTATCAGGCCGAGAGCAACATCGCACGCCACATTCAACGGCTGCGCGCCTGTCCGCCCGAAAACAGCCGGCTGGCCGATCTGGCGCACGTCAACTTCGACGCGATGTTCGCCTACCTGTCTCGCGCCGACGGGCTGGCGTTGTCCGAAGGGCAGCGAGCCGGTGTGCGCCAAGCCATCCTGCAACCGGTCAGCATCATCACCGGCGGGCCGGGCACCGGCAAGACCACCAGCATGCGCGCGCTGATCCGCGCGCTCACGCTGAAGGGCAAGACGGTGATGCTAGCCGCGCCGACCGGCCGCGCGGCCAAGCGCTTGTCCGAAGCGACCGGCGTCGAAGCGAAGACGCTGCACCGGTTGCTGCAGCTCAAGCCCGGCAGTCAGGCCTTCTACGACCAGGACAACCCGCTTCCGGCCGACCTGGTGATCGTGGACGAGACCAGCATGATTGATACGCTGCTGATGAACGCGCTGCTGAAAGCGATTCCCACCGGCGCGCACCTGTTGCTCGTCGGCGACGCCGATCAACTGCCCAGCGTCGGCGCAGGCAA
>JANWYE010000475.1 GCA_025057175.1 Chloroflexus sp. | reverse complement strand
CTACACTCCCGGGGACTTTGGTTCTTTGACCAAATTCTCGCCTATACTAAGGGCTATATCGCGCCTGCTTTGCGTTTCAATCCCCTCACGGGGATTTTGGTTTTTTGAACGCGATTTGTGCTTCGATTTCCTGTAAAAAGCGAAAACTCGGTTTCAATCCCCTCACGGGGATTTTGGTTTTTTGAACCCGCAATTTATCGATGTTGCTGAATACACGCTTGAAGAGTTTCAATCCCCTCACGGGGATTTTGGTTTTTTGAACGCTGGTTGATGCGTTACTGGTTGCTGCGTTACTGGTTGCTGCGTTTCAATCCCCTCACGGGGATTTTGGTTTTTTGAACCAAAGCGGAATCAGGGCCGGAATCGGAGCCGGAATCGGTTTCAATCCCCTCACGGGGATTTTGGTTTTTTGAACTATTAAACAGTTAGCTTCTTAAACAAATCAACAATTGACATTTGTTTCAATCCCCTCACGGGGATTTTGGTTTTTTGAACCGGAACTGAAGAAAGAGTGGCAAAAACGGTTAATTAGCTGGGTTTCAATCCCCTCACGGGGATTTTGGTTTTTTGAACTTATGGGCGTCGCCGCATTGTCTGCCGGCCACGACTTACGGTTTCAATCCCCTCACGGGGATTTTGGTTTTTTGGACATAACGCCGTTCGAGCCACGCGCCATCGACGAGCGAAGTTTCAATCCCCTCACGGGGATTTTG
>JANWYE010000474.1 GCA_025057175.1 Chloroflexus sp. | reverse complement strand
GGTAATTCTTGTGCCGTTTTGTTTCAATCCCCTCACGGGGATTTTGGTTTTTTGAAGGCATGCTAAGAAAGATCGGCGATAACAGCGATCCTTCCTGTTTCAATCCCCTCACGGGGATTTTGGTTTTTTGAATCTGCTGCCAAGCGGTTCGTCTTGGTCTACAACGATGATTAAGTTTCAATCCCCTCACGGGGATTTTGGTTTTTTGAATCAACGCTCACACACATGCACCACGATAAATGGATAATTCACCGTTTCAATCCCCTCACGGGGATTTTGGTTTTTTGAATCACGACGCGGCACGGAGCCGCCGGAGGGTTGTTGGCGTCGCAGTTTCAATCCCCTCACGGGGATTTTGGTTTTTTGAATATGCGCGAACACATGTTTATAACTTTATCGCGCAAAACTTGGTTTCAATCCCCTCACGGGGATTTTGGTTTTTTGAATCACGTCTGTCGCACTATGACGATAACTACGTACTCATTAGGTTTCAATCCCCTCACGGGGATTTTGGTTTTTTGAATTTATTGTAACGTTGCACGCAGCAAACACATTTTCGGTGTTTCAATCCCCTCACGAGGATTTTGGTTTTTTGAATTCACGTCTCTGATTGACGCGAAAACGTCAGCAATCATCATGTTTCAATCCCCTCACGGGGATTTTGGTTTTTTGAATCGCGACAAGCGGCGGAAGCCCTTGCGAAAGTTTTGGAATTC
>JANWYE010000473.1 GCA_025057175.1 Chloroflexus sp. | reverse complement strand
CAAAATCCCCGTGAGGGGATTGAAAGGTTTCGTTAAAGGTTGTTGTTGCGCTGGTTGTTGTTGCGCTGGTTCAAAAAACCAAAATCCCCGTGAGGGGATTGAAAGAGATAACAAATGATCCATCTTCGAGTACGCCAATGTCGGCAGGTTCAAAAAACCAAAATCCCCGTGAGGGGATTGAAAGTAAAATGTATAAATCGCAAGTAACAGCGACGGTACCAGCTTACGTTCAAAAAACCAAAATCCCCGTGAGGGGATTGAAAGTTCCATCTGTCCCTCCTTTTCAGACGAGTTTGCTTACCTGAAGTTCAAAAAACCAAAATCCCCGTGAGGGGATTGAAAGCCAGCGGGAGACAATTTCGAACAACCGTGCAACCTTCGCGTTCAAAAAACCAAAATCCCCGTGAGGGGATTGAAAGGAAAAATGATCAAAAACGGAGAAAGAATAGCAATTAGCGTTCAAAAAACCAAAATCCCCGTGAGGGGATTGAAAGTTCTGCGCCCCCGCCTACCCGGTACCCGCTGTACCGTTCAGTTCAAAAAACCAAAATCCCCGTGAGGGGATTGAAAGTCGAGGAGCCAGTCATAGAGCGCCTGCCATCTCTCTTCGTTCAAAAAACCAAAATCCCCGTGAGGGGATTGAAACATATATCGAAGTTCGCTACGACAGCAAAGTCGTAGCTTCAAAAAACCAAAATCCCCGTGAGGGGATTGAAACCTC
>JANWYE010000472.1 GCA_025057175.1 Chloroflexus sp. | reverse complement strand
CCCGTGAGGGGATTGAAACGGAGGCTACAATGAATTACTTGTACATCATCGATGAAAGCTCGTTTGTTCAAAAAACCAAAATCCCCGTGAGGGGATTGAAACACGTATTGCACGCTGCCGATGGTGCGGTGGCCGAAGCCGCACCAGGTTCAAAAAACCAAAATCCCCGTGAGGGGATTGAAACTTTTACCCCCCGGCAATGGTACGCCATACAGCCCTAATCAGGTTCAAAAAACCAAAATCCCCGTGAGGGGATTGAAACGTGTTACACGCAGCATTGATTGCAAGGAATTACGTTGTTCGAAGTTCAAAAAACCAAAATCCCCGTGAGGGGATTGAAACTCAAACGACGGCGCTGCTGCGCCAAGCATGGCACGCATGGGTTCAAAAAACCAAAATCCCCGTGAGGGGATTGAAACCCAAAAGAAACAAACACTACTTGGAACGCAACATTATGCGTTCAAAAAACCAAAATCCCCGTGAGGGGATTGAAACGCAGATAACGAGCAACGGCATCGCGATACAACCGCTTGGTTCAAAAAACCAAAATCCCCGTGAGGGGATTGAAACTGAAAAATTCGTCAGGCTCAGGCTCATAAGAGCTATCGTGTTCAAAAAACCAAAATCCCCGTGAGGGGATTGAAACTTACCATTGTATTCCGTATATCAATCGTCAGTGTCTTATCAAAAAAACAAAAACCCCGTGAGGTGAGTTAAATCTGTTGCACATGGCAGTG
>JANWYE010000471.1 GCA_025057175.1 Chloroflexus sp. | reverse complement strand
GCCGCAGATATGTTGTGTTTCAATCCCCTCACGGGGATTTTGGTTTTTTGAACACAGCGCAATACGGGCGCTAGTGGCGGTAAGGGGTACGTGGTTTCAATCCCCTCACGGGGATTTTGGTTTTTTGAACTCTTGCTCCTTAGTTTCTTTGCAATTAAAACCTAGACTAATGTTTCAATCCCCTCACGGGGATTTTGGTTTTTTGAACATGTCATACTGCGGATTGTAGGTATAGCGCGCCACGAACATGTTTCAATCCCCTCACGGGGATTTTGGTTTTTTGAACCGCAGATGATCGGCGGCGAGTGGCCTCGCGGAGAATTGAGTTTCAATCCCCTCACGGGGATTTTGGTTTTTTGAACACATTGCGCTTGGAGCCGCAGCCGAGCAAGCAGCCGCAAAGGTTTCAATCCCCTCACGGGGATTTTGGTTTTTTGAACCGAGCGACGCGGCAAGCGAGCAGGCAAGCAACACGATGTTTCAATCCCCTCACGGGGATTTTGGTTTTTTGAACGGAAACTATTTACTGTCGGCTAGTGACACCCAATATGATGGCGTTTCAATCCCCTCACGGGGATTTTGGTTTTTTGAACACCGCTCCTGCGGGCACGGTTAGCCCGAATTACGTCACGTGTTTCAATCCCCTCACGGGGATTTTGGTTTGTTGAACTGGCGCCGACCGCCAGGTGACCCCGCCCCGCCAGATCTTGGGTTCAATACCCGAGCGGGGGTTTTGGTTTTTTG
>JANWYE010000470.1 GCA_025057175.1 Chloroflexus sp. | reverse complement strand
CGGCGCGAACCGGCTTTGCGCCACGGCGCTATCGAGTGGCAAGCACTCGGTGCCATCCCCGCTGATGTGCTGGCAATTCGCCGCACCCTTGGCGAGCGCAGTTTGGTGGGCGTGGTTAACCTTGGCGCGCTGCCGTGCCGGTTTATCGCGACCCAGCGCCTCGGTGCCGATGTGCTTGGCCTGTTCCCGATCAGTCGCGAACGGCGCGGCATGGGGGAAGAATTGCGGTTGTCGGCGTTTGGGGTGTATTGTTTTGAGGGATGAGTGCCCCACCCCGGTAGTGGCCCGCATCCCCCCGGCCCTCTTGGGAACGGCCCCCACCCCGACCCTCCCCCTCCGGGGGAGGGGGGATGCCCGCCGTTCACCACGGAGCGGAGCACGGGGGAGCTGCTCAGCGACGGGAACGGGGATCGGCTCGAGCGGCAGCCAGCAGCGCCCCTCGCCCGCCCTAGCGGGAGCGGGGATGGGGGTGAGGGGAACGGCCCCCACCCCGACCCTCCTTCAGGGGAGGGAGGAGGCCCCCACGTGGCATCGCCGCATTCCACACATCATTGCGGCGCATCGCCCCGACCCCCCTCCGGGGGAGGGAGGAGGCCCCCACCCCGACCCTCCCCCTCCGGGGGAGGGGGGAGGCCCGCTGTTCACCACGGAGCAGAGCGCAGGGGAGCTGCTCAGCAACGGGAACGGGGATCGGCTCGAGCGGCAGCCAGCAGCGCCCCGTGCCCGCGCCAGCGGGAGCGGGGATGGGG
>JANWYE010000046.1 GCA_025057175.1 Chloroflexus sp. | reverse complement strand
CGGCGTTATGTCCTGCTGCTAGCTTGGGTTGTAATCTATTCTTTAGTAGTGACGATCACGATTAATAAGGAGCGGTTCTACCTGCCTATCATTCCACCACTGGTTGTATTTGTTATTGTAGTTTTGATGCAAATAAGCAGTTACACGCGACAACTCGGCAGTCGATGGGTCTTCGTGCCAATATGTCTGAGCGCTCTGCTATTTTACTGGGTGCTGATCCATCTTCCCCTCGCTGAGTTTGAACTTATGCTGTACGGATTTGTGCGTGTCTGACCAGTCTGCAATGTGAGGATATGTGATGACGATCAGCCAACCAACCTTCTCGGTGGTCGCGCCGGTCTATAACGAAGAGCAACTGATCGCCGAGTTTTGCCGGCGGGTGATTGCGGCCCTCGAACCGCTCGGCGAACCATTTGAGGTAGTGCTTGTTAACGATGGCTGTCGCGATCGTTCGCCGGAGATCATGCGCGAGCTGCACGAGCGCGATCCGCGTATCAAAGTGATTAATTTCTCGCGCAATTTTGGCCATCAGATTGCGATTACCGCCGGCACCGATTACGCGACCGGCAAGGCGGTGATTGTGATCGATTCTGACCTGCAAGACCCGCCAGAGGTGATTCCCGATCTGATTGCGCGCTGGCGCGAGGGTTATCAGGTGGTGTATGGCGTGCGGGAAGAGCGCGAAGGCGAGACGTGGTTCAAGAAGACGACGGCAGCGATCTTCTATCGCCTGATCGTGCGGATTACCAACGTCAAGATTCCGGTTGATACCGGCGACTTCCGGCTGATGGATCGCAAGGTGGTTGATGCCCTCAAGCGCATGCGCGAACATCACCGCTTTATGCGCGGCCTATCGGCGTGGGTTGGGTTTCGCCAAACCGGAGTGCCCTATCGTCGCCATGCGCGCGCTGCCGGCACCACCAAATATCCGCTGCGCAAGATGTTGCGTTTTGCTCTCGATGGGATTACCAGTTTCTCGTACTTGCCGCTGCAACTCGCCACCTATTTGGGCTTTATTGTAGCCGCTATCAGCATGATCTTCTTGCTGGTCGTGTTTATCATGCGGCTGGCCAACCCCGCCGCCGCCGAACCGGCGTTCTACGGGCAGGCGAGCACCTTGGCCAGCGTGCTCTTTCTCGGCGCAGTGCAACTGATTTCGCTTGGCATCATCGGCGAATACGTCGGTCGCATCTACGACGAAGTGAAAGGCCGTCCGCTCTACATTGTCGCCGAAACGTTGGGCATCGCCGAGCCGGCTGAAACTTCCGTCGCCGCTATGCGTACTACCCAACGAGAACATACGTCATTACCGACGTAATCGAGGAGGGTTGCTATGGGCCAGCGAGCGCCGCGCACAGGTGGAGGAGGAAGCATGAATTCACGGTTGACATTGATTGCTGGGTTTGTGGTATTGCTGATCATTGCCGGCATTGGCCTGAGCACGATGAAATATGTGCAGGTTGATGAAGGACAGGCCGCGATTGAGTTGGTGCAGGGCCGGATCGTGGCTGTGCATGGGCCGGGGCCGATCTTTCGCCCCTTTGCCCCCTTCACCGAGATCGAACTGGTCAATGTGCGCCGCCAATCGCGCCAGATTTCGCAGAATGTCGCCAGCAGCGATAAGCAACTGTACGACATTGATATTCAAGTCGATTTTCGCCGGTTGCCAACCGAGCAGGCTTTGCGGGCCGCCTATGCCGAGATCGGGGTCAGTGATGCCCAGCTCAATGACTTTCTCGATGGCTTTATCAATGATGCGCTCAAGAGCGCCAGCACCCAATTTACCCTCGACGAAGCCCTCTCGGATCGGGGCGCGTTTGCCGAACGCATCCGTCGCTTCTTGACCACGCCATCCGGTGATGGCCAACGCGCGCCGGTTGATCAGCTCTATATCACGATCGAGGCGGTAAAGGTGCTCGATATTAAGGTCGGCGAGACGTATGCCCAATTGCTAGCCGAGAAGGCGAACCTCGAAGTGCAGATTGAGACCGAGCAGAAGCGCCGGCAGCAGATCGAAGCCCAACAGGCCAATAATCTCTTCCAAGCCGAGCAAGAGGCCCTTGTCGCGCTGACCCGCGAAAAGGGCATCACCGCAGCCGCGCTTGAGGCGGCCAACCGCGAAGCGCAGGTGCGCGCCATCGAGGGCCGCTACTGGCGCGAAAACCCAGAACTGTTCGAGCTGCGCAAGCGCGAATTGCTTGTGCAGATGCTCTCCCAAGGGAATATCTGGTTCGTCGATCCGAATACGAATTTGACGATCTTGCTCAATAATCAGGCGCTTGATGGGCAGGCGCTGGTGATTCCGCAACCGGGCACTAATAATCAACCGGCCACGCCGGCAACGCCCAGCCAGACGCCAGCGACGCCGTAGCGCACGATGTCGATTGGTTGAGGAACAGAAGCGCAGGAAGGTTGGCTTGCTGGCTCAACGTCCTGCGCCTTTGTGTCTTAACTAGTGTCGGCGATGATGCCACCTGATCATGCCAATGAGCGTGAGGATCTGTCACAAGTGATTGGGGTGATGTCGCTGTTTCCCTGCCAAGGCCAATATTGGCCGGCAGCTTGAGTGGAATTATGCCAGTGCTGGCGGATCGGGCCAGATATTGGCGGCATGCGCGCGCAGGATCGCGCTGTTGAAGGCAAATGCGGCTAGAAATCGTTCTTGGAGCGCTGGCGGCAGTTGCTGTTGATCGCGCCGGAGATGATCAATGGCTGTATTGAGAGCGCGCTGCGCTTCATCGTAGCGTCCTAATGCGCGCAGCACCTGCGCGCGGGCAAACCAAACCTGTTGGGGATGTTCAACGTGAGGAGCGCGCGCGAGATCATTGAGGGCTTGCGCGCTCTGCATATCGGCAGCGGTGTGATCACCGAGGCGTAAGCAGGCGATAGCCAAAAATGCCCGATCAATGCTCACATCAAGATGCTCCTGCTGGAGTCTGAGGATCAACCCCTGTTCCATTGCAACGCGCGCTTCGGCCAAGCGCCCCTGTTGCAGGAGTGCGGCGCCCAAATTGGCCAGCGCCGCTGCTTGTTGGGCCGGTAAGTGGAGCGCTTGCGCGCGGAGGAGAGAGTCACGCAGCCATTGTTCGGCAGCAAGGCCGTCGCCTTGCCACACTAGCGCTGCGCCAATATTGCTGGCCGCGACACACAGGCCGCGCGCATCGTTAATCGCCTGAAACAGAGCGTATGCTTCGGTGGCCAGCTTGATCCCGCGCTCAAAATCGGCGGTGCGCAAGGCTAGCGTGGCGGCATTCACCCGGCTAGCGGCCATGCCTTGCCGCAAATCAAGCGCAGCATACGCGGTGTATGCGCGCTCATATTCGGTGACGGCCTCTTCCAGCCGGCCAAGCCGGGCCTGCGCCCGCGCTATCAGCACGCTCGCCGCTGCAGCGCGGTCAGGAGCGCCGCGCCGGTTAAAGAGCCGATACGCCTCTTGACCATGCGTGAGCGCAGTGGTGAAATCGTTGCGAACGGCGGCAAGGTTGCCGCGCAATAGCATCAGTTCTGGCAAAAGTGACGACTGTGGTTCAGAGAGTTGGATCGCCTGTTGCAATGCCTCTTCAGCCGCTGCAAAGCGCTCGCGAGCTTGTTCAAAATGGGCGCGAGCCAGCCAACACCGGATCAACAGATCGGGTTGTTGCGCCTGTTGGGCTGCCAATTGGGCGCGGTGCAACGTCGCTTCGGCTTCGTCCCAAGCATGTTGTTGCCACAGGGCGTGCGCCAACAGGAGCAGCGTAGCCGGATCATCTTGCAGTGTATAGGCTGATGCCCGCCGTAACGCATCAGCCGCTGCTGGCCAGTCATTTCGCGCTAGCGCGTAACGTCCGCGCCGCGCATAGATGGTGCGTTGCCATTCAGGATGATCGGGAGCATGTTCGCTTAGCTGTTCCAATGCAGTTAAGGTTGCTGCTTGGTCATTGTAGCGGCCTTGTTCATGCAGAATATCGTCTTGTTCGCACAGCAGTTGGAAGATAAGTTCGCGATTGGTTGCCAAGCCAAGCCCGCGCTGTACGGCAGCCAGAGCATTCTCGTAGGCGAAGAGTGAACGGGCATGGCGCGCAGCTTGTAGCCACAGTTCGGCAGCTTCGTTCACCTGCTCGGCCTGTTCGAGATGGCTGGCTATCAAACTCAGCTCTGCTTTCATCTGCTGGAGAACGCTAGCTGCCTGCCGGTGCAGACTTTGGCGCCGGTTGGGGGTGAACGAGTCGAGCACCACTGTGCGTATCTCAGGATGGGCGATAGTGTAGTGCGAGCCATATTGACACAACCAATGACGATCGCAGAGCCGTTCACATGCTTGCTCTACCTCGACCGGATTGCGCCCGCTCATCTGCTGGATTGCCTCAATGCTGCCGCTTGCCAGTATGGCAATTGCTTCGAGCACTCGGCGCTCATGCGAATCGAGTGTGTGCAATTGCAGCCGGATCGTTGCGGCCAAGGAGTCTGGTGGTAGCGTGCCGTTTGGTAAGACGCTGCTCGTTATCCGCAGCATTTCATACACTGCCAATGGTAGGCCGTTCGAAGCCTGCCAAATCTTCTCGGCCTGCTCTGTAGTTAACCCGTTTGCCTGCCCTAACTGGAATACAGTTGTTTGATCAAAGGTTGGCAAGTGCCAGACTGTTACCATCTCCTGCTGTTGGAGTTCGGCCAGCACCGAAGCCAGTGGCTCACGATCGGCAGCGCGGCAGGTAATCATCACTACAACCTGTCTACCCCGGCAAGCATGTGCAAGCCGGCGAATGGCCTCAATCGAAAGTGGGTCGGCGTCATCGAGATCATCAACTATCACGAGCGCCGGTTGTGTTCCAGCTAAGGCGAGGAGCGCACGCGGTAGAGCTTGCAATAGGCGTGAGAGGCCCAGATGTTGGATCGCCAACGCTTCGTCTTTCTGATTGCGCACCGGCAGCAACTGGGGAAAGATAGCGCGTAGCTCCGGCAATACTCGCGTTGCCTCGCTCATCCACAGATCGGGCTGGGTAGCGGCGCTAGATTGCGAACGTGACTCGTTGAGCCACTGCAAAACTGCAATATGGAGCAAGGCTCTGATCACGCCAAATGGCGTATGAGGAGGAGTGATGCGCGCGCTAGTAAACCAAGTATTTGCTGCCGATGTCAGCCGAGCCGCTACTGTGCGCGCCAGCCACGATTTCCCAGAGCCGGCTGCTCCCTGTATCCAAACCACCGGTGTTGCGCTGCCAAAGGCTGCTTGCACTGCTGCGGTTATTTCGTCTGCCCGTATTGACATGCTAACGTCTAATGCCGGGTGCGCGCGCTGGGCATTGCTAAGATACTGGCTAGATGGAGCAACCGGCTGAGGAAAGGCTAGCCTTTGCGCGCTTTCGATCCGATCTTCAAGGATTGCGTGATACAGTTCTACCGTTGTAGGGTCAGGCGTGGCAGCTAATTCACGTTCGAGCGTTGCCGAGCAAAACGCAAACTGGCGAATGGCGTGGCTGCGCTTGCCTAATTTGGCATACAACCACATTGCTTTGCGATGCACATCTTCCGATAGTTCGTCGAGGGTGAGCGCGTGTTCCGCAGCAGCCAGTGCCTCATATAGCTCGCCTATGTGCGCATAGCCGTCGATCATGCGCACGATAACGTCGAAGTACAATCGCTCGAAGCGGTATCGTTGCTGATGAAGCCAATGATCAAATTCGGGCGTCGCTTCTAGTTCGATACCGTGAAGTAACGGGCCGCAATAAAGACGCTTTGCGGCTACTGCTACCGTTAGGCTTTCGCGCAGGGGGAGTGCGCGCGCCTGCTGCGACAAACGTAAAAATTCACATGCATCAACCCGGCAGTGTTCAGCATTGAACCGCAGCACGCTGCGGTTGTTGTGGGTGGCGCTCATGACCAGCCAATCGGCAGCAGGGCCGATAGTCTGCCGCAATTGCGAGAGCAAACGGCGCAGCCGTTGGCGCGCGACTGGCTGTGGTGTGTCTGGCCACAGCAGATAGCTTAATTCGTCGCGGGTGACAGCGCGCTCGTAGAGCGCAAGTATCGCCATGATCACCAATGGTTGCCGGCGATGGAATACGATTTCGTTGCCTCCCGCCCGAAAACGTGGTACGCCAAACAACTGTAATTCTAGTTGGGGTTGAGGTATAGTTGGCATGGTACTCGTTTGGTGTCACTAAGATTGGAACGTAGGGTTCCGCTCTCATCACAGATGACAAGCGAGCTATTGAGGCTTGCCAGTTTTGGTTGATACCGAGAAGCAGGGTTATCAACTGGCTCGCAGGGCAAAAAGTGTAATGTCGTCTGATGCTACGATGGACAAAATAATATTATAACTGTCTATTCCTTATAATGGCTGAACGAAACAATATCACGCGCAGCCAAAGCTGGCTGCGCGTGTCGTGGATCAGGTAGAAGTAGCTGCTGTTATTATCAAGCCAAGCTGCAATCAAAGTGTTGGGCAAGCAAGAGCTTCCCAATGCCTTCACCCTACATGCCGGGCCAGCGCTTGCCGCAAGACCTGATAGGGCTGCGCGCCAACCAGCCGTTCAATCACGCGACCGCCTTTGAAGACGTAGATCGCCGGAATGCCGGTGATGCCAAAGCGTTGGGCCGTATACGGGTTTTCGTCAACGTTGAGTTTCGCCACTACCGCCTTGCCGGCAAATTCTTGCGCCAAACGTTCGATCGATGGCGCAACAGCCCGGCACGGGCCGCACCACGGCGCCCAGAAGTCGACCAACACCGGTTGTTGGCTCTGACCAACGATCTGATCGAAGGTGGCGTCGCGCAGCACGACCGGCTCAGCCGGTGCGCTTGGTTCGCCGGTTGGTTGACGGCTTGGGCTAGGGCCGGCGGTGGTTCCATTCGCGGTAGGCGCAGATCGGTGCAGCGGTGTGCTCGGTCCGCTCGGCAACGGCGGCTGCGAACCCTCGCCGCTCAAGTAGTGTAACCATGCTTGTAAAGCCGTCTCAGGCACGACACCGGCAGTGCGCGCCACCGTCGCCCCATTCCTGATAAAGACAAGTCCCGGTAGATTGCTGATGCTATATTTCCGCACCAATCCCGGATTATCGTCGGCATCGATCCGCGCAATCAGCGCCTTCCCGGCGAAGCGCTGCGCCAATCGTTCAAGCGATGGTTCGAGTTGCTGGCAGGTTTGGCAACCGCGCCGGTCGAAGACCAGCAACACCGGCAACCCGGCTTGCAACACGCGGTCAATGCTCTGTTCGCCGGTGCGGATTGGAGTTGAAAAGACCATAGGCATCCCTCACTTAGCGTGATAGCGGGCCACATAGTTGTGCCCATACTGCTGGTCTTACTCTACTCCCGCCATATTAGTTGTGCGGTAACGCAATGTTAACGCAGTGTTATAGCAAGAATGCGCGCAGCAATCGCTGCGCGCGGGCTAGATCATGCAGCTTGCCCTCGGTAGAGGCGCGGCGATGGAGGTGATCCGAGCGCCTCTTTGCGCAATACGGAGTTATATCGCGAGAGCGTAACAATTGGCGCTTGAAAGATAATAGCAATATACAGGGAATGTTACATTCCCTGCGTATTATATTGCAATACTTCTGCACACATCTTGCAAAAAATGTGCAAAAACGGTATACTAATGGCGGAAGCGCGGCGACGGTGCCGCTTAGGTCATTGTCGCCGCGGCGTAGTTGCGCCCGGCGAGTGTGTGTGGAGGACACCCAATGCAAGACCACTTTCGCCAGCGCATCGAGGTGCTTACTGCGCGCCTAAACAGCTTGCGCCCCGGCCTTGAGCGGGCGCGCCAGTCGGTAGCGCGCCTAGAGAACGAGTCGGTTCCCGCCGGCGCAACGGCTTTGGCCCGCGCCGCGCAGTTGTCAGCAGCGCGGGCTATGGCAGCGACGCTGGCCGAGCGCGAGCGCCAGTTGCTGGTGGCAATTAAGGCGTTGCATGCCGAGTTGGCCGATCAACCAGCCGGGGCGGGTTCGTAACCCGCCCCATAGATGGCTTGGCACCCACTTCTACGGGTGCAACCCCATAAATGTCAGCGCCGTCGTCTCCTCAAAACCGCACATCAAGTTCATGCACTGCACTGCGCTGCCGGCGGCCCCCTTCATCAGGTTGTCGATCGCGCAGATACTGACAATGCGCCCTGTTGCCGGTTCGTAGGCGAAGCCGATGTCAGCGTAATTGGTTCCGGCCAATATCTTTGGTTCGGGGTAGCGATAAATCCCCTGTCGCTCTTTTACGATCCGCACAAACGGTCTTTCACGGGCAAAGCCGCGATAGGCCTGCCAAAGATCCTTCTCGGTCAACTCGCGCGCGGCGAAGGCATGCACTGTTGCCAAAGCGCCGCGCACTAGCTCGATTGCCGTGATCGACATGTGAACGTTGCCCAAGCCGGTGACCTGCTCGACTTCGGCAAGGTGGCGGTGGCCGACCGGCGCAAACGAGCGCACCGCGCCGGAGCGTTCGGGGTGGTGGCTGGCGTCGTTGGCGGTTGCGCCGCCTTCCGACGATCCGACTTTGACATCGGCGATAATCGGACGATTGCGGTCAAGCAGATCTGCCTCTACCAACGGCAGCAGGGCAAGGTTGGCAGCCGTGGCGTTGCAGCCGACGCCGCTGGCATACCGCGCGCCGATCAGCGCAGCCCGGTTGGCTTCCGGCAACCCGTACACAAACCGTTCCAGCCACGCCGGAGCCGGGTGCGGGCCGCCGTACCATTGGGCGTACACCGCCGGATCGCGCAGGCGAAAGTCGGCCGAACAGTCGATAATCCGTTCGGCCAGCGCAGCGTAGCGCTCGATGGCTTGCGCCGCTTCGCCATGAGGCAGGGCTAGAAAGAGCAGGTCGCACGGTTGCAAGATGTCAGGATGGACAAATTGCAGATTCGTGCGCCCGCGCAGGTTGGGGTGAACTTGATAGAGATACCGGCCCGCGTTGCGCGCGCTGGTCGCTTGGATGATAGTAACGTGCGGGTGATCGAGCAAGAGCCGCAATAGCTCTCCGCCGACATAGCCGCTCGCACCCACAATACTCACGCGCAGAGTCATACAAGCCTCTTAAAACATACCTACCGTTACCGGCGACCGCTACCTACATCTACCACGTAATCGATGATGCGGGCCGGGATGTCTACCCCGGTGGTGTCAATGCTATTGCGGAACTCCATCGTATAATTCACTTCGTTGACCAACAACTCGCCTTCCGGCGTTTCGAGAATATCAATCGCAAGGACGCCGCCGCCGACGGCATGCGCTGCGCGTACACTCAGGTCGGCCAGTTCTGGCGTAATCGGACAATTCGTGGCCACGCCGCCGCGCGCCGTGTTGGTGATCCAGTGCGGGCTGGTGCGGTAGATGGCGGCAATACATTCGTCGCCGATCACGAAGCTGCGGATGTCGCGGCCCGGCTTGTTGATGTACTGCTGGATGTAGAAGATCGAGTGCTGGTAGTTGCCCAATACATCGCGGTGCTCAAGGATGGCCTCGGCGGCGTCGCGGTCGTTGATCTTGCTCACCATGCGCCCCCACGAGCCAATCACCGGCTTGAGCACCACCGGATAGCCGAGCTGCTCAATCGCTTCGAGTGCGCTTTCCGGGGTGAAGGCCAGCAAACAGCGCGGCGTCGGCACGCCGGCATGAATTAGCGCCTGCGTGGTTAGGAACTTGTCGCCGCATGTGAGGGCAACGTGGTAGGTGTTGACCGTCGGCACACCGGCGTCATGGAAGATTTTAAGCATATAGAGCGCGCGGCTGTGCTGAATGGCCCGTTCGAGCACTACATCGAATGGGTAGCTGGTCTGGTGCAGATCGAAGATCTGCTCGCGATCGTCAATTTTGACATAATCGAGACCGCGCCGTTCCAACTCTTGAAAGAGCAGCTTCTCTTCGGCGCGGATGCGCGAACAGAGGACGGCAATGCGCATAGTCGGTTCTCCTATTCTCCCCAGTCCTCTTCCACCTCAGGGGCGAGGGCGAGCGTGGGTGGGTTCAGGCTAACAACTTCCAGTTCAGCGCCGCAGTCGGGGCAGGCGATGATTTCACTTTCGAGCGTGCCCGCCGGCAGCGTAATTTCGGCGGCACATTCGGGGCATTCGGCGCGCATAGATTAACTCCTCTTTTGGTATAGGGTAGCGACGTTGGCCGGCAACGCCGCTACCGCCGTTTATTCTCCCCAGTCTTCTTCCACTTCTGGCGCGAGCGCAAGGGTAGGCGGGTTCAGGCTGACGACTTCCAATTCGGCCCCGCAATCAGGGCAGGCGATAATCTCGCTTTCGAGCGTGTTGGCCGGCAGAGTAATCAGGGCGACGCATTCGGGGCATTCGGCGTGCATGGTTGGTCTCCTTTCAGGCTTGAGTTACTAGGTGTTCGAGAATCGCATCGGCTACTTCACGGGTGGTCGCGTCACCGCCGGCATCGGGAGTGCGAATGCCGGCGGCAGCGACCGCAGCCATCGCGCGGCGCAGCCGTTCTGCGGCAGCGGGCCGCGCGATCCACTCAAGTAACATCACGACACAGTTGAGCGCCGCAGTTGGGTTGGCGATACCGCGCCCGGCAATGTCGGGAGCTGCGCCATGCACCGGCTCAAATAGCGCTCGTCCTTGGCCGAGATTGCTGCTGGCGGCGACGCCCAAGCCGCCGCCGTGGATGCAGGCAATATCCGAGAGGATGTCACCAAATAGATTCGTGGTGACAATCACATCAAACCGCTGTGGTTGCGCGGCCAGTTGCATTGCTGCCACATCAACCAGCCGCTCCTCGAAGGTCAGTTCAGGGAAGTCGGCGGCGACTTCCAGCGCCACGGTGCGGAAAAGACCGTCGCTGACTCGCAGCACGTTGGCTTTGTGAACGATCGTCACTTTGCCGGGATGGCCGGCGGCTTGGCGGGCGCGGGCCAATTCACAGGCCGCGCGCACGATGCGGGCCGAAGCGGCGCGCGTGATCACCCGCTCGGCAATCGCGGTGTTGCCATCGTCTTCTAGCCGCTCGCGCCCGCTGTACAAGTCTTCGGTGTTTTCACGCACTACGACCAGATCGACGCCGGGGCCGACCGTGGGCCGGATGTTGGCGTAGAGGTCAAGGGTGCGGCGCAGTTCGACGATCGGGCTGCGATAGCCGGGCACCGGGTGGCTGGGCGAAGCAACCGCGCCAAACAGGATGGCGGTTGCTTGTCGGGCCGCCGCTAGCGTCTCGGCGGGCAGGGCAACGCCGGTGCGTTGGAAAACTCCCCATCCTGCCTCGGCTTCGGTGAGAGTAACGTCAGGCGCCAGCGCGCGCAGCGCCGCCGTTGCCACTTCCATCACCTCTGGGCCGATCCCGTCGCCGGGAATAACACAGATCTGCATCACGCCACCTCGCCGGGGAAACGTCCATACTGGCGGTAGAAGGGCACAATGCCGCCGGCAGCCCACACCTCGCGCAAGAAGAGCGGCGGCGGCGGTAAATGAATCACGCGCCCAGTGCTGGTCGTAATCCGCCCACTTTCCAAATCCAGCTCAACCTCATCGCCATCGGCCAACTCGTGGGTCAGATCGGCGGTAAAGCAGGGAATGCCGAGGTTGAGCGCATTACGGAAGAAGATGCGGGCGAAGAGGGGGGCGATAATCGCGCCAATGCCGACCATTCGCAGCGCCAGCGGGGCGTATTCACGCGAGCTGCCGCAACCGAAGTTCTTGCCGGCGACGATGATGTCGCCGGGGCGCACATTAGGCGCGAAATCGGGTCGGTGCTCGATGAAGGGGTAGCGGCGCAGTTCGCTCTCATCCTTCAACATATACGGCGCATAGCGACCGGGAACAATCTGATCGGTATTGATGTCGGGGCCAAAGAGCCAGACACGAGCCATAGCAAAGCCTCTCTTTCTGTGCTGGTCAGCGTGATTCAACCGGCTGCCCATCCATTACCGCGCGTGGATCGGTCAGATAACCGGTCAGCGCCGTTGCGGCGGCTACCGCCGGCGATGCCAGATAGATCTGCGCTTCGGGGCTGCCCATGCGGCCACGGAAGTTGCGGTTGCCGGTAAACAAACAGACTTCGCCGGGGGCGAGCACGCCCATATGGCGGCCAATGCAAGCGCCGCATCCCGGCGTGCCGATTGTTGCCCCAGCGGCGAGCAAGGTAGCGAGGGTGCCGTCAGCAGCGGCGCGTTGCAGGGCCTGCGCGCTGGCCGGCACCACAATCATGCGCACGCCGGGGGCGAGCCGGCGACCGGCCAGAATCTGCGCTGCCACCGCCATGTCTTCGTAGTGGCCATTGGTGCAGGTGCCGAGGTAGACCACATCAACCGCTACCCGGCCCAGATCGCTCAGATCGACGACATTATCGACATAATGGGGAGCGGAGACTTGCGGCTCAAGCTGGCTGAGGTCAATCTCAACCACCTCTTGGTACTGCGCATCGGCATCAACGGTGGGCACGAGCGGGCCGCTGAGATCAAGCCCGGTGGGCGGAACAATCCCAGCCTTGGCCCCCATTTCAATCGAGAGGGTAGCCAGCGTCATTCGTTCCATCACGCTGAGCTGCTCGACGCCGTGCCACTCGATCGCGGCATACGTCGCGCCATCAGCGCGCAGCAGACGGGCAGCGCGGAGCGCGAGATCCTTGGGGCCGACGCCAAACCCAAATGTGCCACGCGCGCGCACCACGATCGTCTCCGGCACGCGCAGCCATGTCTTGCCGGTCGCCAGCGCCAACGCGATGTCGGTGCTACCCATGCCGGTGCCAAATGCGCCCACGCAGCCATACGCTGTGCTGTGGCTATCGCTGCCCAAAATCAACATGCCCGGCTGCGCCAATCCCTCTTCGACCAACACCGGATGGGAAATGCCTCGCCCGACGTCAAACAGGTTAGGAATGCCTTGCGCGCGCACCCAACGCCGCACCTCCTGCTGCTTCTCGGCAGTCTGCACACTAGCGGCGGGCGCCACGTGATCGATCACCACTGCCACACGCTGCGGATCCCAGACCCGCTCAGCGCCTAGCTCTTGGTGCAGAATACGGATGATACTGGGGGCTAGGCTATCGTGAACCATCACCAGATCGACATTGGCCGTCACGACATCGCCGGCGCGCACCGGTCGCCCGGCGACGCGGCTTAGAATCTGTTCGCTCATGGTTGGCATAGTCGTATCCTCATCTGCGATGGGCCGGGCGCTGTCTGCGCGCCGCGCGGCCCTACGGTGTCTTATTCGGCGTAGCTATACAAAATTTCGTCAATCATCGCGCCATCAAGGTCGTGTTCGTCGCCAAGCGCCTTAATGCGGGCGGCGGCGGCGCGGGCCTGCGCTTCGCTAAGCGTAATGCCCAACTCGCGGGCGCGCTCGGCGACCGCGTGCCAGCCGACGAGGCGGTGGGCGATGGCAATCGTGCGCTGGCGGCCAAACAGGCCCGGATCGAGCACCTCGTAGCTGCGTGGATCGGCTAGCACCGCCTTGGTATGCATGCCGGCTTTGTGGTGGAAGGCGGTTGGGCTGGTGATGCATTGGTTGAAGGGAATCTCGATGCCAAGCATGGTTGCAACCGTCTCGTCAATCTTAGGCAGCAGATCGAGCCGGTAGCGTTGCACGCGGGCCGGGTCAACGCTGGCCAAGCGCGCAATCATCCCGCTGAGGCTGGCAATGCCGTTGCGTTCCCCGATGCCGAGCACCGTCACATCGAGGTGGGTCGCGCCGGCTTCGGCGGCGCAGAAGGTATTGGCGATGGCGCAGCCACTATCATTGTGGCCGTGAAATTCAATGTCACACGCGACCTCGGCGCGCACGGCGCTGACTACGTCGTAGACTTGCCGTGGCGTGGCGATGCCGACGGTATCGGCGAGACCGATCCGCTGCACTCCCATCGCCTCGACGGCGCGGTAGATGCGGATCAAGTCGGCAAGGTCGGTGCGGAAGCTATCTTCGCACGAAAAACGCACCTCGACATCGTGGTCGCGCAAGTAGGTGATAACCTGTTGCGCTTCAGCCAGAATTTCGCTCAAACTGCGGCCATGGCTGACCGCGCGCAGCGGTTCGGAGGTGGCGAAGAGCAAATTAGCGCCCTGCGCGCCGTGTTCGACGGCGAGGCGAGCATCGGCCATGTGGCAGCGAATGTGGGTGAGGATACGAGCGCGCAAGCCGCGGCGAGCGATGGTGGCGAGATCGCGCGCGCTTTGCGGCGAGGCGGCGGGAGAGGTCATTTCGATGTACTCAACGCCGAAGGCGTCGAGCATGTCGGCGATAGCGATCCGTTGCGCGGTGGTGAAGCGGGCGCTGGCGAATTGTTCGCCTTCGCGCAGAGTCGTGTCAACAAAAAACAGGCGCTCAGGCAATGGCATACAGTAGCACCTCTCTCACTTGACAGGAGCCAAACAATTCCGGCCGGCAGTAGCGTGGCGTGTACGCGATTGGGCTGGTCGTGAGTATCCGTTTCATACGTCCCTCCGGCAAACAATTGGCCCGGCGCACCGTTGGTCTGGTGAGCCGGGCCTTGTCTCTTCCACACAGCAGACAAGCGGAGCTAACCAGACCTTGCGTCCGGCTTCTTCGCGCGCTTGCTCTGCTTGGTGAATGTGTCTGCGTTTCTCATAGTGCGACGACTATACCAGAAGTCGGGTGTGCTGTCAAATGGGTTGGGTGAGTAGAGAAGACGGCAGCGCGAGTTGCGATGTTGCGCAGGCGCGATGCGCTCGGCTTTGACGATTGCATTGCTGCCGTGGTAGTTCGGAATGAGTGCAGGCTGTTTCCGAACTTGTCATCATTGCCTGCTCACCAGTATAATGCCTGCGGCAGATTCAATCTATCGAGGTGTATCGTGAGCACGCAACGTCCATCTTCTGCATCAAATCCGCTGGCTGGCATTGTTGCCATTGCCATTCTGTTACTCATTCTAGGGTTGGTTACCGGCTTGCTGATCAGCCGGGCCGCGTCGCCGGCAGCGTCAGTGCCAACTACAGCGCCATTACCGACTGTGGCGGCGCCAACCACGGCGCCGGCCACTAGCACGATGCCGATTATGCCGACGGCAACAACCTACCAGTATAGCAGCCCGCCGCCGATGACTATCGACCCGGCCAAGAAGTACACTGCTACTATCTACACCCCACGCGGCGAGATCGTGATCGAGTTGTTGCCCGACATCGCTCCGCAAACGGTCAACAATTTTGTCTTTCTCGCTCGTCAAAACTTCTACAACGGCTTGACATGGCACCGCGTGTTGCCGAACTTCATGGCGCAGGGTGGCGATCCCAAGGGTGACGGCACCGGCGGCCCCGGTTATACCATCCCCGCCGAATTCACCGATAAGATTCTGTTTGACCAACCCGGCATCGTCGCGATGGCGCGCTCGTCTGATCCCAACAGTGCCGGTTCGCAGTTCTTTATTACCACCGCGCCGGCCCCGTGGCTCAACGAGCAATATACGATCTTTGGCCGCGTGATTCAGGGCCAAGAGATCGTAAATGGGATCCCGTTGCGTGATCCGAGCAATCCGGCCGATCTGGCCACGCCGGGTGAGACCATTCTGGGCATTACGATTAGCGAGTCATAGCGACAGCGCGATAGTCGTGGCAACCCTGCCGTGACCATTGCCCAATGCGGCAATGCCCTGCCTCGGCATTGCCGCGCTTCGACTTGCCATATTCCGCGTCACCCTCGTATAATACCCCTATCGCTCAACGTCGAGCTTATGCTGCGAGGAGGCTATGCAATCCCCCCAACCGATCGTCAACGAGTTCGCCATCACTGCCGCCACCGTGAATGGTTCCGGCAGCCAGACGGCGAATATGGTGCTGATGCGGGCCATCTTTCAGATGGGTGTTCCTGTCTCTGGCAAAAATCTCTTTCCCTCCAACATTCAAGGTGAGCCAACGTGGTATACGCTGCGCGTCAGCCAAGCCGGTTATACCGCCCGTCCAGCCGAAACGCCGATTTTGGTGGCGTTTAACCCGCGCACGGCCAATGATGACCTTGCCCAATTACCACCGGGTGGGATCTGCCTTTACCCGGCTGATGGGCCGTGGCAACCACAGCGTGAGGACATCATCCCGTTTGCGCTGCCCGTGCGCCAGATTCTCGATCAGGTCAGCGTTAGCCAACGCCTGCGCCCCTATGCAGCCAACATGGTCTATGTCGGCGCGCTGGCAGCACTATTAGGCATCGAGGATGCTGCCTTGGTTAAGGCGCTCCAGCAGCAATTCCGCGGGAAGTCTTCGGCTATCGAACTGAATCTGGCCGTGATTCGGGCGGCGCAGGCATGGGCCGCCAACACACCCTCGCCAGCCCATGGCCGGTTTCGGGTGGAGCGCATGCAAGCGACAGCCGGGATGATGCTGATTGACGGCAACACTGCCGCCGCCATTGGCGCGATTACTGGCGGGGTCGGCGTAGTGGCATGGTATCCGATCACGCCCTCAAGTAGCTTGATCGAGTCGCTCGAAAGCTACCTCCCCCGCTTGCGTCCATCTGACAATGGCGCGACCTGCGCCATTGTGCAGGCCGAAGATGAGATTGCCGCATTAGGCATCGTGATCGGCGCCGGTTGGGCCGGCGCGCGCGCCATGACTGCGACCTCTGGGCCGGGCATTTCGCTGATGACTGAATTTGCCGGCCTCGGTTTCTTTGCCGAAATACCCGCAGTGATCTGGGATGTGCAGCGCGTTGGCCCCTCGACCGGCCTGCCTACCCGCACTGCCCAAGGAGATATTCTTTCAGTCTACTATCTCGGCCACGGCGACACGCGCCACGTGGTCTTGCTACCGGGCACCATGGAAGAGTGTTATAGCGATGCCCAGCTTGCCTTCGATCTGGCCGAATACCTGCAAACGCCGGTCTTTGTGTTAAGCGATCTCGATCTGGGCATGAATATCTGGATGAGCCGGCCCTTTGCGTATCCTGAACAACCGCTCCAACGCGGGAAGGTGCTTAGCGCCGAGGATTTAGCCAAACTCACCTCGTATGCCCGCTTTGCCGATGTTGATGGCGATGGCATCGGCTATCGCACTTTGCCCGGCAACCCTCACCCGCTAGCGGCGACGCTCAGCCGCGGCACTGGTCACAACGAACGCAATGTCTACAGCGAGCGCCCGGAAGACTGGCAGCGCAATATGGCCCGGCTGTGGCGCAAACACGAGACGGCGCGCCGGTTGGTGCCGCGCCCGGTGATCGATCTGCAGCCGCATGCGACGGTGGGTTTGATCGGGTTTGGCTCAACTGATCCGGCCATCGCAGAGGCGCGTGATCTGCTGGCCGCTGCCGGGATTGCCACCAGCAGCATGCGGGTGCGCGCGTTGCCGCTCGGCCCGGAAGTGACCGATTTTATCGCCCGCCACCACGTCTGCGTTGTCATCGAGCAGAATCACGATGGCCAATTGCGCCAGTTGCTCCAACTTCACTGCCCGGCCTATGCCGCTCGGCTCGGTTCGGTGGCTTGGTGCGATGGGCTGCCGCTGACCGCACCCTTTGTGCGTGATCAAGTGTTGGCAGTCCTAGAGCAGATGCGCGAAATGGCGTTGGTGATGAGCAAGTAGCGCAGCGCGCTGTTGTCAAGAGCGAGGAAGCACCATGACCCAACTGACTGTCAACGCGATCGGTTTGAGCAAAAACGACTACCGTGGCGCGCCTTCAACCCTCTGCGCCGGCTGTGGCCACGATTCGGTCGCCAGCCAGATTATCGCCGCCGCGTTTGAGCTTTCGTTGCAACCGCACACTGTCATTCGCATGAGTGGCATTGGCTGTTCGAGCAAGTCGGCTGCCTACTTCCTTGGCCGCTCGCACGGCTTCAATTCGCTACACGGTCGCATGCCCTCGGTCACGACCGGCGCGCATCTCGCCAATCATACCCTGCGCCCGCTGGCCGTGAGCGGCGATGGCGATACCGCCAGTATCGGGCTGGGCCAGTTTATTCATCTGCTGCGGCGGAATGTGCCGATGGTGTACATTGTGGAAAACAACGGGGTGTATGGCCTGACCAAAGGCCAATTTTCGGCCACTGCCGACGAGGGGCAAGAGTTGAAACACGCCGGCGTCAATCATCTGCCGCCGATCGACGTTTGCGCCGAAGCGATCCTTGCTGGCTGCGGCTTCGTCGCCCGTTCGTTTGCTGGCGATGCCAAACAGGTGCGTGAGCTAATCAAAGCCGCGTTTAACTTCCACGGCGCGGCGGTGATTGATGTGATTAGCCCGTGCGTGACCTTTAACAACCACGATCGCTCGACCAAGAGTTACACCTACGGCAAAACGCACGAATCGCCGATCCACGACATTAGCTTTATTCCACACTACGAAGAGGTCACGATCGACTACGCACCGGGTGAAGTGCGCGATGTGCAATTGCACGATGGACCGGTGATCCGGCTGCGCAAACTGCACCGCGACCACGATCCCACCGACCGGTTAGCTGCGCTGGCGCTACTCGAACAGGCGCGGGTAGCCAACGAGTTTGTGACCGGGCTGATCTACCTTAACGAGCGCCGGCCTACCCTTGCCGAGACGCTAGGGCTTGGTCAGACGCCAATTGCGGCTCTGCCGGAAACACGCTTGCGCCCAACTCGCGAAGCGTTCGCGGCAGTAATGGCCGAGTTGGTGGGCGAGTGATGGTAGCGGTTGGTTTGGCGACAAGATCGGGCAGAGAAATAGCCTCTTAAGGGTAGCATTTTTCAGCCGCGCAGAATGTTTCCCGCATTCCGGCGCTTTGTTGGCCTCACCCTACCCATTTTCCCCCAAGGGAAGGAAGGGCAGGGTGTTTTGATACCTGCAACTGCTGTATCTGTGAGGAGCTGG
>JANWYE010000469.1 GCA_025057175.1 Chloroflexus sp. | reverse complement strand
GACCTCGCTGTCCCTCGCGAACCGGAGCGCTTGCAGCTCGCGCAGGATCGTATCGGCGGCGCCCGGCCGCCTGCGCCGTCGACGTCATCGATCCTCGCCAACGATCGGCCGCCGGCCGCGCGCGCATCGAGCCAGCTCGCGGCCGCGGCGACCAGCGATCCGAAGTGAAGCGGTCCGGTCGGCGAGGGCGCGAACCGGCCGACATAGGAGTACGTGCGCTCGGGCGGCATGCGCCGGAGCAATATACACTGCGACCTTTACCCTCCGATGAAAGGACCCCCCATGGCGACGCTGGAACTGACGCTCGATGACTTCGAGCGCACCGTGACCGACCATCCGATCGCGATCGTCGACTTCTGGGCGCCGTGGTGCGGCTCGTGCCGTGGCTTTGCGCCGGCGCTCGAGCGCGCCTCGGAAGCGCGTCCCGAGCTCGCGTTCGCGTAGGTGAACGCCGACGAGCAGCAGGAACTCGCGGCGGCGTTCGATATCCGCTCGGTCCCGACCGCGATGCTGTTTCGCGTGAACGTGATCCTTTTCCAGCAGATGGGCGCGCTTCCCGCGCAGGCGCTCGAGCAGCTGGTCGCCGAGGCGAAGGCGCTCGACACGGCGAAGGTGCACACCGAGATCGCGGCGCGCCGGGAGGCCGACGCGTGATCGAGCTGCGCCGCGGCGCCGAGCGCGGCTACGCCGACCACGGCTGGCTGAAGACCTTCCACAGCTTTTCGTTCGCGGACTACTGGGACCCGCGCC
>JANWYE010000468.1:292-752 GCA_025057175.1 Chloroflexus sp. | reverse complement strand
AAAAATGGAACGCCTTCGCCCCGGTGGCCCTGCCGGCGGAGACGCGCCGCTTTGCCGAGGAATGTCTGGCCCTCACCGCCTACAACCTGCGCACGCGCATGACGCCGTTCAAGGACGGCGGCCTGCGTCCCGGCGCCGTCGGCGTGGCCCGCTACACCGCCCTCAACCGCGACCGTTACTGGCTGAGCGTGATGCACCTGCTGGCCGAGTTCGCCTTCTTCGCCGGCGTGGGCGTGGGCGTGACGATGGGGCTGGGCCAGTGCCGGCAAGAATCCGGCTCACCCGGCGATGAGCCGCCCGAACGTGGCCCACGCGCCGCGCTCGATGCACTTTAACAATTGAGACCATTCTCTCCCCTCTCCCTGTGGGAGAGGGGCGGTTTTTCGGCCAGGAGGATGGTGACAGTGCTGCGTGGCAGCTGCACACGCTCCAGCCGGGCGATGAAGCCGGCCTGGGCGTA
>JANWYE010000468.1:0-282 GCA_025057175.1 Chloroflexus sp. | reverse complement strand
TGGGCCCGCCCCGCCCGGGCCCCCCCCGCCGCGCTTTTTCCCATAAAAAATTTCCCCCTCTCCGCCCCCCCGCGGCGGGGGGGGGGGGGGGGGGGGGGGGCCCCCCTCCCCACCCTGCGCTCCGTGCTGGAGCGCCGTGCTCAACGCGCTCGCGCCCGCCTTCGAGCAGGAGTTCCTCGAAGGCAGCTACGGCTACCGCGCGAGCCGCGGCGTGATGCAGGCGGTAGAGCGCATGCTCCGCGAACGCGACCGCGGCTTCGGCCGGATGCCGGACGCCGACAT
>JANWYE010000467.1 GCA_025057175.1 Chloroflexus sp. | reverse complement strand
TGAAACGTCCTTGTCGCTGGGGCAGTACCAGCGAATTCTGTCCATGAATTCAAAAAACCAAAATCCCCGTGAGGGGATTGAAACGCGGCGGTGTTATCGCCGGATTGTGTCTATAGCGTTGTCATTCAAAAAACCAAAATCCCCGTGAGGGGATTGAAACGGCAATGTGCGCAGATCGGCGGAGATTGCGCTTGGCGAGCCATTCAAAAAACCAAAATCCCCGTGAGGGGATTGAAACCGCAAATTTTGGTATAGCGAGCGCCGGTTGAGCACGCTACATTCAAAAAACCAAAATCCCCGTGAGGGGATTGAAACGACAAGCTCGCCGCCGTTCTCTATGACTTTCACGATGGCTATTCAAAAAACCAAAATCCCCGTGAGGGGATTGAAACGTACCCGACGCACACATCGCTTCGACTCTAGCCGCTGCCCATTCAAAAAACCAAAATCCCCGTGAGGGGATTGAAACAAATGTTTCACCGCTGTTTAAGTCAATCTGCCCGATTGTTTCAAAAAACCAAAATCCCCGTGAGGGGATTGAAACCCAGAAAGGGGCCGGCTCGGTCAACGGCTGGCTCCTTGTTCAAAAAACCAAAATCCCCGTGAGGGGATTGAAACCCGCACCCCTTGCGCAGCCCATTGCGCAAGGTAGAATACCGCGATTCAAAAAACCAAAATCCCCGTGAGGGGATTGAAACTAAAAACGTCCTTCGGCCCGAACATAAGCGGTATACATTATTCAAAAAACCAAAA
>JANWYE010000466.1 GCA_025057175.1 Chloroflexus sp. | reverse complement strand
AGAACAGAGACGCTCAGCTCACGCGCTCTTCACCCGAATAGGACGGCGGACAGCGGTAGGGTGCCAGAAAGGAGCCGTGGTGGGGATTGCTCGGACGCTGGCTCTTGATCCGGTGGGGCTGGCGGCGCTGGTGGCGCGGGCGGGACGGCAGGCGGGGCGATGCGCAGGGGGCGGGGCAACAGCGACATAGCTTCGGCTCCTCTCAGGAATGTGAGATGAACAAGTATTCATAAAAGAAACCGCGCGAGATGAGCAAACGATTCGCGGTGTTTGCGCAGATGTTTGGGTAAAGGTCGTGCCCCTCACCCCCTCCCCCGCTCCCGCTAACACGGGCGCGGGGCGCCGCTTGAATTGCACTTCCACCCCGTGGTGCGATCCTCTGCCCCCTCCCGACCTCCCCCCATTGGGGGGAGGAGGATGCTCTCCCTCCTCCGGAGGGGGAGGGCCGGGGTGGGGGCTGGCGTCCCCGTTCCCGCTGGCGCGGCGCGGGGCGTTGTTTGGATGCAGGCCAGTGCGCAGCGCTTCCGCCACGTAGTGCGACCCTCTACCCTCCTCCCGACCTCCCCCCGCTGGGGGAGGAGGATGCTCTCCCTCCCCCGGCGGGGGAGGGCTGGGGTGGGGGCTGGCGCCCCCGCTCCCGCGATAGCGGACACGGGGCGTTGCGGGGTCGGTGAGCGAGAACAGAGACGCTCAGCTCACGCGCTCTTCACCCGAATAGGACGGCGGACAGCGGTAGGGTGCCAGAAAGGAGCCG
>JANWYE010000465.1 GCA_025057175.1 Chloroflexus sp. | reverse complement strand
TTGAATAACGGCACGCCTGCCGGCAACGTCGCCGGCGGGCTTGTTGGTTTCAATCCCCTCACGGGGATTTTGGTTTTTTGAATTTAACGGCTTCTCGCCGCGACAAGCGGCAGAGGCCATAGCGTTTCAATCCCCTCACGGGGATTTTGGTTTTTTGAATTTATGAACAAGCGCATGCACAGCTTTACAAGCAATCGTGTTTCAATCCCCTCACGGGGATTTTGGTTTTTTGAATCACAATCGCAAGGTTGCAGCCGATGAGAACTTATTTCAGTTTCAATCCCCTCACGGGGATTTTGGTTTTTTGAAGCGTGCCGGCATCGGAATTGCGTGTTGGGCAGCAGATTGCCGGTTTCAATCCCCTCACGGGGATTTTGGTTTTTTGAAGGGATAAGCAAGCTAGATAAGGAGGTTAGCAATGTACATGGTTGTTTCAATCCCCTCACGGGGATTTTGGTTTTTTGAAGCAAAGCGCCGGCAGCGGCAAAAGTAGCCGATGAGGTTTCGGGTTTCAATCCCCTCACGGGGATTTTGGTTTTTTGAAGCGACGTATCCGATTGCGCTACCAATGCTGACGTTAATCAAGGTTTCAATCCCCTCACGGGGATTTTGGTTTTTTGAAGTGATGTTGAATGCGGTTGTTAGTAAAGTATCAAAAATGAGGTTTCAATCCCCTCACGGGGATTTTGGTTTTTTGAAGGGAGTGGAAAGTATATTTAACTGGATTGGGGTTCAACTGTAGTTTCATTCGCCTC
>JANWYE010000464.1 GCA_025057175.1 Chloroflexus sp. | reverse complement strand
CCTCCTCAAGTTGATCGCCGGCGACCCCAACAAGAAGGACATCGAGCGGTACTCGCGGGTTGTTGCCCAAATCAACGACCTCGAGCCGCAGTTCCGCACGCTGAGCGACGCTGAGCTGCGCGCTAAGACCGACGTTTTCAAACAGAGGATCGCCGCCGCAACCGCCGGCATTCAAGACGAGAAGCAGCGCCGCGCCGCTGAGCAGGCCGTGCTGAACGAGCTGCTGCCGGAGGCCTTCGACGCCCTGCTCGGGCGCGGCGTCCACGTCGTCACCGTCAATGATTACCTGGCCCGCCGCGACGCCCGCTGGATGGGGCCGATCTACCGCATGCTCGGCCTCTCGGTCGGCGTGTTGCAGGAGGCCCATCGCACTGAGAACGCCACGCTGGCCTTCCTCTATGACCCCGACAAGACGGCGAGCCAGGAAGACCAGCATCAGCTGCGCCTCGTCCCGCGCAAGGAAGCCTACGCCGCCGACGTCACCTACGGCACCAACAACGAGTTCGGCTTCGACTATCTGCGCGACAACATGGCGCTCTCGCTCGAGCAGCGCGTCCAGCGCGAGCGCTACTACGCCATCGTGGACGAGGTGGACAACATCCTGATTGACGAGGCGCGCACGCCCCTCATCATCTCCGGCCCATCGCAGGAAGCGCCTGAGCTGTATTACCAGTGCGCCAAGGTCGTCAAGCAGCTCCGGCCCGAACACTTCGAGATTGACGAGCGCAACCGCACCATCGCCCTCAACGAGATGG
>JANWYE010000463.1 GCA_025057175.1 Chloroflexus sp. | reverse complement strand
GTATGGATTGCGCTATGATGGCGTTCAAAAAACCAAAATCCCCGTGAGGGGATTGAAACTCGCAGACAACGTCAACTGTCCAATACCATTTCGTTGAAACTTCAAAAAACCAAAATCCCCGTGAGGGGATTGAAACAGTATACATTCGTTCTCCTTTCTCAGACGCGCTGTATCGGCTTCAAAAAACCAAAATCCCCGTGAGGGGATTGAAACAGAAATACCAGTTCGTCCAGAAGAAGCAAACAGGTTTTCTTCAAAAAACCAAAATCCCCGTGAGGGGATTGAAACCGGCGTAACGATTTCTGTGCCGATGTAATCTAATTGTTTTTCAAAAAACCAAAATCCCCGTGAGGGGATTGAAACGCGGATCGTGCAAGCGCATTCGCGATCTCGCCGGTACGTGGGCTTCAAAAAACCAAAATCCCCGTGAGGGGATTGAAACCGTTACTACATTCTTGCCACTACTTACAAAGTAGACAAGAGCTTCAAAAAACCAAAATCCCCGTGAGGGGATTGAAACCCTCTGATAACTCATCGAGAATTGACAAAAGATCAAACTTCAAAAAACCAAAATCCCCGTGAGGGGATTGAAACGAATTCACGAAAGGGGTATCACTATGACAGTTCGCATCGCTTCAAAAAACCAAAATCCCCGTGAGGGGATTGAAACCTAAGAATTCAAACGTACCGTACTGACTGGTACGAACTAGCTTCAAAAAACCAAAATCCCCGTGAGGGGATTGAAACCTTGCACATACTCCCGT
>JANWYE010000462.1 GCA_025057175.1 Chloroflexus sp. | reverse complement strand
GGCGGCGCAGACTCGCTGGCGGCTCCAGTCCCGCCGCCCTGCGGTCGCGGCTGCGCAATATCATTGAATGGCGAGTCGGCGCGGGCGGTCGGCGCAGCGAGGAAGAGCGCCAGCAGGATGCTGATGAGCGTCGTAATGAACGCCAGCGTCCACCGGCGCGGAATGCCGGGCCAGCGCAGCCCGTAACATATGGCAGCGTGCATGGAACGCCTCCTGCGAACGCGATGAAACCCTGCCTGCACCATAGCAGCCAGGGCGCGCAGGGGCATCGGTACGCGCCACCGATATTCGTCGCCGCAGGTGAGTCCAGGCATGCGTGGTCAGGCGGCAGCGCGCAACATCGCCCGACGCGGCGCCCTGAGCCCTGAGCCTGTCGAAGGGTCGAAGGGTCGAAGGGTCGAAGGGTCGAAGGGTCGAAAGGCTGAACTGCCGGTCTGATCGCCCGAGGGGCGCTGTCGCGCCTTCGCCGTGGCGCACCGGGTAGTGGTTCCGCCGTGGTCTGTGCGTGGGGACGCCGTCGTCCCCATTCGTGCAGGCGGACGGTGAGCTGCAGGACCTGTCAGGGGCGATGTCGATTGCTGGCTGCGTGCATCCGGCAGGCAGGCGATCTTGCAGCCCTGCAAGATCGCCATCGTGCCAGGCATGGCATCAGGACGCGGGTGAAAGCCATCCGCCGATCTTGCGCGAGAGCCGTCGAATCGGGGAACAGGCGAGCCGGCGAACCGGTAGCCATCCGTCCTGAGCGAAGTCGAAGGGATAGCCATCC
>JANWYE010000461.1 GCA_025057175.1 Chloroflexus sp. | reverse complement strand
TTTGAACTCAACCCCGGCGGATCGACAATGCCGCGCCGTACCTCTTGTTTCAATCCCCTCACGGGGATTTTGGTTTTTTGAACGTCATTTTCCGTTCGTCGTACAACGACGTGCGCAAGTTCTTGCGTTTCAATCCCCTCACGGGGATTTTGGTTTTTTGAACCGCACTCATTCCGGTTACGACCGGGGACCTGACCGCCGGTTTCAATCCCCTCACGGGGATTTTGGTTTTTTGAACGACAGCTACGCGAAGGTGTTGCGTGTATGGATATAATTTCGTTTCAATCCCCTCACGGGGATTTTGGTTTTTTGAACGCGTCCTCGATGACGCCGGCAAGCCTTCGGACAATTCGGGTTTCAATCCCCTCACGGGGATTTTGGTTTTTTGAACAAGAATCATTGTCGTCACTGAAAGAACAAACGATATAAAGTTTCAATCCCCTCACGGGGATTTTGGTTTTTTGAACGCAGTTATGACGCGCAATACGTATATGCCGGCGCTCGTGTTTCAATCCCCTCACGGGGATTTTGGTTTTTTGAACTTCGACGTGACGCGCCCCTAACTTTGTAAAGTTCAGGCCGTTTCAATCCCCTCACGGGGATTTTGGTTTTTTGAACCAATCGTTGACCGGTACGGTATGACAGTCTTTTATGGTAGCGTTTCAATCCCCTCACGGGGATTTAGGTATTTAGAACTCGTAATACCCATACCACATAACCTAACGCAGGTAGCTAAGTTTCAATCCCCTCACGGGGATTTTGGTTGTTTGGA
>JANWYE010000460.1 GCA_025057175.1 Chloroflexus sp. | reverse complement strand
GTTTCAATCCCCTCACGGGGATTTTGGTTTTTTGAATATACGTGCTTGGCGAGCGAGAGCCGATGCATATTTCGGGTTTCAATCCCCTCACGGGGATTTTGGTTTTTTGAACGCAATGTACGTCGCAATTTCTGGAGTGTCAATAAACTCGTCTTTCAATCCCCTCACGGGGATTTTGGTTTTTTGAACAAATAGCGTCGGGACGCGTAATAATTCTTGGAAGCAACTCCTTTCAATCCCCTCACGGGGATTTTGGTTTTTTGAACATATTTTACAGATCTGCTTCACGAATACGAAGTAGATGTCTTTCAATCCCCTCACGGGGATTTTGGTTTTTTGAACCAGCCATAATCGCAATCCGGCCCAGTTTAGCGGTCGATTGCCTTTCAATCCCCTCACGGGGATTTTGGTTTTTTGAACGGATGTTGGCCGTCTTCACAGACGGCCACCCGACAAGCTTTCAATCCCCTCACGGGGATTTTGGTTTTTTGAACCGGCTGCTGCCGCTCATGGTGGAGCCGGCGCTCCCGGAGGACTTTCAATCCCCTCACGGGGATTTTGGTTTTTTGAACACGTCGTAGGTGGCTCCGGGCTGGAGCGGCAGGTATTCGGTCTTTCAATCCCCTCACGGGGATTTTGGTTTTTTGAACCGGTTTGCCACCTTGTCCGGCTCCATCCGAACGCTCGCCGCTTTCAATCCCCTCACGGGGATTTTGGTTTTTTGAACGGAATTAGTCGAGCGATTAGAGAAAGCCCTCAACGCTGTCCTTTCAA
>JANWYE010000045.1 GCA_025057175.1 Chloroflexus sp. | reverse complement strand
AACCGCTCGGCCAGTGGCCAAGGACATTATTCGGTGGGCGGCGGCGCGCTCATCATCGGGGGAACAGCGACCTTAGAGCGCAACCAGATTCTCAACAACGCCGCCGGCCACAGCGGCTACGCCAGCGCAGGCGGCGGCGTTTACCTGTTTTTGACCACCTCGGCCACGCTGTTCGATAACCTGATCAGCGGCAACACGGCCAATGCGGAAAGCGCCGGCGTCTATCTCAACGAGGCAAACGCCGTGCTGACTCAGAACCGCATCGTCAACAACACGATCTTGAGCAACGATGCGGAAGGCGGCGGCGTCTATTGCCGCGGCGTCTGCACCCTCAGCCGGAACGTGATCGCCGAGAACACGGCCGGCTCGGGCGGCGGTTTTTACGCCGCCTATTCCGGCAGCGGCACGCGCGTCTATTTGGACAACAACGCCATCACCGATAACCAGGCGAGTTGGAGAGGAAGCGGACTCTTTTTGAACAGCGCCACGGCCCATGTGCGCCACAACACCGTCGCCCGTAATCAGGGCGGCAATGGCGCGGCCATCGTGCTTTTGGCCAGCCAAGCAACCTTTACCAACACGCTGATCGTCGATAGTCCCATCGGTGTTTTGAAACTAACGGGATCCGGCAATATCGCAATGGTGCGAACATTGTGGAGCAATGTTATTACCCCGACCCTCAATGAGGGCGGTGGCAGTCTCACCAATGTCAATCCGTTGACTGGGCCGGCAGGTCTGGCGGAGGACGGCTACCACCTGACTCGCTACTCGGCGGCGCTGGGCCAAGGCGTTGTCACTGACCTCGCCGCTGATATTGATGGCGAGGCGCGGCCACAGCCCAGCGCGACCTTCCCCGACATCGGCGCTGATGAGGCGGCCTATGTGCCCGGCGAAGAGTTTATCGCCGAGAAGGTGGCCTTTGCCCCACAGTGGGTAACTGATGCCGCCAACCCCGCTGGCCGCTTGCAACAACGCTACTTGCTCCGCTATTACTATGGCAGCCCGCAAGCCAACCCGCCCCCGCTCACGGTAGCCATCACCGATACCCTGCCGGCTGGGTTAGCATTCGCGGCGGAATCACATCATCCCGCCATGAGTTTTTCGCAGGCAGGCCAACAGCTCGTCTGGCGCACAGAGGCTCCGGTCAGCAAGGGCCAATCGGGTGAGATCGTGCTGGAGACGACCTATGCCAACCCCGATCCGGGCCGTGTTGTCACCAACACGGCCGAGCTGCAGGCCGGCCCGTTCCATTTTGACCTGCGGGCAGTGACGCAGGCGCCGGTGATCCGGCCACTCATCGCTTTTCCGGGCAACGGTGAGCTTTGTCCCGGCTCGGTACAGGTTCGCGGTCAAGCGCAACCGGGTGTTACCGTTACACTCTCAGTTAATAACAACCCCATTGCCCAAGTCGCCACTGGCGCAAACGGTTTGTTTAACATAAGTTATAACTATCCGGGTGGAGATGTCACACTCATAGCACGGGCCTGTACCGCTGATGGTCAATGCAGCGAGCCGAGCGAGCCGGTGGAACTGACTTCAAGCCGTAGTTTTTGGGATCCGCAGCGTTCCATCTGGCGCAAGGACAACGTCGTCTATCGCTTCCGCAATAGCTCGGGTCGCTATGCTACCGAGAACTGGTCTTTGCCCGGCTTTTACTACTTCAGCAACACAACCTTGGAGCTGTACGTCTGTAACTGCCCCGGATCGAACCAACCGCCAACCGAGGTCTGGGTGCTCGCCGATGGCGAGCAGTACACGCCGCCGTTCTACGAGCCGCCTGTGGCGCGCTTTTACATCGGTTCGGCGCACAACGTGGAATTGAAAGCCCAATGCGGCGTTGGCAGCGGCAGCCCTGTGTACACTAGCACCGGCGTCGTCTTGATTGACCCCGATGGCTTTGTCTTTGACGTGACAAGGGGCTTTGATCCTGTCAACCCGACGCTGCATAGTTTGGCCGGTGTCACCGTGACCTGCATGGTTCACATGCCCGATTGGGGTGGCTGGGTGCCTTGGCCGGCCCACCTCTACGAGAACCAGATCAACCCGCAGGTGACCGGTAATGACGGCTACTTTGCCTTCTTTACACCACCCGGCTCGTACTATCTACAGGTCGAAGGCAAAGATGGCTTTCAGCCATGGCGCAGCCCGGTAATTCAGGTGGTTAACGAGATTGTCCACGTTAACGTGCCACTTACGCCGTGGACGGGCAGAAATGCGCAGGTGGAGTTAACGCCGGATGGGCCGGTTCCGGCAACGGTGACGGTCGCGTCGGGGCAGAGCGTGGAGTGGCGAGTGACTGCGAATCCGCTGCTTAGTCCCGATGAGCTGGCGCAGTTGTATGATAACCCGGTGGTGCGGCTCTTGAGCGCGCGCAATCCGCTTAGCGATACACTCGGCTTCGATGGTGGGAGGTTGACGCCGGGGCAGGTCTACCGGCGGCAGTTCACGACGCCGGGAACGTATACCTACAGTGACGGGTTGGGACACACCGGCACAGTTGTGGTGACCGGCGGCGAGCGAAAGGCGTATATCCCCCTAATATTGCGGCAGTCTCGCTAGATTATGTTTGGGCTGGCGCGCGCTGTGCGTGTCAGCCCAATAGGACGGCGGATGCAGCAAGCGGTGGCTCGTTGCTTCGCGTGCGACAAGCCAGTTAGCGTAGGGTTTAGTGTGTCTGTGAGGAGAAGTATTTACCGAAGGAGTGTGGCGATCATGAAGAAATTTTTCTTAGACGCTGTTATCAAGCCGGGGTTGGCAATAGCATTTGTGCTGGGTTTTGGTTTGCCGTGGGTCTTTGTCGGATTTCAAACAGTTGTTTTGCAGGGCCGGCGCGATTGGGATGGCAAGGCGACGTTCATTGTTTCACGCGAGCATTTCTTTGGGTTGGTTAAGGCTGAGCAAGTGATCCATAAATGTTGAGAAGGCTTCGGTGTCGTCTTTTGAAGGTGGCAGTGGTGGAAGTGTGAATCGGCACATGGTTTCATCTGTGGTGCTTATTGCCGCTAATCAAGAATCTCCAGTATTTTTTAGTGCTAGTAGTGTCGATGATGAGCTTAAAAGTTTGTTGGTCACTGAAATTAACATGTTTCTTGCTGATAAAAACCAAACCGACCATACCGGTACATTTGCAATGCGCACCATGTTTGGCTGGCTTGGATTGCCGTTCGCGGCGATTGGTCTGTTCGGGTTGCTCCGCTGGCCCTACACAGTGCTAGAGAAATGGAACGAGCATAAGCGGAGTCTGCGCTAGCATCATTCATTGGCGAGCGGTGGCAAGCGCAAGACCAAACGAGCGCTATGGCGGTCATAGAGGTGTGGCAGGCGTATGTGCGCAGCGAGGTTGTTACCCAAACTCGCGGTAAGGCTTTGCCGCGCACAATGTATCAGTTTGCCCCAGTAGAGTTGCCGGCCAAGCTTGCTGACCCGCAAGCATAGCCGGCTGCGGCCCGCGAAATGCCCATCTTTCCGAATATGTTGGGGGTGGTGGCAACGCCAGATGCGCAATCGAGGCGGCCCGCCGGGCCGTTTCGATGATTTTGCGCTGGTGGTGCAGTGAAGGAATAGTAGTATATCTGTGATTATTTCTTGATTGACCAGTCAATCAACATGTGCTACACTACTCACAGACCGGTGCAGCCGCGCACCGCTCAGCCATAGTGGCAGCAGGCAGCGCGGATCGCGCAAAGAGGCATCTCTATCAGCTCACATACCGGTGTGCGCTACCGGTCCGAGTCTGCGCGCCTTTGCGTTCAACAACCTTAGCGTTGCTGCTCGCTCTGCGCCTTAGCCTTGGAATATTGCTATGCTCGCTCCTCGTTGGCGCAAAGTTATCCGCGATTTGCGCGCCGCCCCGACCCGCACGGCGTTGGTGACGCTTTCGATTGCCGTTGGCGTCTTTGCCTTTGGCGTGATCCTGACGACCCGCGCTGTGATTGGGCGCGAGTTGCAGCGGAGTTTTCTGGCAATCGAGCCGGCGAGCGCGACGATTACCACAACTGCGTTCGATGATGATTTGGTCGCAGCGGTTGAGCGGCTGCCCGAAGTGGCGGTGGCTGAGGGCCGCCGGGTGGTGCCGGCGCGGATTAGAATTGGCCCCGACCGCTGGGAAGATGCGCTGATTACGGTCTTGCCCGATGATGGCATCCGCCGGATCGGGATTGTTCGCCCGCAGGCCGGCGCGTGGCCGCCGCCCGACCGGGCTATTCTGGTCGAGCGCGCGTCGCTTGCGCGCGCGCGGATGGTAATTGGCGAGACGGTGGTGGTTGAGTTGCCCGGTGTTGGCGAGCGCGCGATGCCGGTAGCCGGCACTATTCACGATCTGAGTACGCCGCTGGCGATCCTCACGGCGCAGACCTTTATCTATATGACCGAAGATACGCTGCGTTGGTTGGGCGGGCCGGCTGGCTATAACCAGTTGCACCTGATTGTCAACGGCGACCGGCGTGATGCGGCGCAGATTCGGGCGATGGCGCGGGCTGTCGAGCAGTTGCTCGAACGGAGCGGCCATCCAATTATTCAGACGTATGTGCCGCCGCCATTGCAGCATCCAGCCGAAGCTCTCTTGCCGGTGATTACGGTCTTGATGCTGATTGTTGGCATGTTGGCGCTGATTGCCAGTAGTTTCCTCAGTATCAACACGATCAGCGCCATTCTCAATCAGCAGACCCGCCAACTGGGGGTGATGGCGGCGATTGGGGCCGGGCCGCGCGCACTCGCCGCGATGTATATGGTGACGGCGGCGCTGTTTGGCTTGTTGGCGCTGGCGTTGGCTGTGCCGGCTGCGTTGCTGGCGACGCAGGCTTTTGCCGGCTTTCTCAGCGGGCAGTTGAATATCGATCTGCCATGGCCGCTGTTCAGCGGTGAGATTCTGCTGTTGCAGATCGTAGCCGGGTTGGCGGTGCCGGTGCTCACCGCTCTGTGGCCGATTCGCAGCGCGCTGCGCCGTCCGGTGCGCGTGCTACTCAGTGGCGAGACTGCGCCGCCGCCGCCACCCTTCGCCGTGACGTTGCTCACCCGCGCGTTGGGGCATGTGCTGCGCCGGCCTACCCTCTTGGCGCTGCGCAATGCGTTTCGTCAGCGCGCCCGCTTAGCGCGCACCCTGATTGCGTTAGCGCTGGGTGGCAGCGTCTTGATTACCGTAATGACCCAGCGCACGTCGCTGTTTGCCACATTAGAAGCGAGTTTGGCCGGGCAGAACTACGATCTCGAAGTGCAGTTGGCGCGCTCTTACCGGGTAGAGCGGGTCGCGCCGCTGATCGCGTCGCTGCCGGCAGTGACCCATCTCGAGAGCACCCGCCGCGCGCCGGCGTTTCCGGTGCGGCCCGATGGCACCGACGGCGAAGAGCTGCTGTTGCGCGCCTTGCCCGCCGATACCGCGTTTTTCCATCCCCGGATTGCCGCCGGGCGCTGGCTGGCCGGCCCCGGCGCGCGCGAGGTGGTCTTTTCGACCAATATCCGCAGCAAGGAGCCATACCTGCAGGTTGGTGATTGGGTGACGCTCTCGATTAATGGCAATGAGTCGCAGTGGCGGTTGGTGGGCTTGATCGAGGTCTTTACTCCGCCGACTATGCCAGCGCAGGCGTATGTTGACCTGACCGCCTTCACCGCCGAGCAGGGAGGCGTGGGCCGCACCGATACGCTGCGAGTGGCGACGATCGGCCACGATCCGGCAAGCCATGCTGCCGCAGCGGCGGCCATTGAGCAGCGGCTTACCGCTTACGGCATCGATCTGCGCCTGATCCGCACCATGAGCGATGAGCGGCGCATTCTCGAAGAGCGGTTCAATCTGGCGACTGGCGCGATCTCGATTATGGCTTTGATTATCGGCGCTGTCGGTGCGCTTGGCCTTACCGGCACCCTCAGCATCAACGTCCTCGAACGCACCCGCGAGATCGGCATTTTGCGCGCGATCGGCGCGAGCGATGACGCAATCCGCGAATTGGTTGTCACCGAAGGCCTTACCATCGCGCTGTTGGCATGGGTCGCCGGGGTGATTCTCTCGATTCCTATGAGCTACGCGCTGGCGTATAACTTCGGCATGGCGCTGCTCAATATTCCTCTCATCTGGACCTACTCGTTCCCGGCGATTTGGATGTGGCTGGGGGTGGTGATCATCTTTGCCTTGCTTTCGAGTGTGTTGCCGGCGCGGGCTGCCACCCGAATCGCGGTGCGTGAGGCGTTGGCGTATGAGTAAGGCGATTGGCGGAGAGGCGCGGCAAGGCGCAGGTGGGGATGGAGCAGTGGGCTTTGCAAGCGTGTTGCTCATCCGCAAGGGGGTGCGAGATGAGCGTGGTAGCGAGCGATCGTTCTGCTAACGGCCAACCGAAATTGGGGCTTTGCGTTATGAACCAACCATTGATCGCGCTGACTGCGGTAACGAAGGCGTATGCCACCGCCGCCGGCGACTATCTTGCCCTGCGCGGGATTGACCTGCACATCGAGCCGGGTGAGTTTGTCGCGATTGTCGGTAAATCGGGCAGCGGTAAATCGACCCTGCTGAATGTGATCACCGGTATTGACCGCGCTAGTAGCGGTGAGGTGTTGGTTGCCGGAGCCGATCTGATGCGCATGCCCGAAGCGCAGATGGCAACGTGGCGCGGGCGCACAGTGGGGATCGTGTTTCAGTTCTTTCAGCTCTTGCCGACCCTCACCGTGTTGGAAAATGTGATGTTGCCGATGGATTTTGCCAATTTCGGCACGCCGCGCGAACGGCGCGAGCGAGCGCTGGCACTGCTCGAGCGAGTAGGTCTGGCCGGCCAAGCCGAGAAGTTGCCGCTGGCCTTGTCAGGCGGCCAGCAGCAGCGGGTGGCGATCGCGCGCGCGTTGGCCAATAGCCCGCCGCTGCTGGTGGCCGATGAGCCGACCGGCAATCTCGACTCGCAGACGGCCGAGACCGTATTTGAGCTATTTGTCGAGTTGGCCGGCCTCGGCACGACGATCGTGATGGTGACGCACGACATCGAATTGGCCCGGCGCGCCGGACGGATGGTGGTAGTGGCCGATGGCCATATCGTGGCTTGAAAGGCAAGACGGTTATGCGCAGACTCATCATTCCTTTGATTGCCATCCTCTTGATTGCCGGTGGCGCGTATGCAATCTTTGGCCCCAACGGGCCGGGGGCGCAATCGGCCCCGCCACCTATCCCCACTGGTGAAACTATCGCGCCGCCGGTTAGTGTTGAGGGGCGAGTGATGCCGGCACAAGAGGCATGGTTGCGCTTCGAGCGCAGTGGGATAGTTAGCGCGATATTAGTGGCCGAAGGCGAGCAAGTGGCAGCCGGGCAGCCATTGGCCCAACTCGATGATCGGGCGCAGCGTTTAGCCGTGCAGCAGGCCGAAGCCAATCTGGCCCGCGCGCAGGCTCGCTATGCCCAACTGCTGGCCGGCGCTGCGCCAGAAGCGCGGGCCGCTGCCGAGGCGGCGGTGCAAATGGCTGCGGCCCAAGCAACGCAGGTGGCGCTAGCAGTTGACGCGCCCGACGAGAAGGCGGCGCTGGCCCAATTGGCCGAAGCGAAGGCGGCCCGCGCCGAATTGCTGGCCGGCGCCGACCCAGAGGTGGTGGCGCAGGCGCAAGCAGCTCGCGATCAGGCGGCGGCCAATCTCGCTGCCCAGCGCAACGCCTTAGCCGCCGCGAAGGTCAATGCCCAGCTCGCATTAGAACAGGCAGCCAACGTGTTGCGTGACCGCCAAGCCGATTACAGCCGCATCCATTGGGAAAACGAGGAGTTGAAGCAGCGCTTGGGTGATGATGAGTTGCCGCAAGCCCGCATTGACGCCGAAGCTGCCGCGTTGCGCGCGGTGCAAAATGCCGAGGTGGCGCTGGCCCAAGCGCGGGTAAATGCCGAACAGGCGGCCCAAGCCGAGATTGAGGGCATTGCTGCCGCCGAAGCGCGTCTGCGCGAAGCCGAGGCCCGGCTGGCGGCTTTGCTGTCTCCACCCGCCGCCGATAAGTTGGCCGCGATCGATGCGCGCATTGCCGCCGCCGAAGCGACGCTTGCCCGGTTGCGCGGCGATCCGCGCCGGGCGCAACTGGCGGTCGCCGCGGCGCAGGTGGCGCTGGCCCAAGCGCAGGCGGCGCAAGTCAATGCCGCGCCGCGCGACCACGATCTGGCGCTGGCCCAAGCCGATGTGGCCGCCGCCGAAGCGGCGCTGGCCCAAGCCCGGCTCGAACTTGACAAATTAACGTTGCGCGCGCCGTTTGCCGGTACGGTGGCCCGCATCGAGCTGCGCCGCGGCGAAGTGGCCGCGCCAACGCAACCGGCGCTGCTGCTCGGCGATCTCAGCGCATGGCACATCGAAACCACCGACCTCAGCGAGATCGATGCCGCTCGCATCACGCTTGGCGCTGCCGTAACGGTGACATTCGATGCCTTGCCCGGCGTGAAGCTGCCGGGCCGGGTGATCGCGATCGAACCCTACGGCGCTGACCGGCTGGGTGAGGTGGTCTACACCGCTACCATCGAATTGGTTCAGACCGATCCGCGATTGCGCTGGAACATGACCGCCGTGGTGACGGTAGATGGGACGTGACGATTGCCACGTATCGTTATCGTATAGGGATCAACTATGCCTCCACGCGACGAAACGGAACAACGCCGCCAACAGATCATTGATGGCGCTCTCGAAGCCTTTGCCCGCCTTGGCTTCGATCGCGCCACCAATCGCGATATTGCCCGCGCTGCCGGCATCGCTTCGCCCGGTCTGATCTACCACTATTTCAAAGACAAGACCGACCTGCTGTATCAGGTGATCCGCGAACGCATGCCGCTCATCCCGCTGATCGATGCGGTGGAGCGATTGGGTGACGATCCGCCGGAGGTTGTGCTGCCGCAGCTTGGCGAACGGTTAGCGCAGGCAATTGATCAGCCGCTGACGGTGGCAATCGGCAAGATTGTGATGGGCGAGGTGTTGCGCCACCCGCAGTTGGCGCGGGTGATCAACGAGATCGGGCCGGGGCGCGCGAGCAATGCGCTGGCCGCTTATTTGGCCCGCCAGATGGAGTTAGGCCGCCTGCGTCGCGCCGACCCGCAAATTGCCGCTCGCTTGCTGATCGGCCCAATGATGGCCTACTTCTTCTCGCGCGAGGTGCTCAATCAGCCAGAAGCGCGCGCTATTCCCGCGCAGACGATGGCGGCTGAGACAGTGGCCCACTTTTTGCGCAGCATGGCCCCAGAAGGGTGAACGCACAGACTTGTAAGCCGTTGATGGAATGCAGCCAGCGTGGCGCATCGTGACGCGCTTGGTTCATTCATTCCCCCTGTCCCATCCTCTCCCAGCGGGAGAAGGGGCTGCGGTATGAGGGCTTCAACCCACAAATCGCAGCCCCTCCCCGTTCCTCTGCGCCTTTGCGCCTCTGCAGTGTATGACATCCTCAGCGCCTCGGCGGTAAACCAGCGGCTGCAGAGCGCGCAACCCGCTCTGATCCGTCCAATCAGTACGACCCACCCGGCACAAACTCGTTGGTATAAGCTTTTTCTACCTCAACCGGCCCGGCCAGCAAGCCCGCCTCGCGCATAAACTGCTCGGTGCGCGTCCATAGTTGGCCATCGGTGTAGCCCAAACCGTACTGCGCGGTCAGTTCGTTCTGCCAGAAGGGCAGGCTCGCTTCCAGCACCTGCCGCTGCAACGCCGGATCGCCAAGCTGCGCTTCAGGGATGAACTGCAAGCTGAGATCGAACGCCTCTGCCGGATTGGCCAGCGTATCGGCCAGCCCGCGCAAGCTAGCGCGAACAAACTTGCGCACCAGTTCCGGCTCTTGCGCGATCAAGGTTTCGCTGACGGCAATGCCGTTGGCGGCGAGGTTGAAGATGTCGGCGGCCAGCAGTACATTCACCTCAACCCCCTGCCCGCGCAACTGCACCGGCTCGTTCATAGCGTAGCCGATTGCCACCGGCACCTTATCCTCCATCACTGCCGCCGTCTGCGTGAAGCCAATTTCTTGCACCGTCACGTCGGCTTCGGTCATCTTGCCGGCGTAGAGCGCGGCCAACAGCGCATAGAAGCTCTCGCCGAAGCGACCGGGAATGCCGATGGTCTGCCCGCGCAGGTCATTCACGCTGGCCAGCGGCACATTCGCCTTGGCAAAGAACGCGATTGGGAAGCGCTGGTAGAGCGTCATCACCGTCTTGACCGGCACCCCCTGCTGGCGGGCCAGCAAGACCGAGGTGCCGCTGGTGGTGGCGAAGGCTACGCCGCTAGCCGGCCACGTTGCTGCCCGTTGCAACACGTCGTTCTCGAAGTTGTAGTCGAAAGTGACCTCAATCCCTTCGGCGGCGTAGTAGCCCTTTGCGGCTGCGACATAGTAGGGCGCGAACTGAATATTCGGGATATACGACATTGCCAGCGTTACCTTGCGCAATTCCGGTTGTGGATTGGCCGCCGGCGCTGTGGTTGGCGCTGCGGTTGGCGCCGGAGCCGGCGCGCTGCATGCGGTGATGATGAGGGTGATAAGGGTAAGGAATAGCATGAAACGCAGCTTCATAATCGTTTCCTCGTTAGTATGGTCGTCATCTGCCCGTTCGCCAGATACGCAAGAGTGCTTCAACTTTACGAAAGTGGTGTTTACGCTTCCCAGCGCACCAGCAGCCGTTCGAGCAGGCCGGCCAGCACGTAGAGGGTAAGCGTGATCAGGGCCAACGTTGCCAACGCGACAAAGATCAGCGGCGTATCGAACAGGCCGCGGGCAATATTGATTAGCGCGCCGAGGCCGGTGCGCCCAGCGACGAATTCGCCGACCACTGCGCCGGTGGTGGCGAGCGCCAAGCCGGTGCGCACGCCGCCGAACAGCACCGGCAGCGCCAGCGGCGCTTCGACGTAGCGCAGCAGTTGCCAGCGGTTGGCCCCGCTGATGTGCGCCATCTCGATCAATTCGCGCGGAATGCTGCGGATGGCGACAATTGCGCTGATCAAGATGGGCAAGAAGGTGATCAACGCGGCGACCAGTATCTTCGAGGTGAGACCGGCGCCAAACCAGAGGATGATCAGCGGCGCAACCGCAACCACCGGGATCGCTTGGCTAGCTGCCAGCACCGGCGCCAGCGCCTGTTCGAGCCAACGGATATGGGCAAGGGTATAGCCAAGAAGGAGCGCCACTATTAAGGCGAGCGCAAAGCCGCCCAGCGCCGCGCTCAGCGTTGCTGCGGTGTGTTGCCAGAGCAGTCCGCTGCTCAGCGCCTGCCCGAACCGGGTGGCAACCAGCGCCGGCGAGGGCAGAATAAAGGCCGGGTAGCCGCTGACGGCCACGACGGTTTGCCAGAGCAAGAGCAACGACATCAATGTCACCGGCAGGCCGAGCGCCGGCCATTCAAAGCGTCGCAATGTCTTGACTCGCGGCGCGGTAGTTGGCATTGGCAGCGTTTGTTGCATCGTCACCATCTCCTTTCCGGCGGGGGAATCAAAAACCCCCGCTGAGCCAACGCTCTTCGGGGGACAGATACGGGAACACGACGGGCAACTCACCCGCCTGCAACGGCAACACAGCAGAGGCGCGCACTTCGCGCGTCACCCACCATTGCCCATATCTGGATCTTCTTTACATCCGGACTGTAACCGTCGGCCCCGGAGTTGCACCGGATCCTGCGTGCCTCTCAACACGCTCGTGGGCTATACCACCGATCGGGAATTTCACCCTGCCCCGAAGATCGTTTGTCGCTTGTGATGATAGCATCAAACGCGGGATAATGTCAAGGGAAGAAATCTGAACCGCAGCCAGCGCCGATCCCAGCACAATGTGCGTCGAAACTTCTTCAACCGATAGTGGTGATGATTGCGAGGCGTAAGCTAGTCATCTATGACGAGGTTTATGCGGTGATGAGCGACAAGCGGATCATGTCTTGCTACTTGCCCTTGATTCATTATACTAGAGTTGAGCGTGACACTACCTTTTTGCTCACAAAAGGCTGAAATGATGGCCGCGCGTCCATGCTGGCGAGCGGCGGTATCGTGTTCGACATGGAGCGCAGAGATGCCTCATCGAGTGATACGGCTATGCGGTTTTCTGCTCGCGCTGTGCTGCCTCGCCGTCACGCCGGCATTGGCTTTTGATCCCACTGCTCAGACATCAAACCTCCTGCTCGACGAGGCATTGACTGTCTATTACGGCAATCTGGCTCGCCGCAACGCCGGCCAGCCGCCATTGCGCTGGAACCGCCAACTAACTCACGCCTCGCGTTGGTTTGCGTGGGATTCGGTCGAGCGTCGCCCAACTCCGTACTGTGGCCATCGAGATACCAACGGGCAATGGCCAAGTGATCGGGCCGTCATCTTTGGCTACCTCGGCAGCAGTGGCGCCGAAAATGCCTATTGCGGGTACATGCAGCCGCAAGACGCGATTAACGGTTGGCTCAACAGTCCCGGCCATCGTAACAATCTTCTCGATCCCGGCCATCGCGAGATCGGGTTAGGCTACTACCGCCGCGCTGGCGATGGGCGCGGGTATATTGCGCAGATGTTCGGTAACGATGCGGCTCACGCGCCGGTCATTATCGAGAATGAAGCGATCAATACCCTGAACCCTAATGTAGCGCTCTACATTCACCAGCCTGCCGAAACCGGCGGGTTCGCCGGTCGTCGCGCGGCCACCGAGCTGATGGTCGCCGATAACCCTTGCTTCATTGGCGCCAATTGGCAACCGTTTACCAATGAGATCCGCTTCCAGTTGCCACCCGGCGAAGGGTGGCGCACAGTCTATGTCAAGACCCGTGATGCCTACGGCGCGACGGCAATTGTAAGCGACACAATCTATCTCGGCGCTAACCCGCCGGTTGCCGAGTTGGCGGCAACGCTCAGCGATCGCCAGCCTACGGTCACACTTACCGGTCTCTCCCACCCTACCCTGCCGCAGGTGCAGTTTAGTCTCGGCTGGCTGGTTGACGAGACATACTCGACCTTCAATCTACTCTGGGGCACTGGCGAGCGGATTGCCGATCCGGCGGCTTGGGGCGGTGGTGCGTTTCGATTAGGATTGGCCGGCGGTGAAACTTCGGCGTGGGTGTGGGATTACAATCCGGTAGTGTTTAAAGATCGACCGTTAGTAGCCTATGTGCGGCTAAAGGTTGCCAACAACGCCTCACCTGCCGAAGTGGCCCGGTTTACCGTGCGGGGTGGCGGCGTCGAGTATGGCCCGCTCCGCCTGCGCGGGATTGATTTTGCCGCTACCGGCCAGTATCAGGAATTTGCCCTGCCCTTTACCTTTCACGGTATCGAACCCTTCCTCACCTTCCAGTTCTGGCGCAGCGGCAACACCGACGTCTTCGTCGATGCGGTGACCATCTTCACTGCGCCGCAGCCGATTGCCAATCCGCTGACGTTGGCCGTGCCCGGCGGCAACTACCGCGGCCAAGGAGTGTGGGTGCGCTACACCGATGGCACTGTCTTTACGCCGTTGAGTGAGGTGTCGCCATTGCCGTCGCAGCCGATTACCGCAGGTCAGTATAACCTCATGATTGAACGAACTGCTAATCCTCCTGCGCCGCTGACCATCACTTCACCCTGCGCCCGCGCCAATTGGCAAGTTGCCCAGACCGAGTCGTGGTTGAGCGGGGTGGCTGAAGATGGTATACTGAGATGGGGTATCAACCATAATGGCCTTGCTACCGGCGTGTACGAAGGAGCGATCACCTTCGCCGCTCCCGGTACGTCATTCCGCTTAACTATTCCAGTGCGTTTGCACGTGGTTGAGCAGCTCTTTACCAGTTATGCGCCATTGCTGCTGCGGTAAGCTGGCGCGGATCACGAACGCGCAGACCCCATGCAGCATGACCGCCGCTCCGCTGCTCCCCCGCACTGGGAGAAGAGGTGAGGGGACGCGGGCCACCTGACCTTTCAGCCTGACAGCCGTTCCCCTTCGCCTGCGTAGCGGGAGAAGGGGTGAGGGGATGAGGGTTCACGTTTGCAGCATGACCGCTGTTCCCGCGGTGGGCGCAGGGGTAAGGGGACGCGGGCCATCTGACCTTTCAGCCTGACAGCCGTTCCCCTTCGCCTGCGTAGCGGGAGAAGGGGTGAGGGGATGAGGGCCGACCATGCCACGCTTCTTCCTAATCTTTCTCGTCCTGCTCGCCGCGTGTGCCATCACCAACCCACCGGCGACTACGCCATCCACTAAAATCGACCCGCCTACGGTGCTGAGCGATTTCAGCTTGCCGGCCAGCACCGGTGGCCAACTGCGCTTCAGCGATTTGCGTGGGCAACCGGTATTGCTCTACTTTGGCTACACCCGCTGCCCCGACTACTGCCCGATCACGCTGGCTGAGTTTCGCCGCGCCCGCGAGGAGTTGGGCGCTGATGGCGAAAAGGTGCATTTCGTCTTGATCAGCGTTGATCCGGCTAACGACACACCGGAAGTATTGGCTGCTTACCTGCGTGGCTTTGGCGAGGGTTTTATCGGCTTGCAAGGCGATGACGCTACCTTGCGCCGGATCAGCAAGGAATATGGGCTAACCTACCGCCACGGCGGCGCTCACCAGCATCACGGTAACGCCGGTGTCGATCACAGCACCGCGAGTTATCTCATCGATCAAAAGGGCCGGCTGCGGTTCGTTTATCAATATGGAACCGCTGCCAGCGTGTATGTCCAAGACATCCGCGCTCTATTGATCGAACAGCCATGAACACGCGCTTATCTCGTCGAACGGTACTGGCGTTGGGGCTAGCCGCCCTCAGCAGCGCCATCAGCCATGCCCAAGAACCGGCCACGACCACCGTCTATCTGCCGTATATCGCGCGTTCGCCATTGCCGGGCACGTTGCTTGGCCCGCCGACCGGCACTGCCGAGGCGGCGATTGCGTGGCTAGCGCCGCGTAGCACCGCCTATACCCCCTACGATGTCGGCGTGATTGTCAATGGCTACGCCGAGATCGGCGCTGCCGCCGAACTCGATTGGTTCCTTGCCATTGCCCAATGCGCCCACGAGACCGGCCATCTGACCTCGTGGTGGTGCCAGCGCCCGCGCCGCAATCCGGCAGGCATTGGCGTGACCGGCGAGACTCGGCCCGGCACACCCGACCAACCGCCCGGCCCTGATTGGGCATGGGACGAAGCTAACCAAGTGTGGCGAGCCGGCCTCAGTTTCGCTTCATGGGTGGGCGAGTCGATCCCGGCCCATCTGGGCCGCTTGCTGGCTTACGCCCTGCCTGCCGGCGCCGGCACACCCTACCAACAACAACTGATCGACTACGCCCTCTTCCGGCGGCCACTGCCCGATCACCTGCGCGGTGTCGCCGTGACCATTACCGACCTCAACGGGCGTTGGGCCTATCCGGGCACCGAGTACGGCCAGCGCATTCTCGCTCTCGCCGAACGGATGCGCAACGGCAGTTAGCGGATGGCAACCGTTGCTTGCAGTGGTTTATTGCAGTTATATCGCACTAGGAAGCGAAAAATCTTGGTGCGCTAATGGCCGAATTCATCCTTGACGGCGGCTGATCGGAGGTCGTATAATAAGGTTGTGTTAAGAGCGGCGCAACTCCAGTTAAGGAGGCCGGCTATGAAAACATGTGTCACAACGGAGTTGAGGTGTGTGTAGGGCGGTACAGGCCGATGCCTGTAGCCGCCCTTGATGTTTTCCGGGCAGAGACAAAGGAGGTCTCCCTATGCACTCGGACATGATCGGCAAGATCGAGAAGGCGCGGCGCTATGCCGCCGAACCAGAGCGTATCAAGTTCAGTGATCTGCGGGCGACGTTTCATGGCGGTAACAGCGATCACGAGATTTCGCTCCACAATGGCCAATGGGCCTGCAATTGCTCGTTCTTCCATAGTTGGGGCACTTGTGCCCATGTGATGGCAATGCAACGCATTCTGCATCCGATGCTGACCGAAGAGGCGCGGCAAGCCGATCTGGCGATTCCCCAGCCTGATCTCAGCTCCTAGCGCCTGACCAACGCCTTCTTCCTGCGACATTGACGCCAAAGCACGGCGTGGCGATACTGATAGCGGGGCGCATGCCGCCCCGCTATCGGCGTGTTTAAGGTTGCTCACTGCGGTCATTCCTTGGGTAATGACGAAGTGTGCGTCCAATTCGTGCAAACGACGATGATGCGATATACTCTTTCCATCTTCGCGCCTTTGCGTTATAGAGAGAGGATGCATGGCACCATTGATCATTGCTCATCGTGGCGCGTCGGCTGAAGCGCCAGAAAATACGTTAGCCGCCTTTGAATTGGCTCACCGCCAGCAGGCTGATATGATCGAACTCGATCTCCAACCTACGGCTGATGGCGAGATCGTTGTCTTTCACGACGATGATACTGCGCGCTGGAATGGCCGGGCCGATCCGGTGGCGCGCCTCACGCTGGCCGAATTGCGCCGGCTCGATATTGGCGGTGAGCGGGTGCCGACGCTCGCCGAGACGCTCGATTGGGCGCGGCGCGTAGGGATGCCGCTCAACCTTGAGTTGAAACAGCCCGGCATGGCTGCGCGCTGTGTGCAGTTACTACGTGAATTTGGCATGGCCGATCAGGTGATCGTTTCGTCATTTTTTCCTCAAGCGCTGCGCGAACTGCGCGCAGTTGACCCTGCTATTGCTCGCGGCTATCTGATGGGTATTCGCACTTACCGGCCTGATGTGCGCCTGCGCGAGTTTTGGCCATTTGGCGCCCTGCGCCGGATCGGGGCCACCGCATGGCACCCGTATCACGGCTTGCCCGGTCTCGATTGGGTGTTGCCGAAAGTGCGCCGGGCCGGGTATCAAGTCAATGTCTGGACGGTGGATGATCCGGGGCGCATGCGGGCATTAGCCGCGTTGGGGGCAAGCGGATTGATCACCAACACGCCGGCAGCGGCCCGCGCCGCGTTGGCATCGCCGTAGGGGCAAGGCGGTGTCTTGCCCCACCCCCGTAAGGGCGCAGCATCGCCTTGACCCGACAAAGGACACAACCATGAAGCGGCGGATCTGGCTGGTCGTGCGGGGCGTAGTGCCATTGCTGGCAGTGCTGGCTGCGTTGATCGGCGGGCCGGCGCTGTTAGCGTGGCTCATCAGCGGCGGCCCGTTCGGCTGGCCGCATCTGCTGATCGGAATGGCCGTCGCCGCTGCCCTGATCGCGGTGGGTGGCTTGATCCTAGGATGGGCGTTGGGCAAGCGGCTCAAAGGGGATTAGGCCCATCGAGATGGCGTTCAAACGCTATCAAGCGCGGCACTACCGCGCGCCGCAGCTCGACGTATTGGCTCGACAGCCAGTGACCAACCCCGCGTAGGTGTGGCAATGGCGCTTTGCGTAGCCAGCGCAGGGCGATACGGGCAATCAGATGCAACCGGCGCAACAGACGGTCGCGCCGGCCAAGAAGAATGATAGCCAATAGATAACCGGGCCAACCCGGTATGATGGGAAAGAGCGAACCGATCAAGCCAAGCGCCAGAAAGAGCAGGCCAAGCGCCCGGCGAACGGTAGGGTTGAGGCGAAGAAATCGAATGATGCCGCGCATGCGGTCTCCTGACTAGACAATCTTCCAAATGCCTCTGCGCTAGAGGCTGCTACTATCATTGTACACAAGCAAGCATACTGAGTTATAACATAATATGTTGACATCCTGCTGAATCTTTGCTGATATACTGTCATCTATGATAGAGGAAAAATCCACCTTCTGCGGAGGAGCGAAACGATGAGCGAGCAGTCTTGGTGGCAACGGTTGGTGGCGGCAATCGAACGCGAGTATGATCGGCGTATCCGGCGGGCCAGTTTGTTGGGCGAGTTTAAGCCGGCGGATGATCACCATCATCACGGCCATGGCAACGAACCAAGCCATGCCGGACACGCCGAGGAAGACGAGGCGGTGATCGTCAACGTGCCGCGTGGCACGCGGATCAACCGGTCGTGACGAGGTTTGCGCCCCTACAAATTCCCCCGCTTGGCTTGTTCGCGCTCGATCGCCTCGAACAACGCCTTGAAATTGCCTTTGCCAAAGCCGCGACTGCCCTTGCGCTGGATAATCTCGATAAAGAGCGTGGGCCGGTCTTGCAGCGGCTGGCTGAAGATTTGCAACAAATACCCCTCTTCGTCACGGTCAACGAGAATGCCGCGTTCTTGCAGCGCCTGCCGGCTTTCATCAATCTTGCCCACTCGCTGCTCAAGATCATCGTAGTAGGCATCGGGCACATGGATGAACGGAATGCCGGCGGCGCGCAGCGCATCAACGGTGGCGCAGATGTCACCGGTGGCTAGCGCGATATGTTGCACACCGGGACCGCCGTAGTATTCTAGAAACTCCTCGATCTGGCTCTTGCGCCGGCCTTCCGCCGGTTCGTTGATCGGGAACTTGATCCGGCCAGTGCCATTCTGCATCACCTTCGACATCAATGCGCTGTACTCGGTGCTGATGTCGTGGTCATCGAAGTGAACCAATTGATTAAAGCCGAGCACATCACGATAGTACTTGACCCACCGGTTCATTGCGCCTAGCTCGACATTGCCGACGATGTGGTCAATGGCAGCGATGCCGGTTTCAGGAACGGGAATGTGCTCTGTGATCGGTTGGAAGCCGGGCATAAACACGCCTCGGTACTCTTCCCGCTCGACAAAGGAATGCACTGTGTCGCCATAAGTGGCAATAGTCGCCTTCACGATCCGGCCATGTTCATCAACGCATTCGGTGGGTGGTTGCACCGGAATACCGCCGCGAGCGACGGCGGTTTCGTAGGCTGCCGCCGCATCACGCACGCGCAAGGCAATGTCTTTGACCCCGTCGCCGTGATGGGCAATGTGGCGAGCAATCGGATGGTCGGGAATGAGCGGCGCGGTTAGCACAAACCGCACATTGCGCCGTTCGAGCACATAGCTGGCCCGATCACGCACCCCTGTCTCAAGCCCAGCGTATGCTACCGGGCGCAGGCCGAGCGTTGTGCGATAGAAGTGGGTCGCTTGGCGGGCGTTGCTGACATAAAATTCGACATAATCAATTCCCAAGAGATCAAGTGGATCAGTGGAGCGCATACCACACCTCCTGTCGGGTTACTTCAGGCTGCCTGCATCCTGATGGTGAGCGCCGCAATGCGGCCACCGAGTTTGCGACATCATCATCTGCAATTGCATTGAATTTGCGCATAACTGTTGTTCGTTTTGTCTCAAGCGACCCTTGCGATTGCGCGGGGCGCAGCCTCGCGATCCTTTGGCAGGCTAAAGAACTAATTCTGCTCAAACGGCTCGCCATCCTCCCACAGCTTCTCAAACGCGCCCTGCAAAAATGCGCTGAAGTTGGGGTGGGTAACACACAACGCCGTAAAGCTCAACGTTCCAGTGACCGGATCTTGCAACGAGA